>NC_000909.1:332994-665988 GCF_000091665.1 Methanocaldococcus jannaschii DSM 2661
AAAATATTAGTTGATTGTGGTTTGATTGAGGAATAATGCCTTTGGTGGGCTTTATGAAAGAGAAAAAGAGGGCAACATTTTATCTTTATAAAAACATTGACGGTAGGAAACTTAGGTATCTTTTGCATAAGTTGGAAAATGTTGAAAATGTGGATATAGATACTCTAAGAAGAGCAATTGAAGCTGAAAAGAAATATAAGAGGTCTATAACTCTCACAGAGGAAGAGGAGGTTATAATACAGAGGTTAGGTAAAAGTGCTAATTTGTTGTTGAACTGCGAGTTGGTGAAGTTGGATGAGGGAGAAAGAGCTTAAACATATTGAAAATCTTTTACTTTTGAAGGTTAAGAAAGAGAAAATTGAAGAGACAGATAAAATTAAAGAATATTTAAAAAGGTTTGAAGATGAAAGGAGATTTGATGGGATAAAAGAGAGCACTATAAAGAGTGATTTAGACAGGTTGAGAGTGTTTTTAGATTATTGCATTAATTACCTTGGAAAAAATCCAGAAGAGTTAAAAACAAGTGATTTCGTTAAATTTTTTAATTATTTAGATACGGTTAGAAAAGTATCTAAAAGTTCGCAGAGGAAGTATTTTTTATTATTAAAAGTGTTTTATAGAGTTTTAAGAATGTATAATGTTATTCAGGAGTTCGTTGAAGAGAGTAAGGATAGGAAGAGGTTCGCGAGAATTGAAATCCAACATTATGATGCTGTTGATGCTGAAATGTTGAATATGATTTTAAAGAAGATAATTGAAAGTGGGAGTAGGACCAGGATAAGGGATGCGTTAATAATCAGGTTACTTTGGGACACTGGTTGTAGGGTTTCTGAGGTTCTTAATTTGAAATACAAGGATTGTGATTTAGACAATGGCATATTTAAGATTCGAAATACCAAAACTCATGAGGAGAGGACTGTTGTTTGTTCATCGGATACTTTAGAGTTGCTTAGGAATTATGTTCAGTTTAATGTAAGGCAAGGTTCAGATGACTATTTGTTCCAGAATTCTCAGGGTGGGAGGGTTAGAAAAGAGTGGATTAGTGAAGTGTTTAGAAAGGCAGTGAATGAATTGAAAGAGGAGGGTAAAATCCCTAAAAATAGGCGTATTGTTATTCATAGTATAAGACACGGAAGGGCGGTAGATTTATTGAATAAGGGAGTGCCCATCGACATCGTAAAGGAATACTTAGGACATAAGTCGATGAACACTACTTTGATTTATGCTCATTCTAAGGAGAGGGCTGAGAGTTTGGAGTTTATTAAAAAGTTGTTGAGAATCCAGTAAGTTATGGTTGTTGTGGAGTAGTTTGTTTAACTGGATTTGGTGCAGTATAGTAATGCGGTGTTGTTGGAACATTTTTAGGATGTAAGTGGTAAATTTTGAGGTGTTGGGACACAGGGGAGTTTAGAAGAGTTAAGTGTGGTTATATATTCCTTGAGATCCAGTGGGGCTTTGCCCCGCCTGGGTTCAAATCCCAGCCCCTGCGCCAATGATTTAAAATTCTATTTCTATTTTTATTTTGTTTTTAATTATTAAAATTGAATAATTTAAATATATAGATTAATATTTTGGGTGGTGACATGACTTTTGATGAGTTCGAAAGTTTAAAAAATTATCCTCCTAAGGAATCAATAAAAGAAGAAAAGAGAGTTTTTAATCCAAAAAACATTGAAGTGGGAAATAACTTTATAAAAATAGAAGACATAAAGATTATATTTTCGAAGGATATTGAAAAAGGAGAAGAAGAGTATTTATTGATGGATGTAATCCTATCTTCTCTTGAAGGAATCTACAACCTTATAGAGGATGAAGTATATAAAAAAGAAATTAAAAAGATATGGGAGAAGATTAACGAAATAAGAAATTACTACAACCCTGAATTTTTATAAAATATTTTTATAAATTTTTAATTTTTTAAAATAATAATTTTTTATGGTAACCATGTGCTCTCATCTTTAATTTTTTCAGGTAAATATGTATTAACAACATACTTTAAACCGTACTTAGCTAAAGACTGTTGTTCTGCCCTGACTCCCATATCGAGCATCTGTTTTAAAGCTTTCTGCCATTCTGGGAAACTTCTGACAAAATCGTCATTCTTTAAACCATCTTTTATCCTTTTAATATCCTGCTCTTTTAATGGATGAGTTGGTAAATCGTAATCAATGATATCCTGTGGGGTAACTCCAATCAACCTTGCTGCAGGAATTGATAATTTATCAGCTAAGTGTATGGCTTTACCACTCCCAACCTTTAAGGTCCTGTAAATGTTTAAATACCCATAAGGGTCTCCGTCTGTAAATACTAAAACAGGCAAGTCGTGTTCTTCATGTAATCTTTTTATAAACCTTCTTGTAGCCCTTGCTGGAACCCCTTTTAATGAAACCAGTATGCAGTTATGCTTATCCCAGAATCTCTCTGCATTTAATCTTGCAAACATACCTGATGTTTCTATTGCCAATATAAAGTCAGCATCTGTCTCAAGGTTTAATTTTGTTACATCGTTTGGGATGTTGTATGCTCCAGTCCCCAATTTTGTACAATCAACGACAAGTTCTCCTTCTGGTGTTTCTTCAATAATTTTTAACGGTCCTACTACTGAAGAACCATCTTCCTCTGGAATAAATCCAAGATGTTCCCTCAACACTCCTAAAGCTGCCTCTAAATCCTCAATAACGTTGTTTGATGCTTGTTGGTCATCAAATCTTGCCTCTCCCCAGTTTTTTGAAACATAGTATGCTTCCCTTAATGTTGAAAAATCGTCTGTCTCTAACAACTGTTTAGCAAACTCTAACATCTTTGTTGTTTGTGCAAAAATCTTTGCTTGATTTACAGTTAATGTTCTTGCCTTTTCTTTACCAACTAAAGTAAATGAACCCTTTTCTTTATCAAACATTGCATTAGATAAGCTTCTAATTGGCATTGTTATCTTTGGTCTTTTCCCTTTCATTAAATCCTCATACATCTTTTTAGCCAATTCAATAATTTTTTGTTTTGCAATCTCTCTTGGTTTTTTTGAGATAGCAGGAAGTTTAACCATTCACCCTCACCAAGTAATTTTTTATAATTTTTTAATGTTCAATAATTTCAACCTAAATTATTTTATTATGCAAACCCATAACCAATAGATTTTTATACCTCATTTTAAAATTGAATAATAATAATATGCAACACCATGATAACTATGGGCAACCATGTAAGGGAATACTATATAAAATATTCATATATAATTATTTGGTTAATAGTATTAGCGTTAAAATCTATTATTGTATTTATAGATTCAAATTCAGAATAATAATACGGAGGTCATAACGTGAAATTTCTAAAAAACGTTTTAGAGGAAGGGAGTAAATTAGAGGAGTTTAATGAATTAGAATTGTCTCCAGAGGATAAGGAATTATTGGAATATTTGCAACAAACTAAAGCAAAAATTACAGTAGTTGGTTGTGGTGGAGCAGGAAATAACACTATCACAAGGTTAAAGATGGAGGGTATAGAAGGAGCTAAAACCGTTGCTATTAATACTGATGCTCAGCAATTAATTAGAACAAAAGCTGATAAAAAAATATTAATTGGTAAAAAATTAACAAGAGGTCTTGGAGCTGGAGGTAATCCAAAAATTGGAGAAGAGGCAGCAAAAGAAAGTGCTGAAGAGATTAAAGCAGCAATACAAGATTCAGATATGGTATTTATTACTTGTGGTTTAGGAGGAGGGACTGGAACTGGTTCAGCTCCAGTCGTGGCTGAGATATCCAAAAAGATAGGGGCTTTAACTGTTGCTGTAGTTACACTACCTTTTGTAATGGAAGGGAAAGTTAGGATGAAAAATGCGATGGAAGGTTTAGAAAGGTTAAAACAACATACTGATACGTTAGTTGTTATTCCAAACGAAAAATTGTTTGAGATAGTTCCAAATATGCCGTTAAAATTGGCATTTAAGGTAGCTGATGAGGTATTAATCAACGCTGTAAAGGGATTAGTTGAATTAATAACCAAGGATGGATTGATTAATGTTGATTTTGCTGACGTTAAAGCTGTTATGAACAATGGAGGCTTAGCGATGATTGGTATCGGGGAGAGTGATAGTGAGAAAAGGGCTAAAGAAGCTGTTAGTATGGCTTTAAACTCCCCATTATTAGATGTTGATATAGATGGAGCTACTGGAGCATTAATACATGTAATGGGTCCTGAGGACTTAACATTAGAAGAGGCAAGAGAGGTTGTAGCCACTGTATCCTCAAGATTAGACCCAAATGCTACAATTATATGGGGAGCTACAATAGATGAGAACTTAGAGAATACCGTGAGGGTTTTATTGGTTATTACAGGAGTTCAGTCAAGAATTGAATTTACCGATACAGGATTGAAAAGAAAAAAATTAGAACTCACAGGAATTCCAAAAATTTAAGGGGATATTATGAAAACAGATTTTAATCAAAAAATTGAACAACTTAAAGAATTTATTGAAGAATGTAGGAGAGTTTGGTTAGTTTTGAAAAAACCTACAAAAGATGAATATTTGGCTGTTGCTAAAGTTACAGCTTTGGGAATATCTTTATTGGGAATTATTGGATACATAATTCACGTTCCAGCAACATACATTAAGGGAATATTAAAACCTCCAACAACTCCAAGAGTATAAAAAAAGCACTTACAGTTGTTAAAAGTTCAACATAGATAAGATATTTATACAACATATTTGAATCTATATTTAATCCCTAAAAATATAAAACTTTTTTTATATCACGTTTCACTAAACCTCTATTTTATTTTTTAAAATTTATTTAAGGTGAGATTATGATTTTTGCAGTTAGAACTATGGTCGGCCAGGAAAAGAATATAGCTGGATTAATGGCAAGTAGGGCTGAAAAAGAGCAGTTGGATGTTTATTCAATATTGGCTTCAGAGTCATTGAAAGGATATGTTTTAGTTGAGGCAGAGACAAAGGGAGATGTTGAAGAATTAATAAAAGGAATGCCAAGGGTTAGGGGAATAGTACCAGGAACAATAGCTATTGAAGAGATAGAACCTTTATTAACTCCAAAGAAAATCATTGAAAATATTGAGAAAGGAGATGTTGTTGAAATCATTGCTGGGCCATTTAAAGGAGAGAGAGCAAAGGTTATTAGAGTTGATAAGCATAAAGAGGAAGTTACCTTGGAACTTGAAAATGCCGCTGTCCCTATACCGATAACCCTTCCAGTTGAGGGTGTTAAAATAGTTTCAAAGCATAAAGATTAAATTTATATTAGAGGCATAACTTTATATACCAAATATATTAATTTTATCTACACATTAATTTTCTTATTGAAACACTCCAAACATGAGGTGAATATTTATGGCTAAGGAGGTTGTTGAAGTATTAGTTACTGGAGGTAGAGCAACAGCAGGGCCACCATTAGGGCCTGCAATTGGGCCTTTAGGAGTCAATGTCATGCAAGTTGTTAAAGAGATTAATGAAAAAACAAAAGACTATGAAGGAATGCAAGTTCCAGTTAAAGTTATAGTTGATACCGAAACAAGAAAGTTTGAAATTGAAGTTGGAATTCCTCCAACAACTGCTCTAATTAAAAAGGAGTTAGGAATTGAAACCGCTGCTCACGAACCAAGACATGAAGTTGTTGGAAACTTAACATTGGAACAGGTTATTAAAATAGCTAAGATGAAAAAAGATGCTATGCTCTCATATACATTAAAGAACGCTGTAAAAGAGGTTTTAGGAACCTGTGGTTCAATGGGAGTGACAGTTGAAGGAAAAGACCCTAAAGAAGTCCAAAAAGAGATTGATGCTGGAGTTTATGATGAATACTTTAAAGAAGAATAAATTGATTTTTCCTTTTTTATTTTTCTTTTGATAATATTCTGGTTTTTATGTATTTTTTAGATATTATCTATTAATTTGTATATATCTATTCTTGTTAAACATCCACAGAAAATTCCAATAATCATTCCAGCAAGGACATCCAAAGGATAATGAACTCCAACATAAACTCTACTATAAGCTACAATTATAGCCCAACTTAAAAACAATATTCCAAGTTTTTTTGAGTAAAATAATAAGGATGTTGCTAATGTAAATGCTAAAGTTGTATGACCACTTGGAAAGCTTGGCTCATTTCCTTCATTGCATAACAAATGCACATTATCTAAAACTAAATAAGGCCTTGGCTCATTTACTAAATATTTTAATGAAAATGCAATCATAAAAGCTAAAAATAAGGCGAAGATTAATTTCATCCCGAATTTTCTATTTTTTATAAATATTATTAAGGATGTGATTGCAATTAAAGGATATGCTGTTTTAGAGATGATTGGCATAATTGCATCAAATATATAATTATAGTGAGAATTTATTAAATAGAATAAATAAATATTTATATCACTTAATCTATTTATATTTCCCAAAACATCTCCAAAATATGCAACTGCCAAAAATCTTGGTAATCTTCCAATTATTGTTCCAACTGTAAATAATAATTTATGCATTTCAAAAATTCCAGATAGCCATGCAATAACTTTATATGGTAAGGGGGAGAAACCCGCAATTACAACTCCATAAACTCCATATTTGTTAAAAAATTCTTCTCCTTTATGCAGATATTTCTCTCCAAAAAGTTTTATAAATATTGGATGCCCTAATTTATCCCCTAAGAAGTAGCCAAACAAACCTCCTAAAGTTGTGCCAATTGTTGCTACTATAGCAGAGATTATTGGATTTAAACCAAAAAAAGATGCCCCAATTATAAAAACATCTGGGGGAATTGGTTGTATAAATGCCTCTGTAAATGAAATTATAAATATCCCAATGTAACCATAATTATTTACAAGATATTCAGCCATAGCGTATAAATCCATATAACCACCAGATATCATTAATTTCCTAAGGTTAATAAAGTGTTATTGTTTATTTAAATATTTTATGAGGGAGAGTATGAGAATTGAGTTAGAGTTACAGACAGACAACTTCACAGTAATTCCTTATAATCATCAGTATTATTTGGCATCAGCCATATACAATAAAATTCACTCTGCAAATCCTGCCTATGCTAAAAGATTACATAATTATCAGAAGTTTAAGTTCTTTACTTTTTCTTTATTGCAGATTAGAAAGAGGGTTATTAGAAAGGAAGGGATTGAAACTATAGATGGGAAGGCATATCTCTATATATCCTCACCAAACAATGAGTTTATTGAGAATTTTGTTGCTGGACTCTTAGAGGATGGAAAGTTGAGAGTAGGAAATGTTGAATTCTTTGTAAGAAAGGCTAAAATTCTACCAATTCCAAAGAAATTCAATATATTAAAAACCATATCTCCAATTTACTTAAAGACGATGATTGAGACAGAAGATGGTTTAAAAACTTATGATTTATTACCAAACAATTCTAAATTTTATGAAAACTTAAAGAATAATCTAAAAAAGAAATATGAAGCATTCTATAATGAAAAATGTGACATGAACTTTGAATTTGAAGTCTTAAAATTTAGACCTAAAAGGATGAGAATAAAAAATGATATTTATTGTAGGTGTTCTGAAATGGTGTTTAAGGTCTGGGGGGACTACGATTTAATAAAATTTGGTTATGAGTGTGGTTTTGGAGAGAAGAATAGTATGGGTTTTGGAATGGTTGTAAATGTTGAAGATAAAAATCAAAAAAATAAAAAACTCAAAACAAAAATTTAATTGTGGCTAATAATTGTTAATATCTCCTATTTACTTTTTCATTATTGCATAAAAACGTGTTAAACAAAATCATTTATTAATCATACTACATAACTCATAACAACCTATTTATACACTTCTATCTTTTAACAACTTTTCAATCTTTACTTTATTTTCATATACTTTATATATAAGCTTTACATATAAATGTTAGTTTATTTATTTAAATCTAGATTATATCGATACGTTTATATATAGGTTATTTCAAAATATCTATTATTTAAAATTAAATTTGTTAAAAAGTCATATCTAAACTGGTGAAGATATGCTCACTATACCTCTTGATAATTTTATAAAACAAAGAATACTTTTTTTACCATTTATTTGCATGATATTGGAAAGATAACAGAGGGGTTCCAAAATAACATAAAAAAAGGAAAAAGAAGCAATAAACATCCCCATCCACTTTATGCACTTCCCATTATAAAAAATATTGAGTTTGATTATCTTTTCGATATTCCAATTGAAGTTTTTGCTATTTTATCTCATCATACACAACTTTACAACAACTTATATGCTGATTATCAACAATACAAAAAAGGGACTTTTTTAATAGAAGAAATCAAAGAATTTATAAAAAATTCTAAAGAAGCTTATGAATCTCTTGGATTTTCAAAGTTTTTTGAGTTTGAGGACTTAAAGATAGAGGATATTCCAAAAGATGCAAAACCTTTAGAACTACACAGATTAAGAAGGAAATATTGGATAGAGGCAAATAATTACATCAAATCACTAAGCTTTGATGATAAAATAAAAATAAAGTCAATATTTTCATTTATGTTTTCTATTCTTCAATTGTGTGATGATTTTGCAAGTTTAAACTTTAGTGAATATGCAAAAGACAGGGAAGGAATTTTTGATGATGTTTTAGAGAATCCAGAAATTTATGTTCCTACTTTAAATATTGATAATCCAATATCGTTTATTCTAAAAGATTATGAACCATACAAATTCCAAAAAGAACTTTACAACTCAAAAAATAAGTTTGTGATGTTGTTTGCTCCTTGTGGGAGAGGTAAAACTGAAGGAGCGTTACTTTGGGCATTGAATGCATTAAAAAACTTCAAAAGAAACAAAATCATCTTAGCAATGCCTACGCAAGTAACAAGCAATGCAATGTATGATAGATTGGTAAAGATCTTTGGAGAGGAGAACGTCGGTTTATTCCATGGAAAGAGCTTTATAAAATTGAGGGACTCAAAAGAAATAGAGGATGAAGACGATTTAGAGGAAATTAGGGATGAAAATTTCAAGGGAAATGTATTTTTTAAACCAATAACAATAACAACCATTGACCATGTTATATACTCTTTTGTTCATGGATTTTCTCAGGCGGATTTTGCTTTGGGAAATATTCAAAATTCAGTTATAATCTTTGATGAAGTTCATTACTATGAAAAATACACATTAGAGCATTTATTAACTCTTTTTGATATTTTAAGGAGGATGGATATTCCTCATTTACTTATGAGTGGAACACTGCCAAACTTTTTAATGAACAACCTTGAAGGTTATGAACTTGTAGTTGATGAGGAAGGGTTAAATTACAAACCTTTTAAACTTAAATGTTCAGAAAATCATTTAATTTGGAAAGAGGATGATGAATGGAAAGTTAATGAAAATATAATTAACGAAATAATAGAGAATTATAAAAAAGGATTATCTCAAGCGATTATCTTAAATACTGTTGAAAGAGCAAGGGAATTTTATAAAGCAGTAAGGGACAAAGTCCCAGCGATTCTCTATCATTCTCAATTTGCCTATAAAGATAGAGTTAAAAAAGAGGATGAGATTTTTACTTTGGAAGAGATGAGAAAAAGTCAAAATAAACCTTATGTTATTGTTGCCACTCAAGTGATTGAAATTTCTCTTGATATGTCCGTCGATGTTATGTATTCTGAACTATCTCCACCAGATGCACTTGGGCAGAGGGCTGGAAGATTGCACAGAAAAGGAAAAGATTGGAGAGAAAATGGAAAAGAATACAAGCTAAAAATATTTTTGCCGTATAAACACTTGCCATATAGCAAGGAACTAATAGAAAAAACAATTAATCATATAAAATTCTATGAAAAACCTTTGGATTATAGAGATATTAAAGATTTCGTTGATAATGTTTATAAAGATTATAATTTAAGCATTCCAAGTGATTTAAAGTTATTTTTTGATGAGGCAATATTATTTGGAAGGCATTGGACAGATATATCAACAATAGATGAAGAAGGAAGATTCTTTAAAGTTAGAGATGATAAGTTTATGAAGATTGAAGTAGTTCCTCAAGTTTATTTTGATGAATTGGGAGAAAATTCCTTAAGAGCAGAGTATATGGCAAAAATCCCAGCCTATTTAATTTTAAATGAAATGAAAAATGAGGAGGGATTAATTCACTTTTACCCTTATGAAAAAAGAGTTGGTAGAAAAACCAGAAGATATTTAATTTGTTCATTTAAATATACTTATGAAATAGGATTTGACTACAAAGAGGAAGAGGAGTTTGAAGACATCTTATAGGTGGAATTATGGAAAATTATTTGGAAGAAGAGCTTATAATTGGAGGTATTGAGATAAACTATCTCTATGTATGTAAGACAAAGCTTTGGTATTTTGTTAGAGGCATAACTATGGAGCAAGAAAGTGATTTTGTTGATTTAGGAAAATTTTTACATGAAAAAAGTTATTTTGGAGAGGAGAAGGAAGTTCAGATAGGTAGTATAAAAATTGATTTTATTAAAAAGCGTGATGTCATTGAGATTCATGAGGTAAAGAGGGGCAAACAGATGGAGAAAGCCCATATAATGCAGGTATTGTATTACATCTATTATTTAAACAGTTTAGGAATAAAATCTAAGGCAATCCTTCATTATCCAAAACTTAAGGAGATTAAAGAGATTGAGTTAAAAGAAAATAACAAAGAGGAAATAAAAAGAGCAATAAAAGAGATTGAATACATAAAATCATTAAAAGAACCACCAGAGCCTATTTATCAGAAGATTTGCAAGAATTGTGCTTATTATGAATTATGTTTTATTTAGAATTTTATGTTACTTCGAAGATACGTCAAAAGTGAGCTAAGAGGCATTGCTTCTGCAAAGAAGCAATGCATCCTGGGTATCCCAATAGGGCGAAGCCCTATGGTATCAGAAAATCTGCAAAATTGTGCTTATTATGAGTTATGTTTTATTTAATTTGGTGATACTATGAGAAAAAAGTCCCTAACTTTATTATCAGATGGCTATTTATTTAGAAAGGAAAATACAATCTACTTTGAGAATGCAAGAGGCAAAAAGCCCTTAGCTATTGAAGGAATTTATGACATCTACATATATGGAAAGGTTAGCATAAGCTCCCAAGCTCTACATTATTTAGCTCAGAAAGGCATTGCTTTGCACTTCTTTAACCACTATGGTTATTATGACGGCTCATTTTATCCAAGAGAATCTCTACACTCTGGTTATTTAGTAGTTAATCAAGTTGAGCATTATTTAGATAAGGATAAGAGATTAGAGTTGGCAAAGCTGTTTATCATTGGAGGAATAAAAAATATGGAGTGGAATTTATTAAAATTTAAAAACAAGACTAAATTTAGCAGTTATATTGAAGAACTAAACAACTGCAACAAGATAACAGAGGTTATGAACGTAGAGGGGAGAGTTAGGACTGAATATTATAGATTGTGGGATGAGACCCTACCAGATGACTTTAAAATAGTTAAAAGGACAAGAAGACCTCCAAAGAATGAGATGAATGCGTTAATAAGCTTTTTAAACTCTCGTCTCTACCCAGCTATAATCACCGAGCTTTATAATACTCAACTGACTCCAACTGTTAGTTATTTACATGAACCTCATGAGAGGAGGTTTTCCTTGGCATTAGATTTGAGTGAGATATTTAAACCAATGATTGCTGATAGATTGGCTAATAGATTAGTTAAACAAGGAATTATCCAGAAAAAGCATTTTAGAGATGATTTAAATGGAGTTCTACTAAACAAAGAAGGGATGAAAGTAGTTTTAGAACACTTCAACAAGGAGATGGATAAAACAGTTAATCATAAAAAACTAAAAAAGAATGTCTCAAAGAGGAGATTGATAAGATTAGAGGCTTATAAGTTGGTTAAACACTTGGTTGGGCAGAAGAGATATGAGCCGTTAGTTGCATGGTTTTAGATAACCTTTTTAACAATTTTTCTTCTACCTTTGCTTAGTTTTTTAACTAAACCCTTTTTTTCAAGTTGTGAAACATATTCACTTATAGTAGATAGGGATCTTTCTAATTTATGTGCAATATTACTTACGGACATTTCTCCTTCTTTATCTAATAAATTAAGAATTTTCATTTCAAGTTCTGTTAATTTTATGTCTGGAGGAATTAATGGAAATTCAATGATATCTCCAAGTTTTGATACATAAAACACTTTCTCTACATTTTCTTTTTCAAGTACTGCGGCATAAAATAATGCATATCCTACTATTCTTTTTCCACCTGTTAAATTGATGATAGTTTTAGGAACAATGTATTTTCTAAAATTTTTAACATTCGTATTAAATTCGTAAGGATTAACTTCAACAAATAGATAAGGGATGTTATATTCTTTTAGTTTTGACTCAATATAATTTTTTGTGTTTTTAATCGAATTTACTGTATTTTCATCTGCATCTACATCTAAACTGTATATTAAAATCATGTTACTAATTTTTTCGTCATCTATTCCAATTATTTTCCCATTTTTATCAAAAATATGGTTTGTATGGTATCCAAAGGTGGCTATATATCTCATATACCTCACCAAAAATACTTCTTATGTATATATTTTACTTCGAAGTAATATATAAATACTTTGTATACTTCTACGAAATTCCTTAGTAAAGTTTATATTTTCCCATATTAATATTATGTAGTGTCAATAGATGAGGTGATAAAGTTGGAGAATTGGATGAAAAATATTGGAAGATATCTTAGCTACCTTATAAGCGATAAGTTTGAGGAATATGCTTATGACATCATTGATGGAGTAGCTAAAGCAAGAAATGCAAATGAACTTTTAGAAGCGTTATATAAAGGATTAAGATTGTCCCCAAAACTAAAAAAGAAAGGAAATATTGAAGTCCCATCTCCAGAGGACGTAAAAAAGTTGGAAGAAACTTTGAGAGAAATCGGAGATAATGAAAAGGAAGTTAGAAAAATTGGATTAAGCATGGCACTCTGGGCTTTTGCAGACTGGGAAAAAGACCACAGAAAAAGAGGTGATCAGTAATGTTCTTGAGAATCTCAGGAAGAGTTAGGTTGAATTCCCATTCTTTAAATGCCCAAGGTGGGGGAGGAACAAATTATGTGGAGATAACAAAAGCTAAGGTTAGCATAAAGAATGATGATAGATGGGAAATCCTTGAAGTGCCAGCAATTTCTGGAAATATGGTTAAGCATTGGCATTTTGTAAGCTTTGTTGATTTCTTTAGAGAGACAGATTACAAAGATAATTTAACAGAAAGGGCTTTGAGATATAATGGGGCAAGGTTTGGACAGGAAACTAAAGCCAAAAAAGCTGATGGTTCTGAAGTTGAATTGAAGGATGAAAGTGAAATCATTAAAAACTTTGCTGATGCAGATGTTCATGGATTTCTAGCTCCAAAAACTGGAGTTAGAAGAGTTTCTCTTGTAAAAACCTCATTTATACTCCCAACAGAAGATTTCATAAAAGAAGTAGATGAAAGGCTCGTTTATGCTGTAAAGCATAATAGAGTTGATATTGATGAAAAAGGAGCAATAAAATCTGGAGAAGAACAAACTGCCCAAATGTTATTTAATAGAGAGTATGCAACTGGGCTGTATGGATTTGAAATCATATTAGATTTGGGATTTGTTGGAGTTCCTCAATCATCTCCATCAAATCCAGTTATTGAAGATGATGAAAGAAAAGCAAGAATAGTATCGGCATTAAAAGCTTTGATTCCAATGCTAAGTGGTTATATTGGAGCAAATTTAGCCAGGTCATTCCCAGTATTTAAACTTGAAGAAATGATAGCGGTTGTTAGTGAAAAACCAATACCTGCCTTAGTTCATGGATTCTATGAGGATTATGTAGAAGTAAGCAAAAACGTTGTAGAAAATGCAAAGAAACTTGGATTTGAGATTGAGGATTTCGGATACAATGTAGATTTTGGTGAGAGCGTTTCATCAGTTGAAGAGCTAATCTCAAAAATAATAGAGAAATTATAAATTGAGGGGTTGATTATGGAGGCTTTAGTAGCTCTCCTCCGATTTCCATTCTATTCTTTTGGAAAACAGTCTTATCAAGTTAGACAATCTTTGCTATTACCATCTCCATCAGCATTAAAAGGGGCATTAGCTAAGGGAATTATATTGCTTGGTGGAAAAAAAGGAAAGAGTTTAGATGAAATTGCTAAAAAAACTGTTGAAGAATTGGAAAATAAGCTCATCTATGTCGGAGCAAAGCCATACAAAAGTAGTATCATAAAAACCCCAATTCTACTAAAGAGACTTAGAAACTTAGAAGATCAAAAAAATCCAGAAAAAAGTGACGCAATGAGAAGAGAATATGTATTTGCAAGGGAGATTTTAGCTATTTATGTTTTTAGGAGAAAGTTGAGTGAAGAAGAAAAAGATCTAATGCTTAAGGCAGTTTATTTAATTGACCAGCTCGGAGATACTGAGTGTGTGGGAAATGTGATTAAAACTGAATGGGTTGAAGTAAAAGAAGAAAAAGCTCCTCTAAAAACCTATGTGAAGTTTAAAAAAGTATCAAAAATGAGCATAAATGGAGGTATTATTGAAAATATGCTTGAAACTCCAAATTTTGGAAATAAAGTAAAAGAAGAGCCGTATTTACTACCACTTATTGAAAAACGTTATAGAAGAAGCTCATATTACGTTGAATCAGATAGAATTTTTGACGGAAATTACAAAATTATTGCCTTTGATGAGGTGATTGGGTTATGGATATAATTAATTTTTTTAAACAAATTACAGATCATGAGCCTTATGATTATCAAATTAGGGCATGGGAAAAGATTAATAAAATTATGGAACTTGGGGGGAGGGTAGTAATAGAGATACCAACTGCTGGTGGAAAAACAGAAGCAGCAATTATTCCCTACTTATATCAATTCATCTCCAACGATTGGAAAGTTCCAAGATTAATCTATGTTCTTCCGACACGTTCACTTGTTGAAAAACAGGTAGAAAGAATCAGGAATTATATTAAAAAAATTCTTGAAATAAAAGGATATTCAAAGGATAAAGTTGAGGAATTAGCTAAAAAAATAGTTCAAGTTGAGTATGGATTAGAGGAAACCCATGCTTTCTTAGGGTTTGTTGTTTTAACTACTTGGGATACATTTCTTTATGGGTTAGCAGCCCATAGGACTGTTGGAGATAGATTTACCTTCCCATGTGGGGCAATTGCTCAAAGTTTAGTAGTTTTTGATGAAATACAGATGTATCAGGATGAAAGCCTTTACATGCCGAGATTGATTGGATTGGTAGTTAAAAGATTGGTAGAAGCTAACGTTCCATTAGTCTTTATGACAGCGACACTTCCAACAGAGCTTAAAAAAATACTTGGCATACACGATGAAGAACCAATAACCGTTAATCCAGAAGATACGAAAAAACCAGAGAGAGGAGAAGTAGTTGTTGAATTTAAGGAAAAATTAAGTGACGAAGAACTTAGTAATGAAATCAAAAAAGCAATAAATGAAGGAAAAAAGGTGTTGATAATAAAAAACACTGTAAACAGTGCCATAGAGGTTTATGAAAAAGTAAAGCAACTTGGAAATTCATTACTCCTACACTCAAGATTTACAGTAGAAGATAGAGCAGAAAAAGAGAAAGACATTGATAAAGCCGAGATAATTGTTGCTACACAGGTGGTTGAAGCAGGTTTGGATTTGACAAATGTAGGGCTTGTAATAACTGATTTAGCTCCATTAGATGCATTAATACAAAGAATAGGAAGATGTGCAAGAAGAAAAGGAGAAAGAGGCAAAGTAATAGTTGTATTGCCAAATTTTAATGAGAAAATAAATGAAGACCATAGGGAAAAAGTAATTTTAGGATTTAAAAATATCCCATTTGAAAATGCCTATGTAACACTGGTAAATAACAAAGATTATGGGAGAGTTATTGAATTAACTATTGAAACAATTGAAGAGAAAAAAGGAAAGAGCAAAATCGTCCCTAAAAAGTTTTACATCGGTGATTTGGGAAACAAGACAATAAGAAAGCTTATTGAAAATAACAAAATTCTGAAGAAAAAAGATCTATACTTTATTCCATATTCAACACAGCCCTATGATCCATTAATTATGATAAAAAGCTTTGATGAAGTTGAAAGTGTTAGTGAATATTTATACGACATAATTAAAGCTCGTGAGGCTTTAGATAGGGTTTATAAGGAATATTATGAAAACAACATAGTCCCTAAAGACTATTACTCTGCCTACATATATTTCAGAGAGTTAAAACTCTTTTCTACACCTCCAGAATATGAACTCAAGGCAAGACCAGAAATGTTTGCAATATTGTATCCATTAGAAAATGCTGAAGAAAAAGTAAAAAATAAAGAAATAATTGAGTTTAATCCAAAATATGTTATTCGTGTGAGCTATAACTGGCTTAAAAACAAGTGGGAGAAGTTTGATAAAAAATTTGAGTTAATTAAAGAATACGATGAGAAAGGTTGGATATGTAGTCTTAAAAAAGCTGGAAAACTACAACCTTACAAAATCTACATAATTGATGACAAATATTACTCTAAAGAAACTGGGATAATAATTTAACAAACTTTGATTTTGGGTGAGATTATGGAAGTTTTAGCCTTTAAAAATCAATCCCTTATTGATCATGTTAACGATATGGTCAAATATTGGGAGAGAATAAAATATAGATACTTAAAAACTATAAAGAGAGCTTTAGAGGCTTTAAACATAAAGTTAGATATCGAAAAAGTTGATGAATTTATGAAGATTTTGATAAAACTTCACGATATTGGTAAAGCTTCAAAGATATATCAAAGAGCTATCATTAACGATCAAGAAAAACTCATGGGCTTTAGACATGAGCTTGTTAGTGCTTACTATACTTATCACATTCTCCTTAAAAAATTTGGTGATAAAAACCTTGCCTTCATTGGAGCTTTAACTGTAATGCTCCACCATGAGCCGATTATTATGGGTCAAATAAGAAATCTTAAAAAGAAAGAATTGACAGCTGAAGTCGTGCTTGATAAGCTAAAAAAGTTTGATGGAATGATTGAAGATTTTGAAGATCTTATTAAAAAGTTAATTGGATATTCAATAGGGGATATAATTAAAAATGATTCTAATAAGGACGATATTATCAGATTTGTTATCGAAATGAGTGTTAGAGCAAGACATACACCAAATTCAGAGAAGCTTAGATTTATTGTTGGAACTCTGCTTTTACCTTTAGTCATGTGTGATTATAAAGGGGCTGAGAGTAGAGAAGGAAAAGCTCCAAAGTTTGCAGAAGTTTTGGAGGTTGAGAGTTATGTTATTTGAGACACCAGGATATAATGAGATACTTGATTTATATATAGCTTATGGAGTAGTTGAGTGTTTAGTTAGAGAAGGCGTTGAAAATCTCAGATTTTTCCCAATTGGGAATAAATATTGTATTGTAGTTGAAGAACCTACTAATGTAAATATTAAAAATAGAATTGAAAAGGGAATGTTAAATGCATTGGAGGATATGCTTTCCCTGCATAAAGCTATTGGTAAGTATATTTCCACAAAGGAGGATATCAAAATTATAAGTGATGTTGATTTTAGTGCAGGTGCAAATATTAATAACGTTTATTGGGATGGAATTCCAAAAACTCTTGAAAAGATAAAAGAAAATATTAAAAAAGGAAAATTATCTACAAAGAGTAAAAATACAGTGCCACTTACTTTAATGCCAGCTGCTGGTAAATATATGCCAAAAATTTATGGTGTAAAAGGTGGAAATCCAATAAAAATAGATGATTCCAACTATGCCCTTGCCTGGATTGGTTTCCATTATTATGCTCCATACATAAATATATCAGACAATAGAGCAACATATATTCATATTTATGCCATAAAACCTCTTGAAGAATTAGGACTTATTGAAATCCTTGCTTTAAAAGATTTAAAAAAGAAAATTAACAACTATCAACTTGGAAAATATAAATTTTTTGTAAATAAAAAATTGGCACTGCTATATCATTTAACCCATACTGAATCAATAAGTGCCTTGGAAATAGTTACAAAAAAGAATTTTTCAGTTGTTAGTTACACTCTCGAGAATGTTGATAACAATCAAGCAATACGATCTTTTGGAGAGTATGATTTATCAAAACTTATGGACTTTTTATGGTATTTAAAAGCTACTGATTTCTATAATACAATCCAGTTTGTAGATAACATACTTAGAGGTGATTTAGAAGTTTCCCTAACCTTCATAGATGGTATTCTTTATGATGACTTAGATGCAGTATATTCAGCTATAAGAAAGTTAAAAAGTGTAAGAATATCTCCTCTAATTATTCAGAGTATTTTGGAATGGTTTGGAAATTTTTATTAAATAATATCATCAATTGGATTCTTTTCTAAACCTAAAATCTCTCTTTTTGGCATAAAATTTAATGGAAATTGGTAGATAATTACTGAATCTTCATCTTCATCAATAATTCTCAAAATTCCATCTTTTATTCTTTCAAACTCTGCCTTTGTAACTTCTCCCTCAAAAACACTATTCTGAACCCAATTTAAGTGCTTTCTCAAAAAGCTTTTTATCTTATTTACTCTTGAAACATTCACATCATAGACAATAATAACATACATACTCTCATCTTGAAGAAGGTTTCTTATATTTTTAATTTTCTTCAAGATTTTATTTACATAGTCCCATTCTTTTTTTAACATTGATTATCTTCTAATGAGTTTCCATTCCCTTCTCCCTATTCATCTGTTGTTTCCATTCCCTGAGGGATCTGATTTTACGGAGTTGAAGCTCATAAAATTGTCCAAGATGTCGATTTATTTCCATTCCCCGAGGGATCTGATTTTACATTCAATAAAAAAAAATAAGATAAAAAATCTTATTTAAGATTTCCATTCCCTGAGGGATCTGATTTTACGTCATCTTCTATTTGTTGTATGTATTTTAATACGGTATTTCCATTCCCCGAGGGATCTGATTTTACCATATTGCTCTTCCCCATCTGGTTCATCAGTGTAAGCATTATTTCCATTCCCCGAGGGATCTGATTTTACTATTTTTCCAATTGTTCAGGGGAAAGTCCTCCCTTCATTTCCATTCCCCGAGGGATCTGATTTTACGTGGATTACCAGCTGATATGGGATTAGGTAGTGGATTATTTCCATTCCCCGAGGGATCTGATTTTACGATGAGAGAGTTATTTATGTAAGTGTTAAAGTTGTAGAAATTTCCATTCCCCGAGGGATCTGATTTTACATAATAATAGAGATAATACAGTTCCCAAAATGAATAAATTTCCATTCCCCGAGGGATCTGATTTTACTTAACTCAACTTTTATTGAAGTTATTTTTATGTTGATTTGTATTTCCATTCCCCGAGGGATCTGATTTTACACAATAGAGGTAAAAGAGGTTATAGGGTAATATTTGATTTCCATTCCCCGAGGGATCTGATTTTACGATTTAATCTGAGTATTTTGTACATTTTGAGGAGCAATTTCCATTCCCCGAGGGATCTGATTTTACAGGGGGACTTTTTCAATATATTATACCTTAACTCTCCTGATATTTAAGCTTTTCTATACCATAATTTCTTAAGGATAAATAACCGTTTTGCAATATAAACCTTATGGTAGTTAAATTCTTATTTCTTTAATAAAAATAATCATTTTTATCACTTTAAATTTGAAAGTGTTTGTTATTTATTGGGGAAATCTTACTCCTAAATGTATTTAGCCCTTACTCCCAAAAACCTAAATAATTTAATACATCCAAATTAATAAAATGTTTAAAATAAGCCACCCTTAGAAATCAAATTTAAACTTCTATTAAATAAGTTAAGAAAAGAGTTAAAGAAATTAATTCCAAATATAAAATCTTTTAACGTGATACTATTCAAATTACTTCTTTTCCTTTAGTTCGTCCAGTAAAGTATCGCACATTTTAATAATATCTCTCAACCCTTCCTTTAAAACTTCTAAAGGGTCTGTTCCCTCTTCAGTAATTATAGTTATCTTTGGGTTTGATATATACCTTCCAGTTTCTGGATGTAATAATGGATGGTCTATAGAGTAGGATGCCATCTTAACTCCTTCTTTTGTTAATAAAATGTCTTTTAATAGATTTGGTAATGAATGGTCTTCATTAATTAGTTCAATCTCTACCAAATTATCTTTCCTCTCCAATATCTTTATCTCCATCTTCTCCCTCCAATAAAGCTTTTTTAGCCAAGTTTATATCCTTATTTAAAACTATTCTACCTTCTTCCTCTCTAAAGAATCCTTTTTCTAAAGCTTCCTCAATAACATCATCAACTGGCTTTTTAGTAATGTATGAAACTAAAACTACTAAATTTTTAACGGGCTTTGACCCAAGATTTGAAAATCTTAACTCTTGAGATAATTCGTGGAGTTCTCCCAATATTTCATTGAATTTGTTAATATCTACATTTGTTTTTATAGCGTTTTCATCTTCCAAGTATATAACTTTATATCCTAAAGTTTTTAGTGCATCTATTATTAAGTTTTTATTAACTGGATATTTTAATTCAAATAATGGATATTTATACAACCCTTCATCATCTTTTTGATATTTTCTCTTGACTTTTTCCATAACTTCCCTAATTGTTCTATAATTCYCTTTCAAAGAGTCCTTATCATAACCAAATACATAAACTCTAACTCTATTTCCTTTTGATTCTATTGTGCAATCAATGTCCATCCTTGATAATCTCTCACAAAGCTCCAAAAGCTCTTCATCACAACTCACTTTTGATGAAATAATCTTTCTCATAGTATCACCAAAATAATAAAGTAAATTTATAAATTACCATAGCTTATATAATAAAGTTTTGCATGAACAAAAATGTTGTGGTGATATATCATGGACGAATTTGAAATGATAAAGAGAAACACATCTGAAATTATCAGCGAGGAAGAGTTAAGAGAGGTTTTAAAAAAAGATGAAAAATCTGCTTACATAGGTTTTGAACCAAGTGGTAAAATACATTTAGGGCATTATCTCCAAATAAAAAAGATGATTGATTTACAAAATGCTGGATTTGATATAATTATATTGTTGGCTGATTTACACGCCTATTTAAACCAGAAAGGAGAGTTGGATGAGATTAGAAAAATAGGAGATTATAACAAAAAAGTTTTTGAAGCAATGGGGTTAAAGGCAAAATATGTTTATGGAAGTGAATTCCAGCTTGATAAGGATTATACACTGAATGTCTATAGATTGGCTTTAAAAACTACCTTAAAAAGAGCAAGAAGGAGTATGGAACTTATAGCAAGAGAGGATGAAAATCCAAAGGTTGCTGAAGTTATCTATCCAATAATGCAGGTTAATGATATTCATTATTTAGGCGTTGATGTTGCAGTTGGAGGGATGGAGCAGAGAAAAATACACATGTTAGCAAGGGAGCTTTTACCAAAAAAGGTTGTTTGTATTCACAACCCTGTCTTAACGGGTTTGGATGGAGAAGGAAAGATGAGTTCTTCAAAAGGGAATTTTATAGCTGTTGATGACTCTCCAGAAGAGATTAGGGCTAAGATAAAGAAAGCATACTGCCCAGCTGGAGTTGTTGAAGGAAATCCAATAATGGAGATAGCTAAATACTTCCTTGAATATCCTTTAACCATAAAAAGGCCAGAAAAATTTGGTGGAGATTTGACAGTTAATAGCTATGAGGAGTTAGAGAGTTTATTTAAAAATAAGGAATTGCATCCAATGGATTTAAAAAATGCTGTAGCTGAAGAACTTATAAAGATTTTAGAGCCAATTAGAAAGAGATTATAATTATAAAATTAGACAATTATTATATCATTTAACTTTTTCTTTTTCTCTTCTTTTTTAAGCCCATCTAATGAAACTGGTTTAGAGTCAGCTATAATAATATCATTATCTTTTCTATTAGTAGTTTTTTTAGTGATTTCATTAAGAGTTTGTGTTAAATTTTTATAATCTTGTTTTTTAACTTCCTTTTTATTATTATTATTTTTGTAGTGTGGAAGAGTTTTATATTTAATTTTAACTACAATCTCCCCCTCTCCTTCATCTTTATCAAATGGTAGATTTATCTTTGCAGTATCCTTAGATAAAACCTCCAATGAAACATTTTTATCTCCTAAGTAAATATCAACATAAGAAATTAAAACATCTTCTGGGTTTTGGATTGATAGGATTATTTTCTCTTCCATGATTATCTACCTAACTGCTTTTATTATAGTTATTGGATTCTTTGCCAAAAACATGTGTCCAGAAGGGATTTTTTTAGCATAAGAAATAAAAACATTAACGGCATCAACATTGTAACCTCTACTCTCAAATTCATTTATTATTTTAGCAGCATTTTCTAAAACAATTGTGTTAGCAACAATGTGATTTATTTTCTTTTTATCCAAAATTTCAATTATCTTTTCAATATTTTTTGTCCCACCTATAAAAGCTTTATTAAATTCTAATTTATCTAAAACATCTTCTGCCCTTCCCTTTATTATTTGGCAATTTTTAATATTAAATTTGGCTAAATTTTGTTTAGTTACTTCAATAGCGCCATCTAAATAATCTATAGCATAAACAAACTTGCATCTCTTTGCTATCTCAACTGTCATTCCTCCACTTCCACAACCAACATCAACAACAACGTCATCTTTATTTAAGTTTAATTTCCCAATACTCACAGCCCTAATTTCTTCTTTTGTTATTGGAACTCCTTCTCTTCTTATAAATTCTTCATCTGGAATCATATATTTCACCGAATCATAAATATGTTATGAAATAGTAATATATAGCAATAGGATTAAAAATGTAATTAAAATAAAAATAGGGGGAGGGGTATGAATTACTCAATAAGATTATTCAAAATTATGGGGATTCCAATAGAGCTTCATATAACCTTTATTTTATTTTTAGTGGTCATAATTGGACTGTCTATAATGAATAATAGCATATTTTGGGCAGTTCTCTTTATCTTATTATTTGTGTCTGTTGTTTTACATGAGTTAGGTCATAGTTATGTAGCTAAGAAGTATGGGGTAAAGATAGAAAAAATTTTGCTATTGCCGATTGGTGGAGTGGCGATGATGGATAAAATCCCAAAAGAGGGGGAGTTAAGGATAGGGATAGCTGGGCCTTTAGTTAGCTTTATTATTGGAATAGTTTTGTTAATTGTATCTCAATTTTTTGATATAAACATAAATGGATATCCTCTATTATATACTTTAAGCCTACTGAACTTAATGCTTGGAGGATTTAATTTAATTCCAGCATTTCCTATGGATGGCGGAAGAATATTGAGAGCTATATTGTCAAAAAAATATGGTTATTTGAAATCAACGAAGATAGCAGCAAATATTGGAAAGAGCTTGGCTTTAATAATGCTCTTATTTGGTCTCTTATCAATGAACATTATATTAATCTTGGTTAGTTTGTTTGTTTATTTTGGAGCTGAGCAAGAAAGTAGAGTGGTAGAAGTTGAGACAATATTTAAAAATATTAAGGCAAAGGACATTATGACGCCAAATCCAGTATATGTAACTCCAGATATGAGTATAGAGGAGTTCTTGGATTTTATGCTTAAACATAAGTATTTTGGATATCCTGTAGTTGAAAATGGGAAGTTAGTTGGCTGTATTGGAATAGGTAATATACATAAAAAAGAAGGAACTGTAAGGGATTATATGGAAAAGCCTGTTGTAGTTAGTGAAGATACTGATATAAAAGAGATTCTAAGAAAAATGGCTAATACAGATAGAGTATTTGTTGTAGAAGGTGGAAAATTAAAAGGAATCATATCAAAAACAGATATCTTGAGGGCTATGAGTATATTGGAGTTAAAAGAAGAGCTAAAAGATTAACTTACTCCTTCTTTTGTGGTTGCTTCCATTCCATGTAGCCACATTTTCCACATGCGTATCTGTTTAAGTGCTCAGCCATGAAAACTCCAGGACCACATCTTGGACAGGTCTTCTTCAATCTAATAACTTTATCTCCTTCAATCTTGTAGTATTTGTATTTTGCTGTTTTTTTCCCTTTTGTCATTATTCTCCCTCCTCAGCTGCTGTTTCTTCTTCTATTTTATTTTTTCTTAAAATGTGTTCTCTCTCAACTAATTTTAACATTTCCTCATTATCATACAATTTAGCATAACCTCTTGCTCTCTGCATTCCAGCTTCTTCAACAATTTTTTCAACTATTAATAAATCCTTATTTGCGTTTAATATTGCTGCAAGCTTTAACTTGACATCTTTGAAGGTTGGTGTAGGTCCATCGTGGTCTACAATGAATCTGTATTCTTTTCTCTTTAACAATGGATTGTATCTTTCTGATAATATTTTTATTTCCATATTATCCCCTCTCTCAAATTTTTTTGAATTGTTTTAATATTTCTTCAATTTCTTGTTTTAGTTTTTTATTTATTTTTAGAACAACGATTCCTTCATCTGGCTGTCCATATAGAACATAAGTTCCGATAGGAAAGTATTTGATAACAATTAAAGCAAGTAAATCTTCTTCACCATCAACCAGTAGGGCGATGTTTCTATCATTTATTGTAGATAGATATTTAATACTTTCTATTGCTTCATCAGATATGCATCCAGGAGGATTTTTTACTTTAATAACTTTTTTAAATACATGGTTTATTTTAACAGGAATATTTCTTCTGGTTTTTAAGTCAAAAATGGATAGTTTTGGGATTATGTTGTTTTCAATTGCAGTTTTTGTTACAATATCTCCAACAGTTACGATATCTCCATCTATATCTGGTAGTGTTTTATATACTTTTCCAAAGGGCTTTTTTAATTTTTCCCTCAACTCCTCTGGAAGCACCAGCATATCAATTCCTCTACTCTTTCACACTTAATGCATACTTTCCTTTAATATCTATTCCTGCCTTTTTAGCAATCTCTGATTTCTCTGGATTTATAACTATTAAAAGCCCTATCCAGTTTTCACTTGTTGGAGAGTGGCATATTGGACATATTTCATCATTTGTTAAGTATTTACATTTTAAACATGCTCTCATAAGCTCACCTTATTCTTGATTTTGCTTTTTAGCTTTTTCCTCCTCAATCCACTCTAATTTTCCCAAGTATGGCTGTCTCATGGTTAATGCTATCTTACTACCTCTCTTTCTTTCTGCCTTCAAACTTATAGCAACAATCCTTGCCCTAACATAATCTCCAATCTCCAAAACCTTTCCAGTCTCTTTTCCAATAATTGCCTCCCTCTTAGGGTCGTAAGATACATAGTCATCCATAATCTGTGAAACATGAATTAATCCATCTAAAGGTCCCAACCTTACAAAGCTACCAAACTCAACAACATCAACGACCTCTCCCTCAATAAGTTCATACATCTCTGGGATATAAACGAGAGTCTCAAATACAACTGGATGATATGCTGAACCATCACCATGCACTACTTTACCTTCTCCAATGTCTTTTACATCTACAATGGATAAAACAAATCCAACATCTTTATCTAATCTTCCTTCATATTTTTCCATGAGAATTTTTTTTACTGTCTCTTTTAAATCCTTACCAAACTCTTCTGGTGGAACTTTTACAACATCTGCAATCTCTAAAATTTTATACATAAGATATTCACCTCTGAATCAGTTAAATTTAATAAAAAAAGAGTAACTAATCGTCATATTAGTGAGATTATAAAAAACAATAAATAATTAATGTAATTATTAATTTTGCCACAAACCTATATTTATAATTAACCATACAAAAATTGTTATAAGTTATGAAACGAAAAGTATATATATGAGAAAATTCATTTTAAAGAGTGCTTACAACCTGAGATAAAGAGGACCCGTAGCCTAGCCTGGATAGGGCACCGGCCTTCTAAGCCGGGGGTCGGGGGTTCAAATCCCCTCGGGTCCGCCAATTTTTCTATTTTTTATCCGATTGCTCCGGTGGTGTAGTCCGGCCAATCATGCGGGCCTTTCGAGCCCGCGACCCGGGTTCAAATCCCGGCCGGAGCATCATTATATCATAAAAGTATATATCTATTTATTTAAATTAATAAAATAACTAATAACCATAAATGTTATTTTATAAATAATGCTACAGTAAGACATGAAAATTGGAAACAGAATGATATGATGGATACTTTCTTAAATACTTATCTTATTATTTTGTTGATAATATGGTTAATCTTAAAGAACTCTCCCAAAATGAAGTATTGGAACTTATAAATTATGTTAAATCATTAAGGAAGCAAAATTTTAGCTATTCTCAAATATCTAAAAAGATTGAAATTGAAAGGAATATTAAAATTTCCAAATCTACGATTATTAGATGGTGTAAAAATAGCAATAATCCATTCAATAAAACAAAATTTATAGATTTATCACCTTCTCCTGAGCTTTCTTATATAATAGGGGTTTATTTTGGAGATGCTAACATTTATTACAGAAAAAAGACAGGAAGTTACTATTTTAGGATTAAGGTTGTTGATAAAGACTTTGTAGATGTTGTTAAAAATAGTTTGATAAAAATTGGATTAAATCCAACAATTAGCTATGTGGAAGAGAAAACAAGAAGTAATAGGTGGCATGTTGAAGCGAGCAGTAAAAGTTTGTATAAATTTTTAAGTCAAAACAAAGAAGAACTTTTTAAAGTTGCTGAAAAGTATCCTGAAGATTTTTTAAGAGGATTTTTTGATAGCGAAGGATATGTTACTTCAAATAAAATAGCATTAGAAAATTATGATTTAGAACTTTTGGAATTTTCAAAAGAGCTGTTAAAAAAGTTGGATGTACATTCAACAATCCACATAGCAAAGAAAAAAGGAACTGAATCAAATATTAGAGGTGAAATTTACCATTATAAAGACGATTTTTATAGATTGTCAATCCATAGAAAAGAATCTGTTAGGAACTTTGCTATAAAAGTCAGTTTCTCTATAAAAAGAAAACGAGAAAGACTCCAAAAACTCTTGGAATCTATGGATAAACATTAATTCTTACATTTAAATATACAAATATAATATATCAAAATATAGAAATAGTAGCGGGGGGAGGATTTGAACCTCCGATCTCCGGGTTATGAGCCCGGCGGGATGGACCTGGCTACCCTACCCCGCTTCACTCAACTTTTAATCCAAAACAAGCGAAATTACTATAACTACAAACTAATATATAAAGGTTTTGGTTGTGTGTATATTAAAGACACAACCATAAAAATGAATTATAAGGATGCATCAAGCTTTGCAATTAGATTTTTAATCTCTTCAACCTTCTCTTTCATTGTTTTCTCATCATCTGCTTCTAAGTTTAATCTTAATAATGGTTCAGTATTTGAAGGTCTTAAATTAAACCAGAAGTTTTTACAATAAATAGATATTCCATCCAACTCCTCTAACTTGCAATCTTTAAAATGTTCCTTTATTTTTTCCATAATATATTTTTGGTCTTTAACTCTAAAGTTTATCTCTCCACTATGAGGATATTTGCTAAATTCCTTATTTAGTTCAGATAATGATTTATTTTCTTCATCCATAGCTTTTAAGATATAATTTAACGCCAGTAATGGACTTTCAAAGTAGCCAATCTCTTTAAAGTAAAAGTGATTACTCAACTCTCCAGCAAATTCAGCATCTATTTCATGCATTAATTTTTTTATAAAGTAATGCCCCACTCTACTTTTTATTGCTATGCCACCATACTTCTCAATAATTTCTGGAACTATTTTAGAACATCTTAAATCATAAACAATTTTGGCATTTGACTTTTCTTTTAAAATTTCTTTTGCTATTATGGCTGTTAATATATCTCCCCTCAAAACATTTCCGTTTTCATCAACTATTCCCAACCTATCTCCATCTCCGTCAAATATTAAACCTAATTCACAGTTATTTTTTTTAACTGCTCTTATAATATCTTTTAAGCATTCCATTTTTAGTGTGTCTGGTTGATGAGCAGGGAAATTGCCATCGGGATAATCATTTATAAAAACTGCGTTATCAAACAATTCATTCAAAATTTCTTTTTCAGCTATTGTAGTAGCTCCATTTGCAAAATCTACAGCTATTTTTTTATCTGAGGCTTTACATCTCTTTAAAAAGAATTTTTTATACTCCTCTATAATATTAACCTTTAAATCATCTAAATTTAGGTTTTTAGCTTCTTCTTTTATACTTTCTGTTAATTCATATTTTTTGAATATTGGTTTTATCTCTTCTATTGGTGACAGAGGAATAGCTTCTTTATCACACATCTTAAATCCAGTGTATTCTGGAGGGTTATGAGATGCTGTTAATATAACTCCTAAATCATATTTTCCTTTAGTTCCGAAATACATTAAAGGGGTTGAAATAGTTCCGGCATAAAATACATCCGCATATTCTTTCAAACCAACTATAAAATAGGGTAAAAGCTCTTTGGAACCAATTCTAACGTCATTTCCAACTAATATCTTTTTATTTTCAAATTTTTTACCAATGCACTTTCCTAAGGAATAGGCAAAGTTCTCATCTAACTCTCTACCATAGATTCCTCTAATATCATAGGCTTTAAATACCATCAAATCACCAAACACAAATTTTAAATATTGATATCTGATATTTCTATATTAAAACTTTAACATTAATATCAAATAAAACAATAAAAATTTGTAAATGTGAGAATATGGAATTATTTAAAGACATAAAGAATCTTGGAAAACTTGTAAGGTTGGAGAGAATATTTAACAGAGAAAGTGAAAAAACTGTAATTGTTCCAATGGACCATGGGGTATCAAACGGTCCAATTAAGGGGCTTATAGATATAAGAAAAACCGTAAATGATGTTGCCGAAGGAGGAGCTAATGCTGTCCTCTTACATAAGGGAATTGTAAGACATGGACACAGAGGATATGGCAAAGATGTTGGTTTAATCATCCATCTCTCTGGTGGAACTGCAATATCACCAAATCCATTGAAGAAGGTTATTGTTACAACTGTTGAAGAAGCTATCAGAATGGGTGCTGATGCTGTCTCAATTCACGTAAATGTTGGTTCAGATGAAGATTGGGAAGCATACAGAGATTTGGGGATGATAGCTGAAACATGTGAATACTGGGGAATGCCGTTAATTGCTATGATGTATCCAAGAGGAAAACACATTCAAAATGAGAGAGACCCTGAATTAGT
The DNA here is from genome assembly GCF_000091665.1 of Methanocaldococcus jannaschii DSM 2661. NCBI lineage: Archaea > Methanobacteriati > Methanobacteriota > Methanococci > Methanococcales > Methanocaldococcaceae > Methanocaldococcus > Methanocaldococcus jannaschii. The sequence goes on from NC_000909.1 coordinate 362,093, forward strand.
TGCTCATGCAGCAAGATTGGGAGCTGAGTTAGGAGCTGACATAGTTAAAACAAGTTATACTGGAGATATTGATTCATTTAGAGATGTTGTTAAGGGTTGTCCAGCTCCAGTTGTGGTTGCTGGAGGGCCAAAGACAAACACAGATGAAGAGTTCTTGCAAATGATTAAAGATGCTATGGAGGCTGGAGCTGCTGGTGTTGCAGTGGGTAGAAATATCTTCCAGCATGATGATGTTGTTGGCATAACAAGAGCTGTTTGTAAGATAGTCCATGAAAATGCAGACGTTGAGGAGGCGTTAAAAGAGATTAGGAAGAAATAAATTCCTTTATTTTTATCCTTTTTATTTTAATTTTTTATTTTTAGATAAATATATTTAAATACTTAAATATAAAAAATAAAAAAGAAATTTAAAAATTTTGATTTATTCTCTTCTAAATCTTCCCATCATTCTCATTCCGCATCTTCTACCTCTCCCAGGGCCTAATCCTCTTCCCCCAGCATCTATTCTGTGAATAAATGTTGCAGGAGCTCCACAGTATGGACAAACGTCTGGTTTTGGAACTCCATAAGGAACTTCTATAACTTTCTGACATTTTGCACATAAAAATCTTTTCATTTCCATTATATCACTTAATCTTTCTTTAATTCGTCTAATCTCTTTTTAATTCTTGCTAATTCTTCTTCTAACATTCTTTTCTCTTCTTCTAATTCTTTTATAGTTTCTTCTAAGTATCTTCTTTCATCTACCTCTGCGTATCCTGGAACATAGCCTCTGTATAAATCCCATGCATGAACTAAAGCCCCAGTTTTCTCATCAACATAGAATGCATGTGGCCCTAAACCACATCTGCATGGCCCTACGTATCTGTATCTGCCTCCAACTGTGCTAACTGGGAAGTATCTCCAAAATCCTCTACCTCTGCCAAACCATCCTCTTCCCCATCCAAACATATTATCACCTCATATTTTCTAATCATTTTTTTCTAATAATACACATATGTGTAAAAATATAAAAACTTTTCGGTTTTGTGCATTATAGTGTCATATACATACACAAATAACTATATAAAGAATAAATGACAATTTTAAATTAGGTTTAATGTTTTAAACAATTTATTAGAGGGGTATTATGAATAAAATTAGGTATCCAGCAGTTGCAGGATTATTTTATCCTTCACATCCTGATGAACTCATAGATATGATTGAGCAGTGCTATTTACACAAATTTGGACCAAAGTCAATGCCAGTTCATGGAACTTATGAAAAACCTATAGGTTTGCTCTGTCCTCATGCTGGCTATGTTTATTCAGGACCTATACAAGCCCACTCTTATTATGAGTTATCAAAGAGAGTTGATGCCCTTGAAGAAACAACTGTTGTTATTTTAGGGCCCAATCATACTGGGTTAGGTTCAGGAGTTAGTGTAATGGACGGAATTTGGAGAACTCCTTTGGGAGATGTGAAGTGTGATGAAGAATTTGTTGAGGAGCTTTGGAGGAAATGTGAGATAGTTGATTTAGATGAAACTGCCCATCTAAATGAACATTCTATTGAGGTCCAATTACCATTCTTAAAGCATTTAGAGCTGTTAAATATTGCTAAATTTAAAATAGTCCCAATATGTATGATGTTTCAAGATTATGAGACAGCTGTAGAAGTTGGTTATTTCATAGCTAAAATTGCTAAGGAATTGAACAGAAGAATTGTTGTAATTGCTTCCTCCGATTTAACTCACTATGAACCACAGGAAATTGCTTCAAAAAAGGATGCAATTGTTATTAAAGATATTTTAGAGATGAATGAAAAAGAATTGTATGAGGATGTTGTAAATTACAACATCTCAATGTGCGGATATGGGCCAGTAATAGCTATGTTAAAAGCCATGAAGACCTTAGGAGCTGAAAAAGCTAAATTATTGGCTTATGCGACATCTGGAGATATAACTGGAGATTATTCAGCAGTTGTTGGTTACGCATCAGCAATTGTTGAGTAAATTTCTATAAAATAAAAAAATAATAAATTTATTTATTATTTTTAAATCTTCCCTTCTAAAACAAGCTTTGCAAATGTTTCAAAACTCCTGTCATAAGTTTTTTCTACATCATCTGGAAAACAGCATGCTGGCAACTGTCTATTTTTTAAATGGTAATGTAAGCATTCACAACACATTCCTTTTTTAGAACAAGCTGGGTAACTACAGTTGCATCTTTTTAAGTTGATTTCTTTATTTGGACATTCCATCTTATCACCAAATTTTTAATTTTCTTGATTTTCTTCTAAGCTCTTTAAGAAGTTTGCTATCTTATTAACTAAAATTTCCGCCTCTTCTTCATTTGTTGGATATTTAACTCTTAATATTGGGATATTTTTCCTTCTAACTAAATATAGAGTTAGTTCATTTGTTCTTTGGCAGCCAATACATCCAAAGGCTATTGGTGCATCATCCATTATTATCGCTGCCTCTGCCTCTTCAATTAATGGCCCAATTAAAGCCATCCTTCCTCTAACACCAGAAGGAACTTCCACAGCCGCATACTTCAAACCTTTCTTAGGCTCTTCGTCTGTTATATTCATTGGTGGGCTGTCTATTTCAGGATTTCTGACTAATTTTCCTATAACTATATTCAAGTTTAAAGGCTTGTGTCCAAATCTCTCAACCAAATCTGTTAGAATTAAGCTATTTGGTGGGTATATGAATATTTTTTTCATTCTATCACCTTAAAAGTTTATTTTACAAGCATAAAAGGGATATAATTATTATTTTGGAAATGCATCTTCTGGTAAAAACTTATACAAGCATAGGAGGATACCTCCTATTGCTATACCACACGTCCATCAAGTTGGGGCTTTTCAGCCCCAATTAATGTCCAATATTTTTGCGAAGTATTAATAATTAACATTTTTTATTTTGGAAATGCATCTTCTGGTAAAAATTTGTATAATTCAGGTCTTCTTGAAATAGCCACAATATCTTCAAATATTCCAGCTGTTATATCAACTACACCAATAGCTCCTAAAACATTATCTCCATCTTTTATTGGAGCCACTATAACAGGAAGTCCTGCATAAGGGCCTATAATAGGTGTAGCTCTAACAACTTCACCTTTTTCAATAGCTACTTTTAAAACATAACCTTCGTAATTCGTATCTACAACCTCCCCTTTTTCCAACCTAACTCCAGGCTTGTTTTTGCTTCTCATAGCAACAGGGAGTTTATTAACCAATATATGGACAGCCTGAGCAATAGGCATTAATTCCTTTGCTTCAGAATTTTCAGATATGGTTATCATAATTTTCACCTAAAAATCTTTAAGTAGTAGTTCAATAATTTTAACTTTAAAGTTACTCTATATAAACAATTTTTGCTAATCTACTATATAAAGGGTTCAAACAGTTATTGTTCTAATACTTAATGTTCAATTTATTCAAATCATTAAGTTATTCTTAAAAATTTTGGGTGGTAAAATGGAGAAGATTACATGTGTAGGGCATACTGCCCTTGATTATATCTTCAATGTAGAAAAATTTCCAGAACCGAATACTTCAATTCAAATTCCTTCGGCGAGAAAGTATTATGGTGGAGCAGCGGCAAATACAGCAGTGGGAATAAAAAAACTTGGTGTTAATTCAGAGCTTTTATCATGTGTTGGCTATGATTTTAAAAATAGTGGATATGAGAGGTATTTAAAGAATTTGGATATAAATATTTCTAAACTTTACTATTCTGAAGAAGAAGAAACACCAAAGGCATGGATATTTACAGACAAGGATAACAATCAGATAACTTTCTTTTTATGGGGAGCTGCTAAGCATTATAAGGAACTAAACCCACCAAACTTCAATACAGAAATTGTCCATATAGCCACTGGAGACCCAGAGTTCAACTTAAAATGTGCAAAAAAAGCTTATGGAAACAATTTGGTCTCTTTCGACCCCGGACAGGACTTACCTCAATACTCAAAAGAAATGTTGTTGGAAATTATTGAGCATACAAACTTTTTATTTATGAATAAACATGAATTTGAGAGAGCATCTAATTTATTAAATTTTGAAATTGATGATTATTTAGAGAGGGTTGATGCCCTTATAGTAACAAAAGGTTCTAAGGGTAGTGTAATATACACTAAAGATAAAAAAATAGAAATTCCTTGTATTAAAGCAGGGAAAGTTATAGACCCAACAGGTGCTGGAGACAGCTATAGAGCTGGATTTTTATCTGCCTATGTCAAAGGGTATGATTTAGAGAAATGTGGTTTAATTGGTGCTGCAACTGCCTCATTTGTTGTTGAGGCAAAGGGATGCCAAACTAATTTACCAACATGGGATAAGGTTGTTGAGAGATTAGAAAAACACCGAATATAAAATATAATTTTTTGAGGGATGTCTATGGATATAGTAGAAAGAATAAACAAATTAAAAGAAGAAAAAAATGCAGTAATATTGGCTCACAATTATCAACCAAAGGAGATACAGAAAATAGCTGATTTTCTTGGAGATTCATTAGAGTTGTGTATAAAGGCAAAAGAAACAGATGCTGACATAATAGTATTTTGTGGAGTAGATTTTATGGGAGAGTCAGCAAAAATTTTGAATCCAGAGAAAAAAGTTTTGATGCCAGAGATTGAAGGAACCCAATGCCCAATGGCTCACCAACTACCCCCAGAGATTATAAAGAAGTATAGAGAGCTTTATCCAGAGGCTCCATTGGTTGTTTATGTGAATACAACAGCAGAGACAAAAGCATTAGCTGATATTACATGCACATCAGCAAATGCAGATAGAGTAGTTAATTCCTTGGATGCTGATACAGTTTTATTTGGTCCGGATAACAACTTAGCTTATTATGTGCAAAAAAGAACTGATAAAAAAGTTATAGCTATTCCTGAAGGGGGAGGTTGTTATGTGCATAAAAAATTCACAATAGATGATTTAAAGAGAGTTAAAAGCAAATATCCAAATGCTAAAGTTTTAATTCATCCAGAATGTAGTCCAGAATTGCAAGATAATGCTGATTACATAGCAAGCACAAGTGGAATATTGAGGATTGTTTTAGAGTCAGATGATGAAGAGTTTATAATTGGCACTGAAGTTGGAATGATAAATAGATTGGAGATAGAGCTTGAAAAATTGGGTAAAAAGAAAACCTTAATTCCATTGAGGAAAGATGCTATTTGCCACGAGATGAAAAGAATAACATTGGAGAAGATAGAAAAATGTTTATTAGAGGAGAGATATGAAATTAAATTAGAGAAAGAGATTATTGAAAAAGCTCAAAAAGCTATTGAAAGAATGCTTAGAATTTAGTGTCTTTCAAAAAATAAAAATTTATTAATGAACTTTTGAACGCCTTCCAAAGGAAGACGTTCGTTAGTGCAAATGGTTATCCAAGAAGTTTTGAAAGACACTAATAAATAGTGATATTATGAGAGTAGAAGAAACAGAAGTTTTTAAAAAATATTTTAAAAATCTAACGGATAGAGAGAGGGCAGTGTTTGAAGGGGGGATTACCTTAGGAGCTTTATTTCACCAATTTGTAGGCACTCCAGTAAGTAAATACAATAAGGAATCTTTAGAAAGAGCTATAGAGGAAGCTATGAAAAATCAGCCATGTGTATATGATATAAAGGTAAAAATTAGAAATGTTGGGGAAAAATATGTCTCTTTAGATGGAAAGATGTTAGATGTCGATTTAAAAATTAAAATAAATAAAACAGTTGCTCATTTAAAACTTGAATATATCCCAGAAATTGACTATCCTCTAATGTATGTCAAAAAGTTTGAGGAATAAATATTTATTTTAAAGACTTAATAATTATCTTATATTAGATAAAGGATATTGAGGTGGAGTAAATGAAAAAACTTATTTTCGTAGTTTTGTTACTTGCAGTAATTAGCTATACTTACCCCTCAAATTTAGATTATAAATATACAAGCTCAATTCCAATAGAATTTGTTAAACTATCTGAAATTAAGAATGTTGATGAACTCAATAGATTGTTAAACTCCAATGCTTTAGTTATCTTCTGTCTTGATAGTAATAACATAAATAAAGATATCTTATACCATCTTGGAATAAAAAGATATAACCCATCAGAAATCCCTGATTATGGAAATTATTCTTATGTTAGTATAAACGGGGTTATTGTAGTTTATCCAAAGTATAGTGTTTATGAGGAAAATGGAGCTTTAATATATAACCCACCAAAGGAAGAAAACTATAGTAAATATGAGTTTGTAAGACCATATAAAATTAAGGTTCCAAATGTTTCAAAAATTCCTGACTATGGTGGATATGTATTAATAGAAAACTCAACCTTTATTCTCTATCCAAAAAAATACATCATTAGAGGAGATGAAGGGGGAATATACTATATTCCTCCAAAAAACAGTTCTGATAACTATTATTATAAATACTCTTACAACCTTCCAGAAAAATGCATCCCCGATTATTACGATTATGTGTTTATTGATAATAACGGCATTTTCATAATATATCCAAAAAAGTATGTTGTTAGGAGTAATGATGGGGTTTTAGTATTTAGCCCTCCAGTGGATGCTAAAGAAGCCCCAATTTATAAAATTGATTATAAGAAAATAGATGAGGGTGTCTATGAAATTAAAAAGAATAAGCTTCTCTTTCTGTATCCTACAACTCTAAACAACAAATCAACTCTTGATATTATTGGAGAATATATAGCCAAAAATGGAGGGGTTTTTGCATACATAAACAAAGTTCCACCGTATTATAAGCATATGCTTGCTACGGGGGTAGCTATAGATAAAGTAATTCCAGATGAAAGTGGAAGTTATGCTATAGATGTTGCAGGAAGGAAGATTAAAGTTGATGTGTTGGATGATGAGATAATAAACAATAAATTAAAATGTATAAAAGCATTAAAAGCTTTAGGAATAAATGTAAGTTACATAGTGACTGGTAGTGAAGGTATTGATATTGTTGAAAAATCTAATGTAGATACAGATGAACTTGAGGATTTATACAATTATTATTGGTTTAAAAAATGGTGGCAGAATTATACTCATCTCTACTTCAATCCTTCACAATTAAAAAATATTGAATTTAATGGTTTTGAAGACATATTGGCTTTAAGCTATTATCCTCTAATTTATGTGGATAAAGCACCAGAAACATTTAGAAATGACCCTATTGGCGGTTATTATCCAAAGGTTATAAGTTATAAAGGAACAAAAAATTATGGATATTGGGAAGAAGGGGCTAAAAGTGAAAATGTTTATTATCATTTAGATGAAGGCGAGCCATATTGGGATGGAAAAGCTAATGAGCCATCGAAATGGTATTATGAAGGGCAGCCAGTTTCAATGGAAAATGATAGTGAAATGTGGAATAGATATGAATATTTCAATCACTGGTTTGTTAAAAATTATGCTTATGCATTAGCAAATGGCTGTGATGGCTTATTCTTAGAAAGTTCAGACAAAAACTTAATAGATGCAATTTTTGGAAATGATAATGAAAACCTAAGTTGGAAATTAGATATAAAAAATAAAGTTGATTATGTGGTAATTCCAGGAAACAAAGGATTTGAAGTTATTAATGGAATCCCTGTCATCAGAATTCCATCTCCTTTAAAAGAAGTTTATGGAGCAAATGTTATTAATACTCTCTATATTCCACCAAAAGATGAAGACTTCGGAATCTATATTTCAGATATTAGAAACTATAATACAAACTTGGTTGTTGAATTAAAAGAGAATGGAACTGATATAGTGTCATTCAAAGACTTAGCTGATTGGCTTAATAAGTATTATAGAAACAATATCTTCTATAATGGAACTGCTATAAAGATATGGGACAACAGAGGGATAAAAATCACCATCTTTAAAAAGAACTTTGGTATGGGTAACTATACCTTTGAGGAGTTTGATAAAGAACATTGTAAATATGTGATAGTAAATCCACCTAAAATAATTCCACTTAAATAAAATTTTTGGTGATATTATGAAAATAGGATTTTACAATATTCAGGGAGGTACTGGAAAAACTACTGTTGCTGCAAATTTTGCATACATACTTAGTCAGTCAGTAAAAACAATATTGATTGATTGTGATATATATGGAGGAACGACTGCAGTGTTATTTGGTCTTGAAGATAAGGAACATAACCTAAATACTTACCTTGCAGGGGATTCTGCAATTGAGGATATAATATATCATTATGATGATTTGGCTATTATCCATACTGACGTCTCTTCTAAGGTTTTTGGATATAAATCTGACTTAAATAGATTTGAAACCTTAGTCAAAGAATTAGAAGAAGAATACGATGTCATAATTTATGATTTTCCACCAAACATTACTGAAGACAACCCATTGATAGGTTATGTTGGTGAGTTTGAACTCGTCAATAAGGTAGTTGTAGTTGGTGAGGATAGTATCCCATCAATTGTAAATTCCCTGAAAACTATAGAACTTATAACAGATTTGGGTATAGGACTTACAGGGATAATTGTGAATAAATATAGAGGGCTTACCGATATTAGTGAGATAATAGATGATGTTATTGGAGTTCTACCCTACGACCAAAATGTAGAAAGGCAGTGGGTAGAAAGCACACCAATAGTAAAAATTAAAACAAAATTCACAAAGGAGATGACTGCATTAGCTAATGAAATCGCGAGTATCTATTTAGAGAAGGATTTAGCATCATTAAGAGCCTTAAGATTAGCAAAAGCTATTTCAGAACTAACTGAAGTAGAAAAATCTGAAAAGGACTTTGAAGATTATTTAGAATAAGAAATATAATAAAAAGTAAGTATAATAAAAATAGGGATAGGATGCTAACAAAGAGAATTATTCCATGCTTAGATATTAAAGACGGAAGAGTTGTTAAAGGAACTAAGTTTTTGAATTTGAGGGATGCTGGAGACCCAGTTGAGTTAGCCCAATACTATGATGATGAAGGAGCTGATGAGCTTGTATTTTTAGATATAACCGCCTCAGCTGAAAAGAGGGACATAATTATTGATGTTGTAGAGAGAACAGCTGAAAAAGTATTTATCCCATTAACTGTTGGTGGAGGAATTAAGTCAATTGAAGATTTTAGGAGAATACTGAGAGCCGGGGCTGATAAAGTTTCGATAAACACTGCCGCAGTAAAAAATCCAAATTTAATTAAAGAGGCAAGTGAGATATTTGGCTCTCAATGTGTTGTTGTTGCAATTGATGCTAAAAGACACTATGTTAATGAAGATGAGATAGATAAGATAAATAAAAATGTCGTTAAAGTAGAGGATGGTTATTGCTGGTTTGAAGTTTATATATACGGAGGGAGAAAAGAAACAGGTATAGATGCCATAAACTGGGCTAAAAAAGTTGAAGAATTGGGAGCTGGAGAGATTTTATTGACAAGTATTGATAAAGATGGGACAAAAAGTGGCTATGATTTGATATTGACAAAGGAGATTTCTAAAAGTGTTAAACTCCCTGTTATTGCAAGTGGAGGTTGTGGAAAACCAGAACATGTTTATGAGGCATTTGTTTATGGAAAGGCAGATGCCGCATTAATGGCAGGGATATTGCACTATAGAGAATATACAATAGAAGAGATAAAAAAATACTGTGCTGATAGAGGAATACCTATGAGATTATTATAAACTTATAAACCTTTTTTATTTTTATTTTAGAGATTTTAAGACCTCATCTTTCAATATGTTTAGTATTTTCTTTCTATATTCAAGGAATTCTATACTTGTTCTATCTCTTGGTCTTTCCAAATCAATTTTTACAATCTCTTTTATTCTTCCAGGTCTTGCAGTTAAAACAACAACTCTATCTGAAAGATAAACTGCCTCATCAACGCTATGGGTGACGAAAAACACTGTTTTTTTCTCCTTTTGCCATATTTTTAATAATTCATTCTGTAAAATATTCCTTGTTTGGGCATCTAATGCAGCAAACGGCTCATCCATTAAAACAATCTCTGGGTCGTTTGCTAAAGTTCTTGCTATAGCCACCCTCTGTTGCATCCCTCCACTTAATTGATAAGGATAGGCATCTTCAAATCCTTCCAATCCAACCATTTTAATAAATTTTTTAGCAATCTCTATTCTTTCATTTTTTGGGATACCTTTTAACTCTAAGCCAAATGTAACATTTTTTAAAACAGTTCTCCATGGCATTAGCGTATATTGTTGAAATACAACTCCTCTATCAGCTCCAGGGCCTTTAACTTCTTTCCCATCTAATAAAACTTTTCCTTCAGTTGGATAATCTAAACCAGCTATAATTCTTAATAATGTTGTTTTTCCACAACCACTTGGCCCCATAACTGTTAAAAATTCATTCTCATAAACCTCTAAATTAATATTATCTAATGCTTTAACTCTATTCCCATTAAATTCAAAAATTTTTGTTAGATTTTCCACTTTTAGCTTTACCTTCATCCTATCCCTTTTTTTTACTTCATCATCTTTCTCCAAACAAAGTATTTATCTTCAATATATCTCAGTCCTCTATCTAACACAAGCCCAATCAATCCGATAATTATCATACAGGCAATAACAACGTCCATTCTACTTAATGAATAGGCATACATAATTAGGTATCCTAAACCAGCATTACTTGATGGTAGCATCTCAGCAGCGACAACACACATCCATGCTATACCTGCTCCAACTCTCAGCCCAGTTAAAATACTTGGGGATGATGCGGGGATAACAACCTTTATTAAGATATCTCTTCCTTTAGCTCCTAATGTTAAAGCTGCCTCAATTAATGGAGTAGGGACTCCTTTAACTCCCGATATTGTGTTTATTAATATTGGGAAGAATGCTCCAATGAATATGATAAATATCATTGACATCTCTCCTAATCCAAACCATGCCAATGATAGAGGAACCCAAGCTAATGGTGGAATTGGTCTTAACAGTTCTATTAATGTGTCACATAAGCTATTTACTGTTCTATAGTAGCCCATCAATATTCCTAAGGGTATTGCTACAGCTGAAGCTAATAAAAAACCACTTATGACTCTCTTTATACTAATTATTGTATTATCTATCAAACTCCCAGTTCCTAAAATTCCTTGAAATGGATGAATTAAAACATTAATAACTGCTTCAACCCTTGGGAGTATGACAGGGTTATTTATATATATTGCCAACAATTCCCAAATAACTACAGCCAAAGCTGGAAGGGATATTTTCAACACTAATTCTTTTGTATTTATTTTCACACTAATCCCCTTTTTATGGTTCATCACCTTTTATTAAATATCAATATAATTTGTTATCTTTTAAAATTAATAAAACTTTAAAAGCATTATGAGGTATTTAAATTTTGTTATTCCCAAAGTGTTCCATTTAAATAGCTAATAATTTTATCGTTAGTTTTATTGTATATTTTCCCAATTACTGCCTTAATTTTAACACCTTCCTCAGTATCAATCTTTTCAATATTTTTTATTGTTATAACCATTTTCATCTTTCTCATAAAATCTAAAAACTCATCAAAATCCTCTTCACTATCAAATATAAGCTCAAAGTCTTCAGAAACCCTCTCCCCACTGGCTACTTTATTAATTGTTTCAACCATTGGCAATAAAATTGCCTCTCCTAAATCTTTAGCCCTATTCTTTCTCTCTTCAAGAGTTTCTTTAAACTCATAACTCATAAATCCCTCTCTCACAACCCTACTGAATAAAAAGTCCATTCCTAAATCAAAGAAAAAGGTAAAGGCTGATTTTAAATCTTCACACTGAGTATAGTGAGTTGTGTATTTTATTGGTGAAACAGCCATATCTGGGTCTTTTAAAACAACCCCTTCTCTTCCTTCTTTGTTTAGCTTTTCAATGATTTCCCTTACATGTATATGAGCTTCATCTTTATCAACTACAGCCAGTGGCTTAACATAAGGCAAATTATATTTTTCACATAGGTTTATTCTCTCTTTTATTGGTAAGGATTTATTTGTCTCCCTCTCCTTTATGTCAAATATATAAAATCCAAGATTTTCAAAGCCCCTATCAACCTCTTTGTAATAGTAAGGTGTGTAAGGGTTGTTTATGCCAATCATTTCTCCACATAACATATACTCGCTATAGTCATCTAAAATCTCTAAGTTTAAGAATTTTTTAACTTTTTTTGTTGTAAATGGGCAGATGTAGCCACTTCTTGTTAAGGCATAAACCTCTCCATCTATTTTAACGATTCTTATATTATATCCGTTCAATTTCTCTTCAATAACAACCTTATCAATAAAATGTTTTTTTATTGTAGGATAGAGAGTTATAGCCCTGTATGTTTTTGGATACCCTCTAACAACATCAAGGTTGTCGTTTAAAAATATAACTGTCCCCTTCTCTATCCCTTTAAATTCTTTTTTAAATAGTAATGTTTTTATTTCTTTATATTCATCCTCTCTTAAAATTTTCCTACTAAATGCTTTATTTAAATCTTTTATGGATAAATTGAGTTTTTCTGCTATTTTATTTAAATCGTATGCTGAAACCTTCATCATTATCAACCTCATTGCAGAACCTAAGTTTTTATGGCTTCATGTATAACTTATAAATAACTTTAACTATAAACATGATATTATTATTTCTAATAAATTATGTAGTAAAGAAGTGGGATAAAAATGAAACGACTTAAACTACTGGGAGGGGTTATGTTATTTGCCATAGTGAGCTTGATGGTGTGTGGTTGTATGGTAGTGTTTCCAAAGAAATATCCTGACGTTCTATACAAAGAATATGATGTGATAAAGATTGAAAATAGGACAATAAATGGTGTAAAAACAGCTATAGTATATCAAGTAAAGACAGAAATTGGTGCGAGGAGTAGCCCATACAGCTTAGATGCCGATAGTAAAAAAGATATTGGAGCAATAACATATTATGTCTTTAAGAATACAGACGTTGATGAAGTACAGATTATATGCTACTATGCAGGAGGGGGAGGGCTTCAGCCATACTACAAATTTAAGATAAAGAGAAGAGATGCTGAGTTATCTGGACTTCTAAATGTTTCAGAAAAAGAACTACCTTCTGCAACATTATATTATATAGATAAGCTGATATCTTTGGGAGACCTTTGGATTAATGACAGATTGCCAGTAAATGGATAAACTATTAATGGGGGAGGGAAAATGGTTCGTGTAGTTCCTTTAACTGATGAAGAAAAAATGAGTATTGTTTCAGGATTGAGAAGTTCAGTTCCTGCTACAAAATTGGTGACATTGAGAAAGTTACAGGAGATTGCTGAAGTTAGACCAGAGGCAATTTTATACTTGGATACTTACGATAAAGTAACGTTGAATGAAATTATCACATTACTAAATCAGATAATTGAATACGACCCTGATGAGATTCTAAGAAGAGAAGCAATGATAACTCTTGAAAAAGTTAAGAAAGCTTTGGGAACTAAGTTTTCAACATTTGTTCCTCTCTGTAATTCATGTAAATCTCCAATTGATTTGGGATGGACTTACTGTACTAACTGTGGGGCTGAGATTAAAAATATGACATTTGAAGAAGAAGTAGAAAGATGTCCAAACTGTAATAATTATATTTCAGATTCTTGGAAATACTGTGCTCACTGTGGTGCAAAGCTAAAAGAAGAGGAGGAAGAGGTTTTAAGATGTCCAAACTGTAAAAGACCTGTACAACCCGAGTGGATCGTCTGTCCATACTGTGGCTATAGACTTAAAAGAAAACCATAAAATTAGATGTTTAATTTTCTTCTAACATTTTTCACAACTTTGCTATATAACGCTATATTATACTTGCTTCCTAACTTCCCATAGTGCCATCTTGTTTTCCATGGATTTTTTAGTAAGTTGGATTTTGCTTTTAACAGCTCGTCAGTTTTTATTTTCAATAAATTTAAGAACTCCTTTGGTGACAAATCATCTGGTTTTTCTATATTTAGCTCGCTAAACTTTATATAAGCGTTTCCAACTTCCCATATAAAATGGGCGTCACTCCCAAAAGCCATTGCAAAATCATATTTTTCAGCATATTCAAGAGCTTTTAAGTTTGGTTCTATACTCCTACATCTACTGTTGAATACTTCAACAACATGAACATACTTTAAAAACTCCCTCTCTTCTAATACGTTGAATTTTGCTAAACTTCTTCTTCTATTTAAATCAAAGGGATGTGGAAGGTAGATTAAAGCTCCCTGCTCTCTAACTCTATCTAATGCTTCATATAAATCCAAATTTGCTGGTATTTCTTCAGTTAGGAATAGACCAATAAATTCTCCACTATTTGTTGCTATCTCCTCCCCAGGTATTGCAAAATTTAGTTTAGTTAGTTTATTATGGTCACAAATCGCTGGGACAATATTTTTCTTTATACAAAATTTTTCTAAAAGACCTTTTGGATTTAAAGAACATTTGCTTACTATAGAATGAACGTGTAAATCCACTTTCATTGATGTCCCCGATACTATTTATAAGAATTTTTAGAATTTTAAGATTCATTAAGACAATCATTAATTTAAGTTTTACTAACATAAATTATTAACAGTTTTATGATCTGGTGATAATTATGAAAAAAATTGGCATACTCGAAATAGTTGTTATATTGTCTATATTAATAACTTCTGTATCCTTGGCATATAAATTTTATAGTAATAATGGAAATGATTATGAGTTTGATGGAAACCAGATGTATAAATGTGCATGGGTATGTGAGAAAATTTTGAATAAAAATTTTCCTTTAAATGCCACTATTATTGGAAAATGGACGCTATCTAAAAAACCTTTCAATGGAGAGGTTAAGATATACGATGCAAAAGGGGGAACGTTATATGCAATATATAATGGAACACCAATAACTATTGGTGGAGAATTGGCTTATCAGGAAGATATAGCTGCAAAAAAAATAATATTGCATCCTATTGGAAAGTCAATAATATTTTATGAATTAAACCCAATAGAAGGAAAGTCATTCAGAGATATTGCAAATGAAATAGAAAACACAACAAAAAACTTTAATGGGTTGAATATTGTTGATGTTATAGTTGAGGGTAGTATGGGAGTTGATTCAAAAACATATACGCCAGTTGAAAGACAAAAGATTATGAATAATCTTGATGTTGATATTAAAAAAGGTTTAGGCCTATATTTTGTTGATTATGGAATTATAATTAATGGAAAAATTCATTTGAATACATTAAAAAATCTTGATAACTATATAAACTCTTCAAATATCTCAACATCAAAATTAACTATCTATGTTGTTGTAAATAATTCAATAGATGAGATACCCAATAAAATAAAGGAAAACTATGCTATTATTACATTGGGATAATATGGGGAAGATTGAGCTTCATCATGTATTTGTTATGTTATCTTGCATTTATTTAATATTTTCAGACATTTCAATAAATTCAGCAGTAGTTTTTTTATTTTCATCAATATTCTTTTATATATCTTTTACTGCTGGTAAAAGGTTATATTATTTAATTGGCATAGATAAAGAGAATTTAAAAATAAACTTAAAGAAGCATTATAATTTTGGAATTTTTTTAATGATAGTTGGATTGATAGCAGTAACCTCTGACTTAATTTGGGTTAAAGATGTTCCTTTATTTAATCCATTGTCAAGAAAATTTTTAAATGTTTATTTTACAACATTATCTCATCTCTTTTTGGTAGGTTGGGCAATTGTAGTAGCTTCTTCCAATATTGATAAGAAAAAAATCTTGTTATATACAATTATATTTTCAATACTAATCATGCTCCTTGGATATAGGACAAATGTATTAGTTTTGTTAATTTCTGTTGGAGCAATTCTGTATTATAAAAATAAAATATCTAACAGAGAGATTTTAAAATACGGAATTCTTGTCTTTGTTATTTTATTGGGGTTGTCAATATTAAGATTGTATGCTTTGGGGGTTGAAGGAAATCCAATCACATCAAGAATATCTTTAACTATGAGTATCTATGACATAATATTCAACAACTTTAATGGTGTTTTTAATGGTTATATTCATTATTCGGCAGTGTTTTCATATCTTGGACTATGCAATGGAGCGAGAACCGTTATAGCTAAAACATTAGGGATTTATAATGTGAGTATAACACCAACAATAGTTGGGGCAGTTATTGGAGATTATGGGACTTTGGCTATAATCCCATACTTTGGGATATTAGGGATATTTTTAGGGTTCTTTTATAAATTGGCAAAAGATGTTAAAGGGATTTATTTAGGGATTTATGGAATATTGTTTGCCTATACGCTTATAGGAATTGAAAGTGGGATTTTGGATATAGATGTAATCCTCTATTATTTCTTTGGGTTGATACTATGCATATATGCAATATTATTGAGAAAATTAAAAAGATAGATTTGTTTCATCCGGTATCTATTGTTATAATTGGGCATTTAATGATTTTTATATTAGCTTTTCCATATTTGGATGATATTGGATTATATTCTTTGTTTAAAATTTTAGGAGTTTTATCAATTTTTATTGTAGGGTTTTTTTTACCATTTATTTTTCCTATGCAAATTAAATTTAATAGGCATATTTTGTATCTTTCATTTCTTCTACTATCTTTTTTATCAATATTTGGGGCTTTTAAAATTACGCATTCGCTGTTTTTATCTATAGCTTATTTGCTATTTATTCTTATAATTGCAGAACTTTTCGTAAAATTTTATAAAAAAAAGATATTTGTTGATATCTTATTTTCTATTGGAATTATTGCTTTTCTTTTAATAGTTTTGATTTACGGGGCTATTCCTCTATTTAATTATGAGGTAAGGATGACTATTAATTCAGAACCGTTAAGATTAATATCCATGGGGGCTTTAATTTATGCAGGTATTGAAAATAAAGTTTATTTTATAATTGCGTTTATGATTTTGGTTTTATTGGGATATAAAGCAGGAGTTTTAATGCTTTTTATTGCCTATATTATATATAGATATAGAAACATTTTATTTAAATATATGGTTTTATTGGCATTTGCTTTATTAATCTTTTTAGGAATTATGGGAAAAATTATCCTACTCTCTTCTAATCAAAACTGGGATTTAAATCCAATAGAACTTTTATGCTATAGAGCTTATTTTGATTTGTATGTTCTTAGTAAGATTGTTGAAAGCAATATATTAACTCTTGGGAAAATTACTTTAACCCCTAATGGGGAGCACTTTATAGGTGAGTTACTCTTTAAATATCCTCATAACATTACAACAACATTATTTGGAACTATATATCTTGATTTTGGAATTTTTGGGGGTTTATTTGCTATGCTGTTGGGAGTTATATCAAAATATATATATGAGGGAGATAAAAAGCTCTATGCAATATATGCCTCTCTATTATTGGCTTACTGTGAGATAGGCATTAACTATGGATTTTTAGTAGTTTTATCTCTACTATTGTATATAAATGCAAAACTAGTCTTTGCAAAACTGTTAAAGCTTATAAATGAACTTTGAACGCCTTCCTATTGAAGGCGTTCATTAAATACATAATATATTCTAAAATATTTTACCTAAAATATTTTACAAAGAACTATAAAACACTTAAAGAGGGATAATCATGAAGTTTATAATAAAAACTCAAAAAGGTTTTGAAAATATCGTTGTGAATAATCTAAAAGAAATTGTTGATGATTTTAATTATATCGTTTCTCCTGATGGTTATCAAGGTATTGTTATAGTTGAGAGTGATGAAGATATTGAAGACAAAATACTACAAATCCCAGAGGTTGAGAGAGTTTTAAAAGTTTATTTTGAAACAGAAACAGATTTTGATAAAATAGTTAATTTAGCTGAAAAGATTAAAGATTACATAAAAGAGGATGAAACTTTTGCTGTAGAAACTAAAAAAAGAGGAAAACATGATTTCAGCTCAACAGATATAAACATTGTTTTGGGAGCTAAGATTAAAGATTTAACAAATGCTTCAGTTGATTTAAATAATCCAGATAAGGTTGTTCATGTTGAAGTATTTAAAAATAAAACTTATGTATCAATAACCCCTGGAGAAAAGTTCAAAAAATATACCAAGGAGAAAAGAAATGCGAGAGAGTTATTTAAAAAAGTTGTTATTGTGCAAATGCCATATTTGGGAGAAAAAATTGTTTGTAAAAGGTTTGGGGAAGCTATTGGGAGAGCAGCTCAAGGATTTGAAGTTAAGGAGTTAATTATAGCACCAAAAGAAAAAGTTGATGCCTATGAATTGATGGAATTTATTAAAGGAGTTAAGATTGGGCAGCACTCAAGATATGAGATTCAAAAGAGAGCTTATCCATTTGAAATTAAGTTAGTTCCAGTGACTGTTCAAGATTTATATCAGGTTGTTAGGGATAAGAGGAGAGATAATAGATTGTTAATAATTACTGACCCAAAAGGAGATGAGTTATCAAAAATTAAGGATAAATTAGCTTATGATTTAAGAAAAAAGAGAGAAATTATTGTATTTTGTGGTTCAAGGGAGGGGATTCCAAGAGGATTATTTAGATTTGCTGACTATATAGTAGATTTAGCTCCACATATGACATTTGCTACTGAACATGCTATTCCTGCTGCTTTAATAGCTTTATGGGGAGTTTATAGTGGAGAGGATTTGGAAAATAGCTCTAAAGAAGAAAAAACAGAATCTAACTCAAATGGTGAATAACTTAATCTTTAAATTTTTATTTAATAGGTTGCACTGCACCCACTATGGGGTGCAGTAAAAATATACACCCTACCTACTCTGAGGTAGGGTTAAAAATAACCTCAATTATATCTTTATTTATCATTACAAGTTTTTTGTTATTTAAAATTTTTGGTTGGGAGAAATAAAAATTTTTAATAAACGATTTAGAATTTTTAAAACTTAATCTCATTCAATCCCAAAACGTCAAATGTATTATAAATGCCTTCTTTTTTATCAGCAATGTATCTTATAGCCAATATAACTCCATTAACAAACGCTTGCCTACTACTTGCTCTGTGAGTTAGCTCAATCCTCTCTCCATCTCCAGCAAATATAACTGTGTGGTCTCCTACAACATCCCCGCCCCTTAAAGCATGAATCCCAATCTCTTCCTTCTTTCTCTCTCCAGTCATTCCATATCTCCCATAAACAAATACACTTTCAATTCCTCTATTAGCTTTTATAATCTCAGCTGCTCTCAAAGCAGTTCCTGAAGGAGCGTCCTTTTTATATCTATGATGCATCTCTATAATTTCAATATCATAATCCCCTAATTTCTTTGCTAAAAACTCTAAAGTTTTGAAAAATATATTAACTCCAATTGCAAAATTTTGAGATATTACAGCAGCAACATTATTTTCTTTTATTGCTTTTTCAATCTCTGCCTTTTGCTCTTCAGTAAATCCAGTAGTCCCAATAACTAAATTAACCCCATTTTTAGCAGCTATTTTAACATTTTCAACACATGCATGGGCTATGGTAAAATCAACCAATACATCTGGCTTTGTTTCTTTTAAAACCTTATCTAACTCATCTGCAGTTGATAATGGAACTCCAATTTTACCAATGCCTATTAACTCTCCAACATCCTCTCCTTTTTTTGGATGATTTGGAACTTCAAATGCACAAACAACTTTCATATCTTCTTGCTGAGTTATGGTTTTAATTATATTGCTTCCCATCCTTCCTAAAGCTCCTGTAACTGCCACTTTAATCATAATCATCACCATAAAGATTTTCTTAATTTTTAGAATTATTACTCGCATTATTTATAAATAGTTGATGCAATATAAATGATGTAGGCTAAGTATTATACTTTATCAACAGCATTATGTATGGGATAGTTATGTTCGTGAATAGAAAAGAGGAGCTTGAATTTCTTGAAAGAAAGTGGAATGAGAATAAAGCCAACTTAATAATCCTATATGGGAGAAGAAGAGTTGGAAAAACGATGCTTATAAAAAAATTTCTTGAAAATAAAAAAATAAAAAGGGCATCTATATTTTGCTAACCAACGATTCCATGAATGAGAATC
The DNA here is from genome assembly GCF_000091665.1 of Methanocaldococcus jannaschii DSM 2661. Lineage (NCBI taxonomy): Archaea > Methanobacteriati > Methanobacteriota > Methanococci > Methanococcales > Methanocaldococcaceae > Methanocaldococcus > Methanocaldococcus jannaschii. The sequence continues at coordinate 382,056 of NC_000909.1, forward strand.
TAAATGAGTTAAAGAGAGTATTTTCAAGCTTAACTGGAAAGGAATATTTTAAAAACTTGGATGTTGGATTGGTAGATCTTTTTAGATATTTGAGAGATGAGATTAAGGATGAGAAGGTTGTTATAGCACTTGATGAATTTCAATACCTAATGCAATTAAATAGAGGAGTTTTAAGCATATTTCAAAAGATTTGGGATGGGATTTTGGCAGATACGAAGGTTTTTTTAATAATCTGTGGTTCAAGTTGTGTATCCAAACATGGCAGATTTAGAGATTGGTAATGTGAAGGAGGTTTATAACAAAATCTTAGCATCTCTAAATGAATACTATGGTAAAATGTTTGAAAACCTTGTATTTGAGATGCTTAAACTTAAAATTATTGATTTTGGTCAAAAAAGTGTGGCTAAGTGGTGGCATAAGGGAGAAGAGATTGATGTTTTAGCTTATAACAATAATAAGATGATTGCCTTTGAAGTAAAATGGAAGGATTTGAGCTTTAAAGAAGCAAAAGGGATTTTAAGGGATTTGGAAAGAAAACTTGATAAAGTTGATTTTGATGGAGAAAAAGAGTGCTACATCATAGCAAAGAGTATTGAAGGAAAAGAAAAACTAAAAGCACTTGATTTAATGGATTTGGAGAAATTAATTATCTTCTAGACATCTTTTATGCTCTTCAATATCGAAATCTATTTCGTAATATTTATAGATTTCATCTGCAAGGTTTTCAGCAAATTCTTTAGCTTTCTCTTTACTTTCAAACCCTAAAACCCAAATGCCCCACATCGTTTCCCAATTTGATGATAGCTTACAACTCTCTTTTATAGGATTTTTTCCATTAAATTTGTGGATAACTATTTTTTTGTTCTTCCAATCAATATATAATGCATAGTTTTCTCCTTCTATTTTAACATTTTCAATATTTTCTCCATAAGCTTTATTTTTAACATTCTTCTCTAAATAAATCTTAATGAATTTGTTTAATGGCAATCTTGAAATTTTAACCCTTACATTTTTTAACATCTCCTCTAATATCTCCTCAATCTCCTCCTCTTCAATCCAGTTTAAGGTTGTGGGGATTAAGATGGTGATATATCTATCTCCATCAAGTTCCACATCTAAAATTTTTAAATATTCACTATAAATGCCAAATTGTTTTAATATCTTTATCAGTTCTTTCATAATCATTCCTCTAACATTATATAGAGCTTTAAGAGTTTTTCAATAATCTCAAGCTTTTCAATGATGATTGCAATTAGCTGATTGTGTCTATAACTATAAAGTTCCTGTCTCAATATATGCAAATAATGGAAAAACTTTAGCTTTAAATAACTCTCTTTAAACTCCTCCCAATGCTCCTCATAGTGCTTCCCATGCTCCAATCTTGGAGATAATATATAGTCAGATGCATGCCTATAGAGCTTTAAATCCATTAAGAAGTTTCTAATCTTTTTGCTAAAGTTTGCATACCTATCTTTATTGTGCCAATCTTCTATGTTTTCTCTAATATAGAATTCAAATGCATTTAGCAAATATAACATCCCATAGTAAAATCTCGATATAAAGGTTCTTAAGTCAAACTCTTTTAGTGCGTTAATACAGCTATCTAAGAAGTGAATGCACTCTTTTAGATAGACATTGTTTAGGTTATGCATTCTTTCCATCACCTAAGACATAAACTTTAAAGCCCTCCTTTTCCCACAACTCTCTATTTAATATATTTTTAGTATCAAGGATTATTTTATTTTTTACCTTTGAGGCGATATTTTTTATATCTTCTTTATCAAAATTTTTATATTCATCATGCTCAGCTAATATAACGATAATATCAGCTCCTTCAACAGCTTCATCTAAACTATTTAAAGGATAAATAAAATCTCTCGCATATTTATCATAGCATTTAACTTCAAAGCCCTCATCTATCAATTTACTAACCACTTTTTCAGCTGGACTTTCCCTTGTGTCATCTACATTTCCTTTATATGTTACTCCAAATATTGCCACTTTTCCAATATCTTTTTTAATAATCTTCTTTATCTTTTCAACAACAAATAATGGCATAGAGTCGTTTAACTCTCTTGCAGTTCTTATTAATTTAGCGTTCTTTGATTTCTCAACAATAAACCACGGGTCTATGCTTATACAATGCCCACCTACTCCTGGCCCTGGCTTTAAAATATTTACTCTTGGATGTTTATTGGCTAATTCTATTGCTTCCCAAACATTAATGCCAATTTCCTCTGCAATTTTTGCAAATTCGTTGGCTAAGGCAATATTAACATCTCTATAAGTATTTTCCATTAACTTAACCATCTCTGCTGTTTTAGCATCAGTTAAATATATCTTTCCAGTAACAAAAGTTTCATAAATCTCTTTTGCCATTTCAGCAGATTTTTCATCAACTCCTCCAATAACTCTATCATTTTCAACAAGTTCCTTCAATATACTGCCTGGCAAAACTCTCTCTGGGCAGTGAGCAACATAAATTTTCTTATCCTTTGATAATTTTTTATAAATATCATCAGTTGTTCCTGGAGGAATCGTGCTTTCTATTATTATTAAATTCCCATTTTCAAGATATGGTTTTATGCTTTCAATAGCTTTATTTAAATAGGTTAAATCACATTTTTTTTCTCCATCACACTCTATGCAAGGTGTTGGCACACATATAATAAAAACATCTGCTTTTTCAGGTTTTGTTTGCACTTTTAGATTTCCAGAGTTTATAGCCCCTTTAACTAAAGTCATTAAATCTTTTTCTGTAGTTTTAAAGCTCAGTTCTTTAATTTCTTTCACTCTTTTTTCATTTATATCCACACCAATAACATCAAATCCCTGTATTGCTAACATTGAAGCCGTTGGCAAACCAATGTAACCCAAACCAATTACACATATCCTTTTTCCAATGCCATTTTTCTCTACTTTTGTCATTTTATCCCCAAAAATTTCTATTTAGATTGATTATTGACAGTTATTATTAGCAGTTTATATATAATAGGTGAGTTATATATACTCCAAAACTATAAGCAATAAAATACAAAAAGTTTAAGGATTTATAATTTTATGTAAGATATAAAAATATTTTGTGAGGGATTGTCATGGAGAGAATAGCTGTCTTAGCGTATTCTGGAGGATTGGATACAAGCTGTTGCTTAAAATTATTGGAAGATAAGTATGGTTATAAGGTAGTTTCTGTCTGTGTGGATGTTGGACAGCCAGAAGAAGAGATAAAAGAAGTTGAAGAGAAAGCTAAAAAATTAGGAGTTTTAAAGCACTACACAATAGATGCAAAGGAAGAATTCGTTAAAGATTACATATTTAGAGCTATAAAGGCAAATGCAATGTATGAAGGCTATCCCCTATCAACAGCATTAGCGAGACCTTTAATTGCTCATAAGGTTGTTGAAATAGCTGAGGAAGTTGGAGCTGAGGCAGTTGCTCATGGATGCACTGGAAAGGGTAACGACCAGTTCAGATTTGAAACAACTATAAGAATTAAAGCTCCACATTTGAAAATTATTGCACCAATTAGGGACTTAAACCTAACAAGGGCTGAAGAAATTGAGTATGCTAAAGAAAAAGGAATCCCAATCCCAACGGAAAGTAAAAAATACAGTATAGATGAAAACTTATGGGGAAGAAGTATTGAAGGTAGTGAGTTAGAAAACCCTGACTTTGTTCCACCAGAAGAGATATATGCATGGACTAAAAACCCAGTTGAAGATAAAGAGGAAGAGATTGTTGAGATTGAGTTTAAGGAGGGCGTTCCAGTAGCTATAAATGGAGAAAAATTAGAACCAGTTGAGTTAATAAAGAAAGCTAATGAGATTGCTGGAAAGCATGGTGTTGGAAGAATAGATATTATTGAGGATAGAATCATAGGATTAAAATCAAGAGAAAACTATGAATGTCCTGGAGCTGTTTTGTTATTAACTGCTCATAAAGCTTTAGAGCAGTTAGTTTTAACAAGGGATGAGCTTAGATTTAAAGAGATCGTTGATAGTTTATACGGAGAGTTAATTTATAAAGGACTTTGGTTTGATCCATTAAGGGAGGATTTAGATGCTTTTATAGACAAAACTCAAGAGAGAGTTACTGGAACTGTGAAAGTTAAGTTATTTGGAGGAACTGCAAGAGTTGTTGGTAGAGATAGTCCTTACGCTTTATACAGTAAGGAATTAGTTTCATTTGATGAGAAGGAGATTGACCAGAAAGAATTGGCTGGAATGGTTAAGTATCATGGATTACAGGCAATGTTATATGAGATGAGGAAAAAGAGAAAATAATTTCTCTTTAATCTTTTTTATGATTGTCTAAATGTATTAAAGAAGGCATAACACTTTTTTGATAGGCATATTTTGATGTTTTTCTTTCTGAATAACCAACATCTGCTGGAGATAGTAGCTTGCTAAATATTAATTGTCCAATTCTTTGATTTTTATATAGAATAACTGGTTTATCGAAAGCAACAATCTCCAAGGTTATTTTTCCTTTAAATCCAGCGTCAATCCATCCAGCAGTTTGGTGAGAAGTTAAAAAAACCCTTCCTAAACTACTTCTACCTTGATATTGGGCAGATATATCATTTGGAAGCTCTATATACTCATTTGTTGTTCCTAAAACACCACCTTCAACAACATAATCAACATTATATTTTTCTTTAAAATAGTTGATTTTTTCTTCAGTTAAATTGTAGTTTAGAGGACAAACTAAAATAGAGTTTTTTATCTTTATTCTTTTGTAATTTAGCTCTTTTGATAAATCATAAACCTCATCATCGTAGATTATAAATTCATCTCCTAATGTCACATCGTAACTACATGGCCCTACGAAATCTTTGTTAAATGGCTTTATAATAATTCTTTTTGATGTAACATAGTCAATAATATCTTTATCACTAAGAATCATAACCTATCACCAAAAAGTATTTTGTTGGGTTTATATCTACATTTGGTATTAAAAACATTTTTAGCATTAATTTTTAAATTTCTTTGAAAATTATAATTATATATTTAGATATATAGATAAAAATAATAAAAAATAAAAAAAGAAAAATAAAATTATTACAATTACAATTTAAATATTACTTAAGTTACTAATGTATTCCTGTGATTTATTAGCAGTAACATTTATAAAAGCTGCTGATTTATTTCCAGCACTTGCTACTGCACTTTTAGCATTTTTTACGTAGAAGTATGCTGCAATTATAGCAACTAATACAGCTGCTGCAACTAAAACTCCAACTTCCATTGATAACTGCCCTTTCTTTGATAATAATTTCTTTAAGATTTTCATCTTACCCACCTTTTTATTTTCCCTATGTTTTAATCATATGTTTTAGGTCACATTTTATTTATTTTCCATATTTGTTATATATACTTTTTGATTACTTTGCATTACAGAGAATAATAGTAATTTTGATTATATTGAATCATTTAATAATCCTGTATAATGTGAGGATTTATGGGTAATGGTTTATAAATTTATTTGGCTTTTCCCCCAACTTTGCCCCATTTCACAGCCCTAAATTTTTTGCAGATAGTATAAAAAAATATGCTATAGTTATGGCTACTAATGATGCGGAGCTCGCTAATATGATGATTTCCATTGATGATTGCCCTCTCTTAGATAGTAGTTTCTTTTTTATTAGTTTCATAATTGACAACTCCGGATATTATTAATAACTCAAACAAAAATAATATGAAACACTAAATTTTTATACAAGAATAAAGGCTTATTTATAAACCTAATAACAACTTTAAAAATGTCTAATAATTAAACGAACATTGAAAATTAACACTCTATATTTTTTGATAATTGTAAAATTTCATATATATAGTTTTTGAATGCAACCCTGCCTTTATTGGTAATTTTAATTATTGTTTTAACCCTACCCTTTATTACTGATTTCTTAGTCTCTACAAATCCACATTCTTCCAATTTCTTTAAATGATGTTCTAAATTACCATCAGTTAAATTTAACTTTTCTTTTAAATAATTAAATTCGCAATATTCTAAACCATACAATAAGGCCAATATTTTAACCCTAACAACAGAGTTAAATATTTTCATAATTTCACTTATTCTTTACATATTAAAAAACATAAAGCAACTAAAAACTGAACAAAAGCAAAAATTAAAAACTGATATTCATGAAATATAAACATTGGAATTGAAGAGAACATCATCAATAGTCCCAAAAATTTTCTCTTCTTTGATTTAAATAAAATTCCATCAATAACCAATAAAAAACCGAAAATACCTGCAATAGCAACCCCTGAAATTCTTGGATATGTGTATAAAGTAATGACAGATGAAAGAACAACTGCAATCATTCCATATTTAACAATTTTTTCGAAAATTTTATCAAAATAGCATCTGGTTTTTTTATAAAGCTTTTGTTGTCTAACAATTAATATGCTTCCAATAATTAATAACAATGAAACTATGAATAAAATATTAAAATTCCAGTATTTTATAGATATATGAATTAAAACAAAAATCAAAGAACTTAAAAAATATGAAATAAAATAAACCTTATTTTTATAGTCCCCATCTTCTGATTTATAACTTTCTTCAACTAACTCTAAGATTTCTTTTGCATCCATAAAAATCCCCTTATTTTCTCAAATAAATATATACATCATATTTTCTCCCATCTTCGCTTACAGCAGTAGTTTTCTCTCTAATATAATAAACGTCTAAATCCTCATAGTCATCAAAAATCCCTAATTCTTTATCAGTAATATCTAACAATATAATGCCATCAATATAACTTCCCTCTTTTTTCCTTGCTCCATAATATCCAATTGTTTCATCAAAAAACTTCTCATAACCATAAACTCTACCTTCAATCATCTTTGGCACTCTATTTATTAACTCCAATAGTCTCTCTTTTTTCATCAACTCTCCATAGGCAAATACATTATATTTGTTGTTTTTATTTTTATCTAACTCTTCCATTATCTTTAAAATCTCTTCTTTTAGCTTAGGAATATCTTTTTTAACAACTTCCCAAGTTAAACCTAAATCTACCCCAAAATATTTACGGATTAGGATATCCCTCATCTCAGCAAATTCTTTCCATGGAATATGGTTATATTTTTCTCTAAATTCCATAGGTAGGTTTTTAATTGCCTCTCCTATAATTTCAATTCTCCTAATAACTGCATCCTGTAAAAATTTAGATGTAAAGAAATCATCTTCAGTTTTATCTTTAGTGTATTCCTCAATAAGTTCAATGCTTTCTAATATATGGTTAAGATAAATTTTTACATCTTTTCTCATAGCACATCCACCGCTTCATTTAAAATTCTATCTTTTAAAAGTGGATGTATGGAGTTGTAGGTTAATACATCAACCTCTTTTCCTAAAACTTCCTCAAGTTCATACTTTAATCTAACCAAATCTAATAAACTCTTCCCCTCCCCAAATTCAACTAAGATATCTATATCGGATGTTTCTTTCTGTTCATTTCTTGCATAACTACCAAATATTGATGCTCTTTTAACACCATGTTTTAATAGAATTGGGATAATTTTTCTTTTAATTTCGTTGATATTCATAATTATCACTTATTTATTTTTAATCCTCCTCTTACTTTAACAGCCAATCCATAATTAAATTCTCTTAACTCAATACCATTTAAAATCGTTGTTCCATAAGCTAAGAGTTCATCATCTTCATTAACAACCAAAACTTCTTCGTAAGGTCTTAACTCCTCATCACAATCAATAACAAATTTGGCAAATACATTTCTCCCCTCTCTTGCAAATTCCTCCGCCTCTTTATTAACAACAACCCTATATTTTGGGAAAGGAATTTTTTTCCACAACAATTTGGCTCCTTTTTCAGAAGGTATTAAGAGGTTGTCATTACTCCTAACTGAGAATAAAATTTCTCCATTTTCATCCAAAACCTGCCTTAATCTACCAGTAGTTTTGCTTCTAACAACTTTTATTTTATTCATTAGTTCATCGTCAATTATATCAAAACCATACTGATACTGTAACATTTTCCTAATCCTTAAAGCATCGGCATTAATTTTTTTATTTGCAGAGAAGTAATTTATATAATAATTGTAGGTCATTATATCTAATATATTGTCTTCTCCGATTTTTTTCTTTAACCAATCAATAAATTCATCAACAAACCTCTTGTTTATTTCTTTTTCATAATCAAAAAGCTCAGGAATTTCATGTTGAGATAGTGGATAAACGGTATCTATGTAGTATGGAATAAACCCAAAGACTGGGTCTTTAATTAAGATATCGACATCTGTCTCAACTACATTTAAATGCTCATGATATGGCTTTTCTATAGAGCTTGATACAGTTGTAATATAAACTTTTTCATATCTAAGCCTCTTCAATCTCTTCTTATGTCTCAAAACCTCTGGTCTAAACATCGATTCAATTCCAGTATAGAAGAAGGCAGATTTTTTAGTTACTGGGTCGAATTTTTCAATATAGTCTATGTATTTCCTAACAACCCTATAAGCTTCCAAAAGCTTTGGATGACATCTAACTCTCTCCTCAACCAATTCCCATAAACTACCATCTCTTATTGCCTGCTTTATTCTATTTATCTCTTCAAAAGTTACATATAGGTTGTGTTCAGCTAACAATCTTTCTCTCTCTTTTTTATTTAAACTTGCCAATTCTTTTGGTGTATAGCTTGAACAAACAGGACATGAACATGGAAATGCCTTTAAATCTTTAATCTCTTCCAAGTGTAAAGTCCCTCTTTCAGTTAAATATCTGTCATCCTTAGCATATAATGCATAAGCAGCAGAATCAAACAAATCACAGCCCAAAGCAACAGCTAAAGCAAAGAACATTGGATGCCCACAACCAAATAAATGCACTGGCTTGTTTGTTGGTAGATACATCTTTGAGTTTATTATAATTTCAGCAACATCTCTGTATCTGTATTGCTCCATCAATGGAACAACAGCTCCTATTGGATAGATATCAAATCCTAACTTGGCCATCTCTTTGGCAGATTTTTGCCTCAAATCTAAATAAGTAGATCCTTGAACAGTTCCATTTAGTAATAATTTAAATCCTCTCTCTTCCTTTAATTCTATAGATGCTTTAGCTCTCTTTAAAGTTTCTTCTAATTCTTTCTCAGCTCTTTCTCTATCAACATCTGGTGGTGTTGGGATGTCTAATATTGTTCCAACATCCACTCCGATTCTTTCTTGGAATTCTATAATTTCCAATGGTTCAACTTCAACATCTCCATAAACTCCTAACTGAAAAGAACCACTATCTGTAACAATTACTTTATCAAAGCCAATTAATTTGTGAATCCCTTTTTCTTCAGCAATTTCTCTTAAATGTTTTGTTTTATAGGTTATGTATGAGTTGTGATGATAACATCTGCCAATTTATTTATTAAATCCATCGATACAATCTGTTTTTTTGGATTTGGGTGGATAACAGGCATTATTGTTGGTGTCTCAATCTTCTTTCCATTTATGTTTAAGATCCCTATTCTTCCCATTGCATCTCTGTGTTTTATCTCAAAAGTCATCATGTTATCCTCCTAACGAATTTTTAAATTTTAATTAAAAAAGTAATATGCTTTTACAAAGAAATAATTTTTTATTCATCTATTCTTTGAGTTCTTCTAACTGTGAAGGCAAACAATGCTGGTAAAATAGCCCCTCCTAAGATTGCCTCTGTTAAAGCAACGTCTGGAGCTAACAATGCATAGTATAAATAAGCCATACACAACCCAGCAAAACCAGATAATATAATGCACTTAATTAAATCTCTTTGTAAGAGGGAGGCTAAACTTGATAACAACGTCATTATTATAACTATGTAGTGTATAATTTCCATTTAACTCACCTTACATAATTTTGTTTATAACTAATAATTTTATCTCACAACCAATATAAAAAATTCTACACTTAAATGGAACTTTCGCATTATATATTAAATAAGGTATTTGGATGCCTAAAGGCATCAATATTCAATAAATAAATTTATCTCTGCGAAAGTCCATAATAAAAGAAGAGGGATTTTTATGGATTACTATGTTACACTATCCCCGGGGCTTGAAAAAATCTCCAAAAATGAGATTGAATCTTTTGGTGGAAAAATTAAAGAGATTAGAGAAAATAAAGGAAGAATATTTTTTAGTGGTGATTTAAAACTAATTCCTAAGATTAACTACCTCTCAAGAACTATAGAAAGGATGAATATCTTACTACATAGGGAAGAGATTCCAAACATAGCCTTAGATGATATTTATAAGAGAGTTTATAATATTGATTGGACTGAATGGATAAAAGAAAATCAATCTTTTGCTATTCGCCCATTAAGGGCTGGAGAACATAATTTTACATCAATAGACATTGGAAGAGTTGCTGGTGAAGCAGTAATAAAATCATATCAGAGAGATAAAAACATTAGGCTTAAAGTTAATTTAGATGAACCAGATGTAATTGTTAGGGTTGAAGTTATATTTGATGAGCTAATTGTTGGAATTGATACCACAGGGGATATTGCATTAGATAAGAGAGGATATAGAGTTTTTAATCACCCAGCACATTTAAATGCCACTATTGCCTCGTCATTAGTTTATTTAAGTGATTGGAAAGATGATGAGATGTTATTAGACCCAATGTGTGGAAGTGGGACTATTCCAATAGAGGGAGCTTTGATGAAGAGGAATATCCCACCAGGAAAGTTTAGAGAGAATAAATATGGTTTTAAGTTTATTGATATTTTTGGCTATGAGTTATTAGATAAAATAAAAAAAGAGATTGTTGAAAATAAAAACATCTACAAAATAATTGGTTTAGATAAAAATCAAAAATACTTGGATGGAGCTAAAGATAATGCCAAAAATGCTGAGGTTTTGGATACTATAGAATTTATCTGTGGTGATGCTACAAAATTGCATGAAAAATTTAATGAAAGTGATGTTATTATAGCAAATCCACCTTATGGCATAAGGATAGGTAGCAAAAGATCAGTTAAAAAGCTATACGATGAATTTTTATCCTCTGCAAAGGAAATTATGCACGGCTCTTCAAGGCTGATAGTTATAACTGCTGAAGATAAGATGTTTAAAGATGCTATAGCAAAAAATAACTTTGAGGTTAAGGAGGAGTTCAATGTCATGTTTGGTGGTTTGATGACAAGGGTGTTTTATTTAACTTTATAATAATCTCTTTATAGCATTCCAAACCAAATAACTTTGGGGTTTCAATGTTCCTTTTTGTGGATTTAAGAATAAAATATTTTTCTTAACTAAAAATTCTCTAATATTCTTAGGTATTTTTATATCTTCAATTTCATAACTATCTTTAAATATCTCTAATGCATCAGCTATTTTGTTATAAGACTCTTCGTCCTTCTCCTTAATGTCCTCTAAGAAGTATTTTAGTTTTTGCATTTCATCCCTAAGCATTTCATCTAAAGTTTCTTTTAAACCTTTAATTTTCAATTTTTTAATTACTTTTATTATCAAAATTGGCTTTCCCCCTACATAGCTATAGATAAGCTCTTTCTCATCATCAGATAGTTTTTTATTTAGAATTTCCTCAGCTAAGAAATCCATAAACTTTAAAGCTGTCTCTTTATCAAAATCATCCACTAAGATGTAATCTACTCTATCCTTTAACATTGCTTCACTATAAACTTGTTCAATAAATAAGCTATCCGAACTTAGGCAAAAAACATGACATAAATGCAATTCTTTAGTTAAATCAACAAAATAATTAAAAAGCTCATAAATTAAGAATCCATTAATCTTCATATCACCAATCTTTTGTAACTCATCAATAATAATTATTGGTTGCTTTCCTTCTTTTTTAATATCCATTAATACGTTAGTTATGTATTTAAAGACATTTTTAGTTGTCTTTTTCTTCAAGATTTCTTCTAATGTATTTTTTGGTGTTGGAATACCACATAAAGAAGGAACGTCCTTTATCAAACTCTTTATAATTTCTACTGGCTTTCTATCTTCTTCATACTCTTCAAATAATACTTCAATAAAATCTTTATATTTAGAGATAAAAATACCTCTAAGGTTTATATAAAATACAACATACTTATTCTTATCTATCCTATTGTTAATTATTTCGCTAATTAGTGCAGTTTTACCTGAATTTAATGGACCATAAACAAAATAAACTAAATCCGGATTTCCCTCTAAAATTGACAAAATTTCAGTTATTTCCTTTTCTCTATTAAAAAATCTCATAAAATCACCATTAATAAAACTATAAATATAATTCAAGGTAAAGTAAAACCTCTACTAAAATTTCAGCTTCAATCGATTTCTTATAAAAACTTCTCTTCAATAATTTTTAAAATTTTTGTATTATAAGTTAGTTCTGTCTCATTATTCAAAAACTTCAACTTTAATAAATATCACATTAATAAAACATCTTATAAATATTTTGAGGGAAAGGATGATTCAAGAAATAAAAAATTTTATCTACAAGTATTATATTGAACCAGCTGAGAAAGGAACTGGCTATAATATAGTTCAAGAAATAACTTATGGGATTATTTTAGCTTTAGCTTTGTATTTATTTTATAAAGCTTTGAGAAAGTTAAATATAAACATTGATGAGAAATTTGCAATCCCAGGGATTGTTTTTACTGTCTTAATTGCTCTAATGAGGGCTTTGGTTGATTGTGGCTACATAGAGAGAAGTTTTTTAACTATAACTCCAGGCATAGTGTTTTTGATTGGTGGATTTTTTATACTAACGATTTTAACTACTGGATTGGTATTTAAAGAGAAGTATTATAAAGCATCTGCAGTTATTGGGTTAATTCTATTGTTGTATTTTTTATTCGTGTTTTTACAGCATATAACTCATTTGGAAGCAATTTTATACGTTGGAATCTTAGTTGGAATATTTTATTATTTAGTTAAATTTTTAGATAAAACCTTAAAATTAAATATCATACAGTCAAAGATTGATGATTATGTTGTGATTGGGCAGTTGATTGATGCTTCTGCAACAACTATTGGAATAGGAGTTTATGGTTATTGGGAACAACATCCAATTCCAAGATTTTTGATGGAAACTTTTGGAGTTTATGCCTTTATTCCTTTTAAGCTCTTAATAATTTTATTAGCTTTATATATTTTAAATAAAGAAGTTGAGGATGAAAATATAAAGAATATTATAAAACTCTGCATAATGGCTCTTGGATTGGCTCCAGGACTTAGAGACTTGTTTAGGACAGTTATGGGTGTATAACGTATTATTCAAATTTCCTTAAAATACTGTGCTAATGTTTATATTAAAAAATACTGTCTGTGGTGTATATTGACACAACCACAACTTATATATAGAGAAGCAATAAAAGATTCAGTATTTGAAGTTAGTATTTTATTTTTATGGTGATTAAATTGGAATTTGAATTTTTGTTATTGTTACCTTTACTAATTATTGTTGGATTTATAGTGGGGATTTTAGGCAGTTTGTTTGGTATTGGTGGGGGATTTTTAGTAGCTCCAATTTTAACATTTATTTTTGATTATTTTGGCATTCCAGATGGAGTAAAATTTGCTGTAGGAACATCTTTGTTTGTAGTTTTTATAAATTCGATAATTTCAATCTTTAGGCATGCAAAAATTAAAAATATAAATTGGAAGGCATCAATAACAATTGGGATTATTAGCTTGGTTTTTTCTTATTTTAGTGGGTTTTTAGTTGTTAATTTTATTGATTCAGCTATATTGAAAAAGTTATTTGGAATTTTTTTAATAGCAAATGCAATTTATATGGCTAAATCTCATCATATTGATAAAATCTCAGATAGAGAAGATAAATTGGAACCTTTTATTCTCTGTGGAGTTATTACTGGGTTTCTATCTGGATTATTTGGCATTGGTGGAGGAATAGTTATAATTCCAATCTTAGCAATGGCAAAATATCCCGTAAAAAGAGCTGTCGCAATTTCAGTAGGTGTTATCCCATTAACTTCAATTGGTGGGCTCATATCATATTTAACAGCTAATACAGAGGGCTATATCTACAATATCGGGTATGTTTCAATTCCAATAGCTTTAATTATGGCTATTCCAATAATCTACTCATCAAAATTGGGGATAAAAATAAATCAAAAGATTTCTCCAAAGCATTTAAGGATTATGCTCAGTTCTATATTGGGAGTGATGGGATTATTTATGCTTCTTTAATAGGACTTTCGCAGTTTATATATTTTATTAAGGTAATTTGATGCCCAAAGGCATCTTCATTTAAATAAAACATTTATCCCTGCGAAAGTCCTATTTAACCTCTTTAACACTCTTTTCAATAAACTCTAAAACCTTATCAAACCCTTCCATTGTTTTTAAACTTAATAAAACAACTTCTGCATCTGGATTTATTCTTTTAGCATCATTCTCCATCTTTTTTATGTCAGCTCCAACGGCATCTGCTAAATCAATCTTATTGATAACTATTAAATCCGCTGTTTTCATAATGCCAGGGTGTTTTTCTATCGTATCATCCCCTTCAGTTGTTGAAATCACAACAATCCTTTTATGAGTCCCTAAATCAAAATCAGCTGGGCAGATTAAATTTCCAACGTTCTCTATAAACAGTAAATCAATTTCATCTAAGTTTAAATCCTCCAAGGCATGCCCTACTAAGTGAGCATCTAAATGGCATTCTTTACCCGTATTTAAAGGCACTACCTTAGCCCCATGCTTCTCCATTCTCTCAGCATCAAACTTTGCTATAACATCTCCAGCAATGCAGGCTATTTTATACTTATCTTTTAAATTATCAATCAACTTTTCAATTAGTAGGGTTTTTCCACTACCAATAGCTCCCATGAAGTCAAATGCAACAACACCATGTTTATTTAAGAGCTTTCTGTTTTTATCAGCCAATCTTTTATTTGCTTTTAATATATCTTTGGCAATGTCTAAAACTCCTACTAAGTGCATATTTCATCACCAATTTATTCTTCATCCTCTATTTCATCTTCATCTTCTTCAATCTCTATCTCTTCATAATTGGGATTCATCTTCTCATATAACTCATCAACATCACTCTTTTTCTTCCATAACTCAAATCTTGCCCTTTTAATCTTCTGTCTTTCCCTCTCTAAGAATTTATATGTCTTTGCATGGGATGCTCCTCTTAAGAGCATCTCAACAGCCTCTTTAGCTATCTGAACTGGCTCATGCTCTCCAACTATTGCTACAGTGTTTCCATAAACAGAGACGTTAGCTCCAGTTAAGCTCTCTATGTATCTTCTTGACTTTCCTTCTTTACCAATAACTCTTCCTTTCAATCTCCTTATGCTGTTATCAGAACTTGCATAGTCCTCAATATCTATAACTTCCAAAACATACTCATCACTAACCAATTTTAGAGCAATTTCTGGATTAAATCCCCTACCAATAGCTCTAACTATATCCCTTGCCTTCCAAACAGCTAAGGGGTCTTTCTGCTTATCTGTTCCATAGATGGTTACTGTTCCATCGGCATCAATCTCCAACTTAACTCCAAGCTCTTTTTCAATGGTTTTTTTAACATTTCCCTTTTTTCCTATTAAAACTCCTACTCTATCCTTTGGAATCTTTAAAATCTCAATGCTCTTATCTTGTCCAATATTTCCAAAAACCATAATTATCACCATATAAAAACCATATAAAATAAAAATTAGAAATAAGAATTCTAATTTACAATTGCTTAATCATCGCTTCATCAATTGGGTCTATCTCTTTTCCAGTTATATATTTGTATAAATCTTTGTAATTGCAATCAACCCTTTTCCTTCTAAAGAAATTGCATATATTTATGCAATCTCTAATAAGTAAGGGATGAGCTAAAGGATGTTGGGTTATAACGCTCTGAGAAAAATCAATAAATACTGGCTCATCATCTTTAACCAATATGTTGTATTCACTCAAATCTCCATGAACTAACTCTCCTTCTTCATAAAGCTTTTTCATACTCTCTTTTATAATTTTAAAATATTTCTCCCAATCTAAATCTTGCATATCTTTAAGTTTTGGAGCTGGAATTCCTCTATAACCAACAAAATCCATAACTAAGACATTTTCTCTTCTTAATCTTGCCTTTGGGGCATTTATAATTTCAGAAGCCCTTCTTAGATTTCTAAATTCCTTCTCAACCCATGCATGAATAATTTGCCTTCTACTACTCTTCCTTAAATGAAATCTTGGGTCTCCTTGGATATATTTACTCATAGTTTTAAAATCACAAGTGGCTACCCTATAAACCTTAACTGCTCTGTAAAACTTTCCCTTTCGTGCTTTAAATACTACTGCCTCTTTTCCAGAATTAACTATCCCTATATATTCAGTTAAATGCTTTCCAGCTAATAGACTAAATAAAGTCATTAAGGTTCTTTTATCAAAAACTTCGTTAGCGGTCTTTAAATCTTCTAAAAACTTCCTCTCTTTCTCTAAAATTTCTTTTTGATATTCTCTATCCAATTGAAACTCTTCTTTTTCACTAAGCAATTTATTTAACTCATAGAGTTCATCATCAATATTTTTAGCTATAGGCATCACCTTATAACAACTCACCTAAATAACCTTTTCTTTCCATAGGGGGCTTCGCCCCCTATTGGCACAGAACTTTCACAGGAAAGTATCCTTATTGATATGGACGCCTAAAAGGCGTCAAAGTTCCAAACTGAATATTATAAAGCTGTGAAAGTTCTGTGGATATACCCCCAAATTTAATTTACACCTCCGAGCGTAGCAAGGAGGTGTTAGCTTTGATGAAACCGAAGCGTAGCTTCGGGCTATGAAAACTCTTTAAGAGTTTTCATGTAACTTTCTTAAAGTTTCATAGTAACTCATCTAAATAACCTTTTCTTTTAAGCCATTCAACTTGTGTTTTTGTGTATCTCCAAATGATATCACACTTCTGGTCTCCTTGAACTTCCCATGGTTTTACAATAACTACATCTCCTTCTCTAACCCAAATTCTATTCTTTAATCTGCCAGGGATTCTTCCCAATCTTGTTTTTCCGTCTAAGCATCTAACTCTAACCCTACTTGCTCCCAACATCTGCTCTATAATCCCCAAAATCTCATTCTCTTCTTTTCTTGGAATTCTTACTCTAATTTGCTGTTCTTGTTGCTGTTCAGCCATTTTATCACCTTTTTTTTATTTTTAATATTTTTATTTTGTGTTTGTTGATATTAATAGTTTTGTTATCCTATCAAAATTTCAAAATTGAGTGTTTTAATAGGTCTTACGCAGTAATAAATCTTTTCTATTGAATATTGGTGCCTTTGGTATCTAAATTCCAAATGTCCAATATAAAGTGCTTAAGTCCTATTTAATAAACCTTAGATTTTTGTGTCTATGGGTTTGTAATATCTACTTTATATACTCTCACTATATATATGTGTTGATTGACAATAAAATTTAGTGTTATTTAAATTTCTTCAATATTAAAGGTGGATAGGATGATAAGTAGAGAGGAGGCAATTAATTTCCTTAACTCAACGTCTTCTAAGGATATATTAGATAAATTAGCTCAAATCAATAATACATTTAAGAGAGAATATATAACTTACTCAAAAAACGTCTTTATACCTTTATCAAAGTGGTGCAGAAATAAGTGCGGATACTGCATCTTTAGAGAAGATAAGCCAAGTTTAATGAAGCCGAATGAAGTTAAAGAGATTTTATTAAAGGGAGATAGATTAGGATGTAGAGAGGCGTTATTTACATTTGGGGAACACGTAGATGAAAATAAAGAGATTAAAGAACAATTAAAATCAATGGGTTATGATAATATATTAGAATATCTCTACGATTTAGAGGAATGGACATTGAATAACACTTCTCTCCTTCCACATACAAATTGTGGAATCTTAAATTATGATGAGTTAA
Source organism: Methanocaldococcus jannaschii DSM 2661 (assembly GCF_000091665.1). NCBI lineage: Archaea > Methanobacteriati > Methanobacteriota > Methanococci > Methanococcales > Methanocaldococcaceae > Methanocaldococcus > Methanocaldococcus jannaschii. The sequence continues at coordinate 399,931 of NC_000909.1, forward strand.
AGATGCTTAAAGATGTCAATGCATCTATGGGTTTGATGTTGGAAAATGCTTCAGAGAGGTTAATGAATACAATTGCCCACAAACACAGCCCTGGAAAGCATCCAAAGTTAAGGATAGAGATGATTGAAAATGCTGGAAAGTTAAAGATTCCATTCACAACTGGTTTATTAATTGGTATTGGAGAGACAAATGAGGAAATTGTTGATTCACTATTTAAAATAAAAGAAATTCATGAAAAGTATGGGCATATACAGGAAGTTATAATCCAAAACTTTAGAGCTAAGAAAGGCATTCCAATGGAGAATTTTAAAGAGCCATCACCAATAAAGATGTTAAAGGTTATTATTTTAGCAAAGTTGATTTTAGATGATATTTCAATCCAAATTCCTCCAAATTTAAATAGAGAGACGGGGCAGTTGTTTTTATTGGCAGGGGTTGATGATTGGGGAGGAGTTTCTCCACTAACAAGGGACTACGTTAATCCAGAGGCAGAGTGGCCAGAAATAAAGGAGTTGAGGGAATGGACTGAGGAGTTAGGGTTAAAGTTAAAGATGAGATTGCCAGTTTATGATAAATACATAAGTGAAGAGTGGTTAAGTGAAAAAGTTTATAATAAGATTATTGAGATGGGATGGTTAAAGGAATAGCGTCCTCTATTATTGATATCTGCTTTTTTAAGATATTCTCATATCTATTTTTTAATATTTGTAGGGCCTTATAGGCAGATTTTCCATCTAAATATACAACTTCCTCTTTTCCCCTTTCCATATACTTAACATAAGCTATGTTCTCATCAAAACTTATTGTTAAAGATATGAACTTATTTGAACTTAAAATATCCTTTAACATTTCTTCATAAACGTTATTTCCACAGAATAGATTTAATTTGGCTATTTCTTTTATATCTTTATCTTCAATAAGCTGTTTTATTTTTTCATATTCACAGATGATTATTTCTAAGTTATCTACCAATTCCTTAAAGCTCTCAGCCCTTTCAATTAAACAAACAAATCTGATTTCAATTTTTCCTTTTCCTTTCCATCTCCATTCTCTATTTTTCCATTCATTGATTTTTTGTTTAATTTCTTTAATATTGAGATTCATAAATATTCACCAATTTTTAATCTATAACAAAATATTTATTTGATGATTAACTAATTTATCCTCAAATGCGGGAAAATATAAATCTGATGCTACACAAACATAACTGCTATAAAAAATATTTGGTGACATCATGATTAAAATATTGGTAGATAACACTGCCTATAAAAAATTTTTTGCTCAACATGGATTTTCAGCTTTGATAGAAATAAATAATAAGAGAATTTTATTTGATGCTGGACAAAACTCAATAACTTTGAGAGAGAATTTGAGATTATTTAATGAAAAAGAAGGATTTGATTATATTGTCTTATCTCATGGACATTACGACCACTGCGATGGTTTAAAATATGTTATAGAGAACGATTTAATCAATGGGAAAGTTATAGCTCACAAAGATGCATTCTTAGACAAATACGCTGGCAATAGATACATAGGGATTGACGAAGAAATAAAAGAATATTTGTTAAAAAAAGCTGATTTAGAGATTATTGAAGAGCCGTATAAAATAGATAAAGATATTATTGTCTCTGGATATGTTCCAAGAGAATATGAATATGAGATGGAAGAGTTTCAGTGTATTAAAGATGGAAAGAGAGTAAAAGATGAGGTAAATGATGACATGTTCTTAATAGCTAAAGGAATTTTAATTACTGGCTGTTCTCATAGTGGAATTATAAATGTAGTTGAATATGGGAAAAAATTAAGTGAAATTAAAGGAGTTTTGGGAGGTTTTCATTTAGTAGGGGTTTCAGATAACTATTTAAATAGGATTGTTGATTATTTCAAATCTCAAGATTTTTGGATTATGCCTATGCACTGCACTGGATTCAAAGCTTTAACAAAATTATCTCAATTAAATAACTTTGTTTATGGGCATGTGGGGAAGATAATTGGGATTTAGGGGCTGATTATGAGAGAGGTAGAAAAGCCATTGATTTTGAGTATTGTTGGAAATATATTGTTGGGATTGATAAAAATAATAATTGGATATGTTTATTCAAGTATATCTTTAATTTCTGATGGAATACACTCTTTATCGGATGTTATAACAAGTATTATTGGGATTATTGGAGTAAAAATTGCATCAAAACCACCGGATGAATCTCATCCCTATGGGCACTCAAGATTTGAATGCCTTTTTTCTTTTTTTATTGGTTTAGCTTTATTTTTCACAGCCTACGAGATTGGAAAGTTTGCAGTAGAGAGGATTATTTATGGGGAAGTAATTGAGGTAAATGCCATAATGGTTGGAGTTGCTATCTTATCAATAGTTGTTAAAGAGTTAATGACGAGATATTCCTTATTTGTCGGAAAAAAATTAAATAGCCAAGTTTTAATTGCAGATGCCTATCATCATAGAAGTGACGCTCTAAGCAGTGTTGTAGTTTTAGTTGGGTTGTTGTTACAAAAGTTTGGTATCTACTATGGGGATGCTATAGCTGGGATAATTGTGGCTTTGATGATTGCAAAGGTAGCCTTTGATATATGTCTGACCAATATAGATTACTTAACTGGAAGGGCTCCACCTAAAAAATTCTTTGAACTCATTGAAAAGGAAGCTTTGAATGTAGATAAGGTTATTGGAGTGCATGATATAAAAGCTCACTATGTTGGACCAAGAATCCATGTTGAATTACATGTTGAAGTTCCATCAAATATTTCAGCAAAAGAGATGCACGATATTGAAGTTGCAGTTAAAAATAGATTAGAAAGTTTGGAAAATGTCGAGAGGGCCTATGTTCATGTGGATATAGTAGATTAGTTAGTTTTTTAATAAGTTTTTAGATATTTTAAAAATATTAAATTGAAATATTTAAAATAATAAATTAATTTTTCTAAAATAAAATTATGGTGGGCTCGGGGAGATACAAACGAAACTTTTAGAAAAAGTTTCATCAAAAGGGAATTAGAACTTAGAAAAGGCTTAAAATTATGGTGGGCTCGGGGAGATTCGAACTCCCGACCACCGCCGTGTCAGGGCGGCATCATAGCCATCTAGACCACGAGCCCTCAACCACAAGCGAAATTAAAGTATGTGTAACTTATATATAAACTTTTCGGTATAATCGATACTATACCAAATTTAAATATGTACAAAAATTTAAAAAATACTTAAATATGCAAATATTTATTATAATACTATAAGATATAAATATAATTGGAGTTAAAAATAATTAAGAAATCCAAAATCTTAAAGGGAAAGTATGTTTAAAGTTTCAAGATAAATTGGGGAGTTACAATGGTGGGGGAGATTCCAGTTCTGCTTATAATGAAAAAACCAATAGTAGTTAGTGGGGATGTATCAGTATATGATGTTGCAAAATTGATGGTTGAACAAGACGTTCCCTGTGTTCTTGTAGTATGTGAAAGACCAAATCATGAGAGTATTGAGGTAGCTACAGATAAAGACATAATAAAAAAGGTATTGATTAGAAAATTACCTCCAGATAAGGTTAAGGTGGAAGATATCTCTTCAGGTAAGTTAGTTACTATTCCACCAAATACAACCATTGATGAAGCTTTAGAAATCATGAACAAATATAAAACCAATGAATTATTTATTGTAGATGATGGAAAAATCGTAGGAGTAATAACAGAGGAAGATTTGATAAAAATTGCTCCAGAAATTATTTCTACTTTAAAAGAACTTGTAAATTATCTATTGCAGATTATTGATGAGGTTACTAGTGGAGATATTAGTGATAAATCTAAAGAAATACAAAACATTAACCAAGGTAAGGATAATAAAAAAGATAGCGAATCTGACATTAGAAAAAAGAAAATAATGTTAATAAAATAGTTTGGGTGATGATTTGGTTAAGGTGAAGATTTGTGGAATTACTAATGAAGAGGATATAGCATATATCTCAAAAAAAGTCCATGCAGTTGGAGTTATAGTAGATGTTCCAGTAAAGACACCAAGAAAGATATCATTAGATAAAGCCATTGAGTTAAAAAAATATGTTGCTCCATTCACATCCTTAGTTACTGTATTGATGCCAAATAGCATAGAGGAAGTTTTAGAGATTTACAATGCCTTAAAACCTAATGCCATACAACTACATGGATTTGAGAGCTTAGATTTTGTTAAAGAGTTAAATAAACTTAAAAATACAGGGGAATTGAACGCTCATATAATTAAAGTTATCCACATTCCTAAAGATGAAGAAATTGATTTTAAAACTCTGCTAAACACTGCTAAAGAGTATGAAAAATATGTAGAGGCAATTTTGGTAGATACAAAGATAGAGAGCATAAAACTTGAAGGAAAAACACACAATTGGGCAGTATCTAAGAAGTTGAGAGAGTCTTTAGAAAAACCACTAATCTTAGCTGGTGGTTTAAATAAAGATAATGTCTTAGAGGCCATAAAAACAGTTAAACCTTACGCTATAGATGTATCTTCTTCATTGGAAGCTTACGGTGGAAAGAAAGATTTAAAAAAGGTAGATGAGTTTTTAGAGGTTATTAAAAAAGTTTAAAGATTTGCTAAAATCTCCTTTATTCTATTTACAATTGGCATTGGGTTATGGAAGGCTCTTGCAGTATAAACCCCTATATTGCTGTTTTTTAATGTCTCAACGTAATCTTTATTTATCTGCCTTCCAAAGACAATTGCATAGGTAGGTTTGTTGTATTTAGCTTTGTAAGTTACAGTATAACTAACTCCTCCGTCGTTATGGACAAAACTTATAATTTTATTAATACCTTCAATGCCTCTAAGCCCTCCGTCTATATCAACAGCTCCAACACCTTTTAAATAGTATTTGTCATCATCTGCAACCTCTAAAAGCTTTAAAGCTGCTGGATTTGCAGCTATAATGACATTAAATCCTTTTTTCTTTAGCTGATTTGTTAGATATAAAACAGAAGGGATTAAAGCTGGAGGTTCTGGACATCCAACTATAACTAAGACACTCATCATTTCACCAGAACTTTAATCTTGATAATAAACCTTTTTTGCCTTTATCTTTCTCTTTTTTCTCCTCTTTCTTATCTTTATTTATTTCATCAAGATTTATTTTTAAAACAAACGTTCCATAGCATGGTTTTGTGTAAGGGAATATCACATAATTATCTTCGTAGGCAACTGGAATTGGAGGGATTCCAATTAAAAAAATTCCTTCAAATATCTCATATCCAGCTTCCATCTCTTTGATATTTTTGAAATTTTTCCTTATATATTCTGCACACTCCTTAAAGCCTCCTTTATACAAAATTTCATAGTTTAGCTTATCAATACATCCCATAGTCTCTACCTAAAGAGCTTTAAAATCTCATCCCTATTTGGCTTTACAATGCCCTTTTCAGTTATAATTGCAGTTATCAAATCTGGAGGAGTTTTATCAAAGGCATAATTATAACAACCAACTCCTTCTGGGACTATTCTAACCCCATCTATATATGCCACTTCCTTCTCATCTCTCTCCTCTATAATAACATCCTCCTCACTACTTCTTAAATCAAACGTTGATAATGGTGCAGCAACATAGAATGGAATTCTATGATATTTAGCTAAAACTGCCAAGCTGTAAGTTCCAATTTTGTTATAGACAGTTCCATCTGCTAAAATTCTATCAGCTCCAACTATAATCTTATCAATCTCTCCCTTCTGCATTAAAAACCCTGCTGTATTGTCAGTTATAACCTTAACTGGAATTCCTTCATAATTTAACTCAAAGGCAGTTAATTTAGCCCCTTGCAATCTTGGTCTTGTCTCATCTGCTATAACTCTAATCTTTTTGCCGTTGTAGAAGGCAAATCTAATAACGCTTAAAGCAGTTCCATAAGCAGATGTTGCTAAAGCTCCAGCATTGCAGTGAGTTAAGATTGTATCTCCATCCTCAATAAGTTTTTCTCCAATCATTCCAATTTTTTTACATGTCTCTATATCCTCTTCATGTATTTTTTTAGCCTCATCTAAGATTGATTTTCCTTCTTTGTAAGCAGTTAAACATCTATCCAATGCCCAAAATAAATTAACAGCTGTTGGCCTTGTATTTTTTAATACTTCATAAGCTTTATAGATATCATCTCCATTAATTTCAGCTAAAGCTAAGCCGTAAGCGGCAGAGACTCCAATAGCTGGAGCTCCTCTAACAACCATGTCTTTTATTGCATAGGCAACATCCTCATAAGTTTTGCAGATAAAATACTCCAATTTGTTTGGAAGCTTCCTTTGGTCTATCAAAATTAGCTCTTTCTTATCATCATCCCATATTATCGGTCTTAAATCTTTTGTCATTATTTTCCCTCTAATAGTTTTTTAAGATAGTATTTGGTATAAATTGCTCCAGCTGTGTTGTGAGATAAAACTCTATCCTTAACAATAAACGTAGTTGTTGGAGCTTTTGAATACTTTTGGAATAAGATATCATGCCCAATACATAATCCAACAATAATATTTAAATCGGTTCCAATCTCATTTAAAATTTCCGCTTGTCCTATTGGATTGCACATAGCCTCTTTTTCTCCTTTGTTGATTTTTTTAAATTTAAAAACATCTTTATCAATCCCACAAACCTTACAGCAAACTGAATATACTTCAAAATGCTTAGATAAAATTTTAGCTAATATTTTTGCCTCATTTTCTAAGCCAATACAGAATGCTATACCAATTTTTTTATATTCCATAAGTTTGCAGAACTCTATTATCTCTTCCAACCTTGTTTTTTTCATATAATAGGTTGCTTCAATGTAGGCTGAGACCTCAGCTATCTTTAAATTTTCTTCTTTTTTATATTCTTCTATTATTTTTTGTGTTATATCCTTTTTGCAGTCCTTTCCAGTATAGCAAAGTTTTTTATTGCATTGGGAGCATTTCATAATTAACCACCATAGAGGGAAAGTATGAAGATTGATACATTTATATTTTTGATGTTTATTAGCATTGGGATTTTGCTTTTGCTATTGAATATAATAAATCCAATGGAGGTATTTCATATTGTTGAATGGAAAACAATATTTTCCTTGTTTTATTTAATGGTTATCATAAACATTATGAGAGATACAAAGTTTTTAGACTATATTTCTTTAAAAATCTTAAAGAAATCTAAGAGGATTTTTATTGCTTTGATATTCTTAACTCTGTTTTTATCTTCTTTAATAACAAATGATGTCTCTTTATTTGTCATCATCCCTTTAACTCTAATAATTCACAGATACACAAATATGCCTTTTAAGGATTTAGAAAAGCTCATTATCTTTGAGGGTGTCTCTGCAAATATTGGAAGTGGCTTAACCCCTATAGGAAATCCTCAAAATCTATTTTTATTTCATTTCTATAATATTGGAACTTTAGAGTTTATAATTAATATGATTCCCTTTGAAATTTTTGGAATTTTGGCTATTTTACCATTCTTAGAATTTAAAAAGTATGATACTAAGATAAATATTGACATTAAGTTTAAAAAAGAGTGGATTTTTTATATATTATCTTTTATTTTGGTTTTGTTATGTGTTTTTGGATATTTGAATTTTATATATATTCTTCCTTTAATACTGGCAATTTTAATGTATAAGAGGGTTAAAGTGGATTATCTGTTTTTACTAACTTTCATCTTCCTATTTGTTGATATTGAGGGACTAAAGAGGATTGGAATTATTAATATATTTTCAATAAAATGTGGTAATGTTATGTTAATGATTTATGCCTCCTTACTATCTCAAATAATCTCAAACGTGCCCGCTACAGTGTTGCTATCTCATTTATACAAAAACTGGCTACCAATAGCTTATGGTGTAAATATCGGAGGTAACGGAACTTTAATTGCTTCTTTTGCCAATTTAATAACTTTAAGATTATCCAACGGAAATGTGAGAGTGGGAAGGTTTTTATTAATTGGAGGAATAATTTATATAATGCACTTGATTGTATTGGTAGCTTATGCTAAAATATTTTGGGTTTAGAGGGAGATTATGGATTTAATAGAAGAAGCTATAAAGTTAGAGAGTGATTTAATAAGAATAAATTCAGTAAATCCTTCATTTGGTGGAAAAGGAGAAAAAGAAAAGGCAGAATACGTCAAGAAAAAGTTAATGGAATACGTTGAAAGCTACAATATAGAAAATTACACTTTAAAGGAATATAACATCATAGATAAATATGGTATTGAGAGGCCAAATATTGTATTTAAAATAGATTTTGGAAGAGATAAGACATTACATATTATTTCTCATTTAGATACTGTTCCAGAGGGGGATATTAGTTTATGGGGCACAAATCCTTATGAGCCAGTTATTAAAGATGGAAAAATTTATGGAAGGGGAAGTGAGGACAACCATAAGGGGATTGTTTCCTCTCTATTATTATTAAAAATGATTTTTGAAAATAATATTGAGCCAAAATACAACTTATCATTAATTTTTGTCTCTGATGAAGAAGATGGAAGTGAATATGGCTTAAAATATCTATTGAATAACTTTGAAGATGAGATATTTAAAAAGGATGATTTAATCATAGTTCCTGACTTTGGAACACCAACTGGAGAATTTGTAGAGATTGGAGAGAAGGGAATTCTGTGGATAAAATTTAACATTAAAGGAAAGCAATGTCATGGTAGCACACCAGAAAATGGGTTGAATGCTGATATAGTGGCTTTTAACTTTGCAAATGAGTTATATAATGGTTTATATGAGAAATTTGATGAAATTAATTCAATATTCCTCCCAGAGTATTCAACCTTTGAACCAACGATATTAAAAAATAAAGTTGAAAATCCAAACACCATTCCTGGATATGTAGAGGTTGTTTTTGATTGTAGAATTTTGCCAACTTACAAAATAGAGGAAGTTTTGGAGTTTATAAATAAGTTTATCAAAAACTTTGAGTTTAAAAAATATATTAAGCATTATGATAACTCAATAAAGGCAGAGATAACTTATGAAATATTAAAATCTGAAAATCCAAATTACACAGATGAAAACGCTGAAATTATCAAAGAATTGAAAAAAGCTATAAAGAATGTTTTGAATAGAGATGCTAAGCTTTGCGGAATGGGTGGGGGAACTGTTGCGGCATTTTTGAGATATAAGGGCTATAATGTAGCAGTTTGGGGCATTGGAGAAGAGACTGCCCACCAACCAAATGAGCATATTAAAATAGAGGATTTGGTTAAGATGGCTGAAGTGTTTTATGAAATTTTGAAATAGTGAGAACATGCATATAGTAAAAATTGGTGGTTCTCTAACTTATGATGCAAAACCATTATTAAAAGCATTAAAAAATTATGCAAAAGAAAATAATAAGAAGATAGTTATTATTCCTGGAGGAGGAGAATTTGCAAATGTTGTTAGAAAGATAGATAAAGCTCTAAATATCTCAAACTCACTATCTCACAAACTTGCCATAAAATGTATGGATTTAATTGGAGAGGTTTATGCTGAAATTGGATATATAAAAGCTTATGATACATTATTTGATTTAAAGAGAGAGATAGAAAAGGAAAAGATAGCTATATTATTACCTTCAAAAATTTTGCTATCAACAGATATTGCCGAGCATTCTTGGGCTATAACATCAGATTCATTAAGTTTATATATAGGAAAGTTATTAGATGTTAGGGAAGTTATAATAGCAACTGATGTTGATGGCATATATGACAAATTCCCAGGAGGGAAACTATTAAATATTATTAATGCAAATGACATTAAAGGTTTAACATCTGTAGATGAGACCTTTCCAATTCTTTTAAAACAATTTAAAATGAACGCTTACGTTGTTAATGGCAGACATCCAGAAAGAGTTATGGATATTTTAGAAGGAAAACACAATATATATACAAAAATCGTTGGAATAGATAAAATATAAACATGATACAAACTTAAGAGACGTTATCATTAAATAAAAAATTTATTAGGTGGGAGAGATGAAATATGTGTGCATAAGCTGTAATGCTGAGATTGCTCCAAGAGAGAAATCAACAAAATTCCCATGTCCAAACTGTGGAGAAGTAGAGATTGTAAGATGTGAGAGATGCAGAAAGTTAAATAACCCATACAAATGTCCAAAATGCGGGTTTGAAGGCCCATAAAAGTTTTGGAGGGAAAAGATGGCAACAGTATTAGCAAAAATAAAAATTATGCCTACAAGTCCAGAAGTTAATAAAGAGAAGCTAAAAGAAAAGATTAAAGAGGTTTTAGAAAAGCAAGATGTTGCTATAAGAGGATTATTTGATGAGCCATTAGCTTTTGGTTTATACGCTATATACACCGTTATTGAAATGGAAGAAAGAGAAGGAGGAACAGAGCCAATAGAAAATGCTTTAGCAGAAATTGATGAGGTTGAGAGTGTTGAAACAGTAGAGGTCTCATTAGCATAAATTTTAATACTTTTTTGAATATTTGGACTGAAAATTGTTTTTGTTTTGTTGTTTCCTATTTATTCGTAAATTATATATAACACTTTAAAAATTTTATATTCTTACATTCTAAAATCTCAACCGTCGCTGATGATAAATTCATAGTTTAAATAATCATAAACAGAACTGTAATGGATAATTGGAAAATAGAAACTCCCAGAATGCTCTACAATTTAAATGTTGATAGCCTAATTATATTTATGAAACAATATAGCATTCTGGGTTGTTATGAGTTAAACAACAATAAAAGTATATAAACTTCTTACAGTAAGATTATAGTGCCTTTCAAAATTAATAAAATTTATGAAGGAATGTTTGAACGCCCTCCTTTGGAAGGCGTTCATTAGTGCCTTAGTTATTTAAGAAGTTTGAAAGACACTATATAGTTAAATCATTTTAAGCTTAAGGGTGATAATGATGGGTAAATTAAAATATAAGATACAAGTCAATCCTGAAAAAACTGCAAGGGCTATGGGAAGGAACATCCCAATTTCAAGAAAACATGCAAGAGAGATATGTAAATCAATAAATGGAATGAAGTTAGATGAGGCAATAAAGTTCTTAGAAGATGTTATTGCAATGAGAAGACCAGTTCTCTTTAGAAGACACTGCAAGAAAGTAGGGCACAGAAAAGGAAAATTAGGATGGCCTGCTGGTAGATACCCAGTTAAAGCAGCTAAGGCAATCTTAAAGATATTGCAACACGCTAAAGCAAATGCTGAATACAAAGGTTTAAACACTGAAAAGTTAAGAATAAAACACATCTCAACAAACAAAGGAATAACAATCAAAAGATACATGCCAAGAGCATTTGGTAGAGCTACACCTAAGTTCCAAGAAACAGTCCATATACAAGTTATATTAGAAGAATACCACTAAAAATAAGATATAAAGGTGGAAATCCATGATAGAAAGAACATTTGTTAAAGAAAATGTTAAGAGATTGTTAATTGATGAGTACTTCAAGAAAGAGTTAAGTAAAGCAGGATACAGCCACTGTGATATAAGAAAAACACCTATAGGAACAAAAATCATCATCTACGCTGAAAAACCAGGTTTTGTTATTGGTAGAAGAGGAAGTAGAATTAGAGAATTGACAGAAACATTAGCTAAAGAATTCGGTGTTGAAAAACCACAAATCGATGTTAAACCAGTAGAAAACCCAGACTTAGACGCTCAAGTTGTTGCTCAAAAAGTTGCTCAGTCATTAGAGAGAGGGTTACACTTCAGAAGAGTTGGACACACTGCAGTGAGAAGAGTTATGAATGCTGGGGCTAAGGGGGTTATAGTCATTATCTCAGGTAAATTAACTGGAGAGAGAGCAAGAACTGAAAAATTCATGGCTGGATATATGAAACACTGTGGAGAACCTGCTGAAGAGCTTGTTGATAAGGGAAGAGCAATTGCAAAAACAAAGCCAGGGGTCATAGGAGTTACAGTAAAAATCATGAGACCAGATGTCTTATTACCAGATGAAATTATAATTAAAGAAGATGCAGAAGTTAAACATGTAGTTGAAGAAGAGCAGTAAAGGTGAGGAAACATGGCTATATTAAGAGCAGATGAGTTAAGAGGAATGTCAATGGAAGAATTAAAAGAAAAACTTGTAGAATTAAAAAGGGAATTATTAAAAGAGAGAGCAAGTAAGGCAGTTGCTGGAGCTCCTTCAAATCCAGGTAGAATGAGAGAAATCAGAAGAACAATAGCAAGAATATTAACAATAATGAATGAAAAGAAAAGAATGACCTCCCAATAATAACAAAAAATTTAAATACCCTATCTTAATATTATTTACTATACTCAATTACTCAGATGGCATATAAAATACAGAGGTGCAGTGATGCCGGAAATCTGTCCAAGATGTGGATTACCAAAAGAACTATGTGTTTGTGAAGAAATAGCTAAAGAAGAACAGAAAATAAAAATATATGTTACAAAAAGAAGATTTGGTAAGTTAATGACTATAATTGAAGGTTTTGATACAAGCGTTATTGATTTAAAAGAACTTGCTAAAAAATTGAAAGATATTTGTGCCTGTGGAGGGACTGTTAAAGATAATACAATAGAACTTCAGGGAGACCATAGGAAGAAAGTTGCTGAGGAACTTGTTAAAATGGGTTTCTCAAGAGATTCAATTGAAATCAGGTAAAACTTTAACTTTAAATTTATTTTAACTTTCTGAAATAAAGGGGACGCGGATGCCCCAGGAGGGCACACCCCGTCCCCGTAAAACGGTTGGGGCATCATGATAACTCCTCACAATATATTAAGGCATGAACTTATAGGGCTTAAAGTAGAGATTGTTGAAGCGAAGAACAAAGCGATGATAGGGATTAAAGGGAAAGTAGTGGATGAAACAAGAAATACATTAGTGATAGAAAAAGAGGATGGTAGGGAAGTAGTAATCCCAAAAGACATTGCAGTGTTTCTCTTTCAACTAAAGGGGTGCAAAGTAAAGGTCGATGGGAGATTGCTAATAGGGAGACCAGAAGAGAGATTAAAGAAAAAAATAAAGATACTATATCCATATTAGGCTATTTTAGCCCCAACCGTTTGAGAATAATGATACAGTAGCCAAAAATTCCCTGGCTATTATTATATACTCTTTATCGTATCTTCCAGTCTGTGAGATTTAAAGTATAAATATGGGTTTTAGTAAATATTGATGCCACATTTAATCTATAATGTCTTTCAAAATAATGCCAAATAATAAGTTATAGGGGGTAAAAACATGGCAGCAAGAAATATTGGAATACAAGTTAAAGCTCCAGAAGTAGAATGTGATGATAAAAACTGTCCATTCCATGGAAATTTGCCAGTAAGAGGGCAGAGCTTTGTTGGAGTTGTAGTTAGCGACAAACCACACAAAACAGTCATTATAAAGAGAGAGGTTGTAAAATACATCAAGAAATATGAGAGATATGAGAGAAGAACAACAAAATTAGCAGCTCACAACCCACCATGCATACACGCAAGAGTTGGAGATATTGTAAGAGTCATGGAATGCAGACCAATAAGTAAAACAAAGGCATTCGTTGTTGTTGAAAAATTAGGAAGAATTGATGAAGTTAAAGGAGAAGAATAAATTTGACTCATAAATCTAAAAGGTGAAAGAACATGAAAGCAATTGGTTCAAAACCTGTTAGGGCTTTACCTGTTGGAGCGAGATGTATCTGTGCTGATAACACCGGAGCTAAGGAAGTTGAAATCATCGCAGTAAGAAACTACAAAGGGGTTGCAAGAAGATTGCCAACAGCAAGAGTAGGAGATATGGTAATAGTTACAGTTAAAAAAGGAACTCCTGAAATGAGAAAACAGGTTTTGCCAGCAGTTGTTATTAGACAGAGAAAAGAGATTAGAAGACCAGATGGAACAAGAGTTAAGTTTGCAGATAATGCAGTTGTTATAGTAACACCAGATGGAAACCCAAAGGGTTCAGATATTAAGGGGCCTGTTGCTAAGGAAGCTGCTGAAAGATGGCCAGGTATTGCAAGAATTGCTAAGATAATCATTTAAATTAAAAACTAATTAAGGTGAAAAAACATGGCTTTTACAAAGTCAAAACAACCAAGAAAACAGAGAAAGGCATTATTTAACGCTCCTCTCCACTTAAGAAGAAAAGTTATGTCTGCAATGTTATCAAAGGAGTTGAAGGAGAAGTTAGGTAAAAACGCTATCCCAGTTAGAAAAGGAGATGTTGTTAGAATAATGAGAGGAGATTTCAAAGGATTAGAAGGAGAAGTTATCAAAGTTGATTTAAAGAGATACAGAATATATGTTGAAGGAGCAAACAACAAGAGACAAGATGGAAGAGAAGTTCCATATCCAATCCATCCATCAAATGTTATGATTATCAAGTTGTATGACAAGGATGAAAAAAGATTCAAACATATCAAAAATGAATAAGGTGAAAGGATGGCAAAAAAAGGTCCAAAAAGACATTTAAAAAGATTGGCAGCTCCAGTTAGATGGGAGTTACCAAGAAAGATTCACAAATTCACAGTTAGACCATTACCAGGAGCACACCCAATGAGTGAGTCATTACCATTACTGTTAATCGTTAGAGACATTTTAAAGTATGCCGATAACGCAAGAGAAGCAAAGAAAATCATTAAAATGGGTAAAGTTTTAGTTGATGGAAGAGTTAGGAAGGAAGAAAAGCTTCCAGTTGGATTAATGGATGTTGTCTCATTACCAGATGCAAATGAAAATTACAGAGTTTTATTTGATAGAAAGGGAAGAATTAAATTAAAACCAACAGAAAATCCAGATGTAAAATTATGTAAAATTAAAAACAAGACTGTTATTAAAGGAGGACACATACAGCTCAATTTACACGATGGAAGAAATATCGTTATAAAAGTTTCAGACCCTACAAAGGCAGAAGAAGATGTCTATAAAACAGGAGACACATTATTAATCTCAATCCCTGAACAAGAAATTAAAGCTCATATACCATTTGAAGTTGGTAAATTAGCATACATTACAGGAGGAAAACACGTCGGTGATTTCGCTAAAATCGTTGAGATTGAGAGAAGAGGAATATATCCTGATATCGTTACATTAGAAAACATGGATGGAGAGAAGTTCAAAACAGTTAAAGACTATGTCTTCGTTGTTGGAGACGAAGAGCCAATAATTAAATTATAAATTAGATAGATGAGGGAGAAACATGAGCTTTGAAGAGTTATGGCAGAAGAATCCAATGCTAAAACCAAGAATTGAAAAAGTTGTTGTCAATTTCGGAGTAGGAGAGAGTGGAGATAGATTAACAAAAGGAGCTCAAGTTATTGAAGAGCTAACAGGACAAAAACCAATAAGAACAAGAGCTAAGCAAACAAACCCATCATTTGGAATTAGAAAGAAGTTACCAATTGGGTTAAAAGTCACATTAAGAGGAAAGAAGGCAGAAGAGTTTTTAAAGAATGCATTTGAAGCCTTCCAAAAAGAAGGTAAAAAATTATATGATTATTCATTTGACGATTACGGAAACTTCTCATTTGGTATTCATGAGCATATAGACTTCCCTGGACAAAAATACGACCCAATGATTGGTATCTTTGGGATGGACGTCTGTGTTACCTTAGAGAGACCTGGATTTAGAGTTAAGAGAAGAAAAAGATGCAGAGCTAAGATTCCAAGAAGACATAGATTAACAAGAGAAGAGGCAATTGAATTTATAGAAAAAACATTTGGAGTTAAAGTTGAAAGAGTCTTGTTAGAGGAGGAAGAAGAAACACAATAAAAAGGTGATGTAGATGGCAAAAAAACCATGGAAAAAGAAATATGGTTATGGAATTAGACCATGCCAAAGATGTGGGCATGTAGGTCCAGGTTTAATCAGAAAGTATGGATTAAATCTCTGCAGACAGTGCTTTAGGGAAATAGCTCACAAGTTAGGATTTAAAAAATTAGATTAAACCAAAACACTCTTTACTAAAAATTCTTAATGGAGGGAAAACATGAGTTTAATGGACCCACTAGCAAACGCATTAAACCATATCTCTAACTGTGAGAGAGTGGGTAAAAAGGTAGTGTATATAAAACCAGCCTCTAAGTTAATTGGAAGGGTTTTAAAAGTTATGCAAGATAACGGCTACATAGGAGAGTTTGAATTTATAGAAGATGGTAGAGCTGGAATATTTAAAGTTGAGTTAATAGGGAAGATAAACAAGTGTGGAGCAATAAAACCAAGATTCCCAGTTAAAAAATTTGGCTATGAGAAATTTGAAAAGAGATACTTACCAGCAAGAGACTTTGGTATATTGATTGTTTCAACAACACAGGGAGTTATGAGCCACGAAGAAGCTAAAAAGAGAGGCTTAGGAGGAAGGTTGTTAGCTTATGTCTATTAAACACGTTCTAAATTAAATTTAAATTTTGAGGTGAGTTTATGCCAGTTGCCGCCTATATTGAGGAAAGGGTAAAAATCCCTGAAAATGTTCAAGTTGAGATAAACAATAATGAAGTTGTTGTAAAAAGTGGAGGAAAAGAGTTAAGAAGAAGATTTGAGCATCCAAAAATTGTAATTAAAAAAGAAGGAGATGAAATAGTTATCTTCTGTGAATATCCAAGAAGAAAAGACAAGGCCATGGTTGGGACTATAAGGGCACATATAAACAATATGATTAAAGGAGTTACTGAAGGATTTACATACAAATTAAAGATTAGGTATGCACACTTCCCAATGAAAGTTAGCGTTAAAGGTAATGAAGTTATCATTGAAAACTTCTTAGGGGAGAAACACCCAAGAAGAGCAAGAATTATGGAAGGAGTTACCGTTAAGATTAGTGGAGAGGATGTCATAGTTACAGGAATTGACAAGGAAAAAGTTGGACAAACTGCTGCTAACATAGAGCAGGCAACAAGAATTAAAGGAAGAGACCCAAGAGTCTTCCAGGATGGAATTTACATTGTAGAGAAAGCTGGAAAAGCTATCTAAAAAATTTAGTTGAGGGAGAGTTATGAACAGGCTGTTAAGATTAAGATTTAAATTAAAAATGAAAAAGCCTGACTTTATAAGGCAAGAAGCTCACAGACACAAAAGGTTGGGAGAGAAGTGGAGAAGACCAAAAGGAAGACACAGTAAGATGAGATTAAAGTGGAAGGAAAAACCTCCAGTTGTTGAGATTGGTTACAGAAGCCCTAAGGCAGTAAGAGGCTTACACCCAAGTGGATTGGAGGATGTTTTGGTTTATAATGTAAAAGATTTAGAGAAATTAAATCCAGAAACACAGGGAGCAAGAATAGCTTCAACAGTTGGTAAAAGAAAGAAAATTGAAATTATCATAAGAGCAAGAGAGTTAGGAATAAGAATCTTAAACATATCAGAAGAGAAACAGGAAGAGTTGTTAAAATTAGCTGAAAAACAGGAAGCTCAAGAAGTTAATGAAACTAACGAATAAATTATTTTCAATCCCTCACTCTTTAAGATAAATCTGCTTTTGTTATAGGTGATAATTATGGATGTATCCGTTCAAAGAAGAATGGCGGCTGAGATATTAAAATGTGGAATAGAGAGGGTTTGGATTGACCCAACTCAATTAGATAGAGTCAAAATGGCAATGTCAAAAGATGATATAAGAGCTCTAATTAAAGAAGGAGTTATTAAGAAAAAGCAGAAGAAAGGAATTAGCAGTGCGAGAGTTAAAAAGTTGAAAGAGCAGAGAAAAAAGGGTAGAAGAAGAGGTCCAGGTTCAAGAAGAGGAGCTGCTGGTGCAAGAACTCCACCAAAAGAAAGATGGATGGCTACAATTAGAGCTTTAAGAAAAACTCTTAAACAGTTGAGAGATTCTGGAAAAATTGATAGAAAAGTTTATAGAAAACTTTACAGAATGGCAAAAGGAGGAGCATTTAGAAGTAGAAGCCACCTCTTCCTTTACATGAGAGAACACGAACTCTTAAAATAATTAAACAATTTTTATCAGGAAGGTGA
Organism: Methanocaldococcus jannaschii DSM 2661; assembly: GCF_000091665.1. Lineage (NCBI taxonomy): Archaea > Methanobacteriati > Methanobacteriota > Methanococci > Methanococcales > Methanocaldococcaceae > Methanocaldococcus > Methanocaldococcus jannaschii. The sequence goes on from NC_000909.1 coordinate 417,829, forward strand.
GAAATTATGGCAACAGGTCCAACTTATAGGGTTAAGTTTAGAAGAAGAAGAGAAGCAAAAACTGACTACAGAAAAAGATTAAAATTATTATTATCAAGAAAACCAAGATTAGTAGCAAGAAGAACTTTGAATCACTGCATTGCTCAAATTGTATTGTATGATGAGAAGGGAGATAAAACAGTTGTTTCAGCTCATTCAAGAGAGTTGATTAAATTGGGTTATAAGGGGCATACAGGAAACTTGCCATCAGCATACTTAACAGGTTACTTATTAGGTAAGAAAGCTTTAGCCAAAGGTTACACTGAAGCAGTTTTAGATATTGGATTGCACAGAGCTACAAAAGGTAATGCAATATTTGCAATATTAAAAGGAGCTTTAGATGCGGGTATGGAAATTCCACACGGAGAAGAAATATTACCATCAGAAGAAAGGATAAGAGGGGAACACATAAAGGCTTATGCCGAAATGTTAAAAGAACAGGATGAAGAAAGATACAAGAAACAGTTCTCAAAATATTTGGAGAAGGGATTAGAACCAGAAAAATTGCCAGAACACTTTGAAGAAATAAAGGCAAAAATAGACAGTATGTTCTAAAGGTGAGATTATGAGATTTAATATAGATGAGTGGGAACCAAAAACCACTATTGGAAGAATGGTTAAGGAAGGGCAGATAACTGATATTGATTACATTTTAGATAACAATCTGCCAATCTTAGAGCCTGAGATTGTCGATGCTTTATTACCAGATTTAGAAGAGAAAGTTTTAGATGTTAAGTTAGTCCAGAGAATGCACAAGTCAGGGAGAAGAGCAAGATTTAGAGCTACAGTTGTTGTAGGAAACAGAAATGGTTATGTTGGTGTTGGAAAAGGTAAAGCTAAAGAAGTTGGGCCAGCAATTAGAAAGGCAATAGCTCAGGCAAAGAAAAACATTATTAGAGTTAAGAGAGGTTGCGGTTCTTGGGAGTGTGGTTGTGGAACACCTCACTCAATCCCATACAAGGGTTATGGGAAGTGTGGAAGTACTGCAATAGAGATATTACCAGCTCCAAAAGGGGTTGGTTTAGTTGCTGGGGATGTTGCTAAGGCAGTTTTAGGTTTAGCAGGAATTAAAGATGTTTGGACAAAGACATTTGGAGAGACAAGAACAACTTACAACTTCGCAATGGCTACATTTGAAGCATTAAAGAGCTTGAACTTTACAAGAACTATGGAAAAACACAAAGAGAAGTTGGGAATTGTTGAAGGAAGAGTCTTATAAATTAAATTTTTCTCATTTAAAACCAAGTGGCTATTTTAAAACTTTTATTTTAATAAGGTGATAATATGGCTTATGCTGTCATTAGGATAAGAGGGAGAGTTGGTGTAAGGAGAGATATAGCAGATACACTGAAAATGTTGAGATTGCACAAAGTAAATCACTGTGTAATAATTCCAGAAACAGAAACATTTAAAGGAATGTTACAAAAAGTTAAAGACTACGTGACATGGGGAGAAATTGATAAAGATACATTGGTTAAATTAATTTTAAAGAGAGGAAGATTACCAGGAAATAAAAAAGTTAATCCAGAAATCATAAAGGAGCTTACAGGAATGGATGTTGAAGAATTGGCAGAAAAGATTATAAATGGAGAAATTAAATTAAAAGAAACTCCATTAAAACCTGTATTCAGATTACACCCTCCAAGAAAAGGATTTGAAAGAGGAGGTATTAAAAAACCATTCAGTGTTGGAGGAGCTTTAGGTTACAGAGGAGAGAAGATTAATGAGTTATTAGAAAAGATGATGTAAGGTGATGATTTATGATTAGAAAAAAGAAAAAAGTTAAAAAAATTAGAGGTTCAAGAACCTGTGGAGGAGGAAGCCACAAGAAGAGAAGAGGGGCTGGAAACAAGGGAGGAAGAGGAATGGCTGGTGGGCATAAGCACAAATGGACGTGGATTATAAAATACTGCCCTGATTACTTTGGAAAGTATGGATTCAAGAGACACCCAAGCTTAGTTAAAAGATTAGAAACAATAAATGTTGGAGAGCTTGAAGAGATTGTATTAAAAAACCCAGATAAATTTGAAAAAGAAGATGATAAATTTGTTGTTGATGTAATTGAGTTAGGTTATGAGAAAGTTTTAGGTAAAGGAAAAGTTACAATCCCAATGATTGTTAAAGCAGTTGAAGTTTCAGAGAAAGCAAGAGAGAAGATTGAGGCAGTAGGTGGAGAGGTTGTTGAACTCTAAATTATTAACAATCTTCTTTTTATTTCTAATTTTTGATTTTGAAGTAAATAAATTTTTAGATGAGAATGGAGTATCTATTTTTTTACAAAAAAATAAAGATATTAAAAATTTAAAGAGTAACTTAAAAGGAATTTACAAAATGTTGGCTGATTTTTGCACTCAATATATTCTCCATTTTTCTATTTTATTTCATTTTTAGTTCATTATGGGATTAAATTTCACTAAAAATTTATACTCCTAATTACAAAAATTATCAGTAATATAAAACATAAATCTTAAAATCTTAAAAAAAGGTGGTACCTTGGAAAACATCATGAAAAAGTTAATTCCAATATTAGAAAAAATTCCAGAGGTTGAATTGCCAGTTAAGGAGATAACATTTAAAGAGAAACTTAAATGGACGGGAATAGTTTTGGTTCTTTATTTCATTATGGGATGTATTGATGTTTATACAGCAGGAGCTCAAATTCCAGCGATATTTGAGTTTTGGCAGACAATTACAGCATCAAGAATTGGAACGCTTATAACCTTGGGGATTGGACCCATAGTTACAGCTGGAATTATTATGCAGTTATTGGTTGGTTCAGGAATTATCCAAATGGACTTATCAATTCCAGAAAATAGGGCTTTGTTTCAAGGATGTCAGAAGCTTTTATCTATAATAATGTGTTTTGTTGAAGCAGTTCTATTCGTTGGGGCTGGTGCATTTGGAATTTTAACACCATTGTTAGCATTTTTAGTAATTATTCAAATAGCCTTTGGTTCAATAATATTAATTTATTTGGATGAAATTGTTTCAAAGTATGGTATTGGTTCAGGTATTGGGTTGTTTATTGCTGCAGGAGTTTCACAAACAATATTTGTTGGAGCATTAGGTCCAGAGGGATATTTATGGAAGTTTTTAAATTCATTAATTCAAGGAGTTCCAAATATTGAATATATAGCCCCAATAATTGGGACAATAATCGTCTTCTTAATGGTAGTTTATGCTGAATGTATGAGGGTGGAAATCCCATTAGCTCATGGGAGAATTAAAGGAGCTGTTGGAAAATACCCAATAAAGTTTGTTTATGTCTCAAATATCCCAGTTATATTAGCAGCTGCGTTATTTGCAAATATACAACTTTGGGGTTTGGCGTTATATAGAATGGGAATTCCGATACTTGGACATTATGAAGGTGGAAGGGCGGTAGATGGAATTGCCTATTACCTTTCAACTCCTTATGGTTTATCAAGTGTGATTTCAGACCCGATACATGCAATAGTATATATGATAGCAATGATAATTACTTGTGTTATGTTTGGTATATTTTGGGTAGAAACGACTGGATTAGACCCAAAAAGTATGGCTAAAAGAATTGGTTCATTAGGTATGGCAATTAAAGGATTTAGAAAGAGTGAAAAAGCAATAGAGCATAGATTAAAAAGATATATTCCTCCACTAACAGTTATGAGCTCCGCATTCGTTGGATTTTTGGCTACAATAGCCAATTTCATTGGAGCTTTAGGAGGAGGAACAGGGGTTTTATTAACCGTCTCTATTGTATATAGAATGTATGAACAACTCTTAAGAGAGAAGGTGAGTGAGTTGCACCCAGCAATAGCAAAATTATTAAATAAGTAAAGTCATTGAATAGAACTTTCGCAGAAGTAAATATTTCATTGAACAATGATGCCCTTTAAGCATCCATATTTCTCAATATATTCTAAAAAATATATAAACTGCGAAAGTTCTATTGAAATTCTAATCCCTAAAATTTTGTGAGGTGATGATGATGAAAAACAAGGTTGTGGTGATTGTAGGAGTTCCAGGAGTTGGTTCAACAACAGTAACTAATAAGGCAATTGAGGAGTTAAAAAAGGAAGGAATTGAATATAAAATAGTTAATTTTGGGACTGTGATGTTTGAAATAGCTAAAGAAGAGGGTTTAGTAGAGCATAGAGACCAATTAAGGAAGTTGCCTCCAGAAGAACAGAAGAGGATACAAAAATTAGCAGGAAAAAAGATTGCTGAAATGGCTAAAGAATTCAATATAGTTGTTGATACACATAGCACAATAAAAACACCTAAAGGTTATCTCCCAGGGCTTCCAGCATGGGTTTTGGAGGAGTTAAATCCTGATATCATTGTTTTAGTTGAAGCAGAGAACGATGAGATATTGATGAGAAGATTAAAGGATGAAACAAGACAGAGAGATTTCGAATCAACAGAAGATATTGGAGAACATATCTTTATGAATAGATGTGCGGCTATGACTTATGCTGTTTTAACAGGAGCAACAGTTAAAATTATTAAAAATAGAGACTTTTTATTAGATAAAGCAGTTCAAGAACTTATTGAAGTTCTCAAATAATCCTTATATAATATTTTAAAATAATTTTTAAATAACCACATTAAGGTGAGTTAATGTTTGGTTCTATATTTGACATATATTATAAAACCTTGGATGCAATTTTCATGCCTATAATAAAAGTTCTACATCCCGCTTTAGCAATTTTAATTATTGCAATAATTGTCTCTTTAATCATAAATATAGCTACAAAACTTTTAGTTGACCAGAAGAGAGTTGCTGAACTAAAAAAGGAGATTCAGGAATTTCAGGTTAAATTTAAAAAAATGTCTAAAAATCCTGAAATGATGGAAAAACTTCAAGAAGAACAACAGAGAATTATGCAACTCAACGCTGAATTAATGAAGATGAGTTTTAGGCCGATGATATATACATGGGTTCCAATAATTTTAATATTTATTTATTTGAGGCATGTTTATGGGTTTGGTGGAGTTTATCAAGAGTTAAATCCTGGTTGGAATGGAGTTGTTGTGTATCTACCTATAATATTGTCAAAGATTTTGTTTATTGATTTCTGGCACTGGCTTGGTTCAATATTTTATAAAGGAGGATTTAAAATAGTTTCTAACACTGCCTTAGGTTGGTTAGGTTGGTATATTCTCTGTTCATTCGCAACATCTACTGTATTGAGAAAGATACTTGGAATAAAATAAATGATTAAGGTTCTTCTCTATTTTCAGTTTCTTCTTTATCTTTCTGTTTTTCCTCAACTTTTAAAAATTTATTTTTCTTCTTTTTCTCTAATTTTTCTCTATCTAATTGGAATTCCTCTCCAATTTTAATTACATAATCAGCAATATTCTGTAAAGCCGTTGAAAAACCAGGCTCAGCTCCAATAACTATAACCTTTTTTCCCCTTTCTTTTGCCTTTCTAATTGCTGGAAGAAAGTCAGCATCTCTTGTTACATAGGCAATGGTGTCAATATTTGGATTAAACACGAGCTCAGTGGCATCTACAGCCATTTCAACATCCACATCTCCAGCAGATATCTTTGGTTCAAAACCTTGGTTTATAACGGCCTCTATTAATTTATCTGATGCATATTGGTTCAAATAAACCCTGCCAATAACAATATCGCCAAATTCACTTAAAACCTCTCTAATTTTATCTAAATCAATGTTAAATTCTTTTCTAAGCATGTTTGGTCCATCAATTAACAATGCAATTCTATGCTCCCCCTTTCTTTTTCTCGCCTTTTCATAAATTTTACTTGTTAAGCTTTCCAATTTCTTCCACATAATTTCACCAACATTGAGTAATAAAAAATAATTAACTAACACTGTTAACCGAAACGGAATATATTTATAATATATGTGGCAAGATGATAATTTATATAATATAATTAAATAACAATAAATAACTTTATGAGGTGATTTCATGTATAATTGTCCATACTGTGGAAAAGATTGTGTAAATGAAGCTGCAGTTAATATTTACTTAAAGATGGTTGAAAAATTCTTTAAATATCAAAATAAAGGGAGTGATATAACTTTTGAAAAATATCCAACAGTTGGAGAGGTTGGAGAGTGTAAAGAGACAGGAGGAAGGATATATCTCTGCCCTTACTGTAAAAAACCATTTAAAGCTTATTATGAAAAGGACAAGGTTGTTATAACATGTCCAAATTGTGGTGAAACTCTCTGCTTACCAGCAACAAATAGGACATTCTGTTAATAGATAATAAAATTTTAGAAATCATCCTCCTTAATTTCATCAAACTTATATTTAAAGCTATTTTTCAAGAAAAGTTTAAATTCTTCTGGAGTGTAAATTGGTTTTTTGTATAAGATATAATCGTCTAAAACGATTCTTGGACATGCAACTATAATATAGCAATCAACATCATAGAATAAAATATCTGGAGAAATATTATCAACTAATATTGGGAGGTAATTAACATCGTTTTCTTCTAACAGTTTTATAATCTCATCAAAAACCCTCTTCCTACACTGTCCTTTTTTTGTTGATAAAACAACACCAACCTTTTTTGGTTTGTTTAATAATAGTTTAGATATTGCTAAAATTCTCTTTTTTATAAACTTATTAATCTCTTCTTCAGATATCTTGTCAAAGCACTTAGAGAGAGGATTGTATATAAAAACCTCCTTTTGATATTTATAAGCAATCATTAAAGGATGAAATCTTCCGGTTCCAACAAATAATATAACATCCCCTTCTTTAACTTCTCCTCTACAACCTAAGATTATACTTGGATTAAAATCTTTTAAAAGTTTTTTATATTGGATGGTTGTTGCTATAGCAACTTTTTTTCCTCCACTTTTATGTTTTTCTATAAAGTTTTTTATATCATTTAAGATTTTTTCCTCTTCATCTTTATTGAATATGTGATATGCGGGAATGAAGAGGGTTTTAATCTCTGGATTTGCATAGCTAAGTTTTTCGTGTCCATAGTGTATGATTAAATCAACATTTAGGTTTTTAACATGGTTGTCTATTAAATCACATGCACCGAAGCAAGTATTTCCCCATAGGTAAATCTCAATGTTTATATTTTTTTGTTTAAAATATTGCTTAATTTTTTCAATCTCTTTTTCAACTTTCAGCTTTAAACCTTCTGGAGCTTGAAAAATAACTTTTGGATTGTTTTTATTTAAATTTTCAATTTCTCTTATAACTCTTTCTGTTTCTAAGTTGAACAAAGTAGTCACCTTTTTTTGAAGTTTTTGATAAAATATAGTTTTAAAGAGCAACTATAAATATATATAATCTAATAATTTGAATGTATAGATTTTAGGTTTTAAATAAAAATAGTTTTTAAGATTTTTGACATTAGCTTAATCCTTGTTTTAATGAACTAAAGGTTCAAATCCTTACTTCTGTCCTTATTTTATACTAAAACTCCTATAACTATTTTTCTATATCCGTATCCAAATTTTTACTGCATGATTATTAAAACCTTTAAAAGATTAAGAAAGGTTTTGCATAGTCATATAAATCCGATACATAACTATTAACAAAAATCCCCAATATTTACTATAAAAACTTAAAACCAAATCTTAAAACTATAAAAATATAAACAATACTCTAAACAAAATTAAAAAATCTAATATCAATATTAAAAATCCAATAAACTAAACTAAATATAATCAAATCTCAAATAAACTATAAAAAATGCTGAGTTGATGAAGATGGCAGAGTTTATAATGGTTGTTGGAACATCATCAAATAGTGGAAAAACGACAATAACTGCTGGATTATGCAGAATTTTAGCAAATAAAGGCTATAAAGTAGCCCCATTCAAATCTCAAAATATGAGTTTGAATTCAAGAGTTGCAAAGGAAGATGGGGAGATTGCTATAGCCCAATACACTCAAAGTTTAGCTTGTAGGGTAGAGCCATCAGTTCATTTTAACCCAATTTTATTAAAACCAAAAGGTAATTTTATCTCTCAAGTTATAGTCCATGGAAGACCCTACAAAGACATGAATTATAATGAATATAGAAAAAATAAAGATTTTTTCTTAAAGAAGATTAAAGAGAGTTTGGAAATTTTAGACAGAGAGTATGATTATGTTATTATGGAGGGAGCTGGGAGTTGTTGTGAAATAAATTTATTGAAGGATGATATAGCAAATTTAAGGATAGCTGAGCTTGTAAATGCCAAAGCTATTTTGGTTGCAGACATTGATAGGGGTGGAGTATTTGCCTCAATATATGGGACAATAAAACTATTGCCTGAAAATTGGAGGAAGCTAATTAAAGGAATTATAATAAACAAATTTAGAGGGAATGTAGAGGTTTTAAAGGAAGGGATTGAAAAAATAGAGGAGCTAACTGGTATTCCAGTTTTAGGCATAGTTCCCTATGATGAAAACCTTGTTTTACCAGAGGAGGATAGTCAAGTCCTACAGAGCATGAGAAGTTTTGGAAATGCAAAAAGTGGAGTGGAAATTAATGTAGTTAGGTTTTCAAAGATATCAAACTTTACAGACTTAGACCCATTAAGATACGATGCATTTATAAAGTTTATCGACTTTGATGATGACATAACTGGAGATATCTTAATATTTCCGGGAACAAGAAGTTCAACAAAAGAAGCTTATTATTTAAAACAACATAACTTTGATGAAAAGGTTTTGGAGTTTTTGAAAGATGGGGGAATTGTTATTGGTATCTGTGGAGGTTATCAAGTTTTAGGAAAAGAGTTGATTGATAAAGAGAAGAAAGAGTCAGATGTTGGAGATATTGAGGGCTTAAAAATCTTTGATGCAAAAACATACTTTGGAAATGATAAAGTAGTTAAAAACTCTTGTGGTTTCTTAGAGATTGATAATAAAACATTTAATGTTAAAGGCTATGAGATACATGAAGGCTTTACCTATTCAAAAGAAAAACCTCTCATAAAAATTGAGAGAGGCTTTGGAAACTGTGGAAATGGTTTTGATGGTTCTATTAAAAAATTTGGAGATGGATTGGCTATAGGAACATACTTCCATGGAATATTTGAAAATTATGAGTTTAGAAATTATATCATTAATTTAATTAGAAAAAGGAAAGGTTTGGATGAGATTTATGGAGATTCATACAAAGATAGCATAGAAAAAAGTTTAAATTACTTTGCTGAAGTTGTAGAGAGAAGTGTTAATTTAAAGCCATTGGGCATTTAAATGAAATGAAATTAGAATAATTATAAAATAAAAAAACAAACTGGGATAAAAATGGTAGAGATTAACTTAAGAGAATTAAAAAAATATGCAAATCCATTCTTTTTAACTATAAGAAAGGATAAGATTTTAGTTAATAATAAAAGAATGGCAAGGTTATCAAGAACAAAGATGGATAAAATTGAAGAAGAGTTTGGAATTCCTGTTATTTATTCAAAAACTTATGAATATGTATCAACGAAGGTTGGGAGATTTATAAATAAACATAAAATTATAGCTCCAAGGGATATTGTTATAGTTGGATTGAGTGGAGGAAAGGATAGTTTGTTGTTATTGCATTTATTGGAAGTTTATAGAAGGAAATATGGAATAAAATTAATAGCTGTTACTGTAGATGTGAATATTGGGGGAATTAGACCATGGAAAGAAGATACAGAAGGAGTTAAGCTGATAAAACATCACTGTGAAATGCTAAATGTGCCACACATTATATTAAAAAATGATTTGGATGTTGTTGAACTATCTGAAATATTGACAAAACATTCCAAAGGAATGGAGTTTTCTCCATGCTTTTCCTGCTCTGTAATTAAAAGGCATTTGTTAGGAAAATTAGCTAAAGAAATTGCTGAAAATGAAAATATCCCTTATGAAAAGGTTAAATTAGCTTATGGACATAATTTAGATGATAATTCAGACACAATTTTGGCAAATATCTTTAAAGGAGAGAGATTAAAGTTTATGAGACCATTGACAAGGTTTAAATACAATGAGGTTGATTATCAAAGCTTTAAAATTCCATTGGAGGAGTGTATAATAATCAGACCCATGCTTCCTATATTGGAGAGGGATATAATAAAAGCTCTTGAAGAGTGTGGGATAGAGTATTATAAAGATAAGGATATGTGTCCATACAGTAGGGATAGGGGGGACAGCGTTAGAAGGAGATGTCATGAGATTTTAGAAAAGTTAGAGGAGGAGATTCCAAATATTAGGGAGATGGTTGTTAGCTCTGCGTTAAAAACAGTTGAGTACTATAGTAAAAATCCTTACGGAGAGGATAACCTTTAAATATTATTTCAAAAAAGACAATATATATTTAGTATTTATTGATACTACCTTGATAATTTTATTATAGGCATAGGATTTTCAATTTTGTTAATTGATTTATGGATTGTCTTGTTGAATATGTTTGAAATTTGAAAATAAGAGTATTTAGGATTTATTAATTAGTTCAAAGAATTTTTATTTAATTTCTAAGGGTTAGCTGGTTTGATTATTTAGAATATTTGAGTTTATTGAATTATTTAGATTTTTGAAAATTAAGATTAATTAGATAAGTAAATAAAATTTCTCTAACAAATAAGTTAAATTTTTAAATTTAAGGAGATAAGAATGCTCTGTTTTATTAAAGGGAGAAAATTTTAAATACTAAAAGATTTATATTATGAGATAGTTATTTATCCTTAGAAAAATGTGGTGTAGAAAAGCTTAAATATTAGGAGAGTAGTATAAATTATATTGTGGATAAGCCTCCTGTTAAAATCAGACCGATTCGGAATGGAAACTAACATAACAAAAATTCATCAAGTGTTTTACATTTTATGTGGTTAAAATCAGACCGATTCGGAATGGAAACTTAATTCTATTTTTTATTTCAGTTTTGTCAATTTCTGATGTTAAAATCAGACCGATTCGGAATGGAAACAATAATATAAGTTGGCCAATCATTTCTCGGATGGTCAACAGTTAAAATCAGACCGATTCGGAATGGAAACCGAAACAGATATATTAGGAAATTATATTGATGATATGTTAAAATCAGACCGATTCGGAATGGAAACTTTGGCAATTTATATAGCTCAATTGCGTATTCTTTCTTGTTAAAATCAGACCGATTCGGAATGGAAACATGAACTCTTTTAAATTATCTCTTTTACTACCCCTACAAATTCCCGTTAAAATCAGACCGATTCGGAATGGAAACTATTTACCTAATATTTTGATTAAATACTAAAAATTCTGTTAAAATCAGACCGATTCGGAATGGAAACTTTTTAGGTAGGATACTGAGGGCTGTAAGTTTTTTTGTTAAAATCAGACCGATTCGGAATGGAAACTCAGAATTCTCATCTGCATATTGCTTCATTATTCTCTTTAACGTTAGTTAAAATCAGACCGATTCGGAATGGAAACGAGTGTGGATATGTTGAAGATTTTGGAGTTGATTATTGTGGTGGTTAAAATCAGACCGATTCGGAATGGAAACTTATAACATAAGATTTTTATGTGTTCTTTTTGTTTTCTGTTAAAATCAGACCGATTCGGAATGGAAACATACTCAGATTTTGTTGTATGATTTGCATCTTTATTTTGTTAAAATCAGACCGATTCGGAATGGAAACTTCGGTTATCAAAAAGTTTAAATTTATGATAGGAATGTTAAAATCAGACCGATTCGGAATGGAAACTTTTTAACGAGAGTTTTCAGAGCATTTAGCTTTTTTGAGTTAAAATCAGACCGATTCGGAATGGAAACTAAGCTTCACCTTTTAACAAATAATAAGCACTTGATTAAAATCATATCTCTTAGAGAATAAATTATGCTCTTTTTAGTACAAAATAGTTATTAATAAAAAAGATTATCTAAAAAATCTTGCTCCTTGCTTAGTTCCTCTTTTTTTCAATATCTCACTCACTTTATTCATAATCTTCAATCTACCTAAATACCATTCTGGAGACACCTTAATACTTTCAGGAACTTTATCCTTAGACAATCTTTGAATTAACACATAAGGAGAGAGATGTTCTAAAAAATCACAAACTAAGCTTATATACTGATTTTCATCTAATGTCCTATATTCTCCTTTCCAATACATCTCCTCTAATTTTGTCCCTTTAACAACAACTAAGGGATATATCTTAACTGCTTCAATCTCTAACAGAGATAAAATTTTTGCTGTCTCCATCATCTCTTTCCAACTCTCTCCAGGAAGACCCAAAATCACATGCCCACAGACCTTTATTCCTCTTTTATGGCAGTCCTTTATTGCTTTTATAATATCTGAAACATCATGCCCTCTATTTAAAATCTCCAATGTCTTTTGATGCATACTTTGAACTCCCAAATCAATCCAAATGTCATAGCCATTCTCAACATATTCAGCTAAAATATCCAATTTCTCTTTTTCTAAGCAATCAGGTCTTGTTCCTATTGATAAGCCAATTACCTCTTTATAAGATAGGGAAAAATCCCAAATTTCTTTTAATTTCTCTGCTGGAGCATAAGTGTTAGTCCCAGGATAAAAATATATATAGAATTTTTTAAATCCTTTCTTTTTCTGATTTTCCATCTGTTTTTTAATTTGCTCTTTTAATGGAATTTTTGCACTGCAGTATTTGACGGATATTGGTCTTCCCATCTCTGGGCAGAAGATACATCCACCATTTTTTTTGTGAGGACATCCAAGTCCAATATCAACAGGAATTTTGAAAATTTTCTGTTTAAATTTTTTCTTTATATAAATGCCATATTGAGCAAATAAATAACCCTCACTATAAATTTCATCAATTATTTTAATATCATCGTAATTAAGCATAATAACCACCAAATTAAATATTAACTACTAAAATAAATTTTTATTAATTGAGATTATTAAAGTTCATTATTGGATATATCAAACTGCGAAGTCCTATTCAAAGATTGCCATTAAAATTTCTAATATCAAAGTTTTACAAATAGAAAAAGAAGGACGAAAATTTTTAAAATAAGAATATGGACGAAACTGATGAATTGTAGATTTAAACATGGGTTGATAAACATAGTTATCTATTTATTAAAGAAAATAATACTATAAAAAGAATAAAATTTAGCAGTTCTGTATGGTGGGATTATGGAACTACATATAGATGAAAAGAGATTGTTAAAGATTTTTCAGGATAATAATAGAGATGAGTTTAATTTAAATGAATTAGAGAAGTTCATGCCAAAAGAAAAGATTTTAAGGGTTTCTTTATGGTTAAAAGGTAAAAATTTGGTAGAAACAGAAGAAAAAGTAAAGAAGATAATAAAACTCATTAAAGAAGAAGAGTTTCCAGAGAGGAAAATAGCAAACTATTTAAAACAACACAACATCAAAGAAATTGAAATTAAAAACTTAAAAGATATTTTACCAAAAGAGGAAATTAATGCTGCCTTAGGTGCTATAAAAAGAAAAGGAATAGCAAGGATTGAGAAAGGTAAAATTATTTTTGATAATTTAGATTACAAGGATGTTGAAGAACAACTATTACAAAAAATCAAAGAAAATAAATACCTCGACGACTTTAGTGAAGAGGAAAAAAAGATTATAGACATTTTAAAAAAGAGAGGTTATGTAGATTTTGATGAAGAGAAAGAAATAAAGATAAAATTAACTGAAAAAGGAAAAGAGTTCATAAAAAATCCAATAGAGATTGAAGAAGAGATTACCCAATTAACAAGAGATATTATAATAAGTGGAAAGTGGAAAAAAGCATATATAAGACCTTATGACGTAAAAGTTCCTACCAAGCCAATATACCCAGCTAAAGTCCATCCATTGACAAGAATTATTAGAGAGGTTAAAGAGATTTTATTAGCTATGGGATTTAAAGAAGTGAAAAGCCCAATTGTAGAAACAGAGTTTTGGAACTTTGATATGTTATTTGAACCACAAGACCATCCAGCAAGAGAAATGCAAGACACTTTCTTCTTAAAATATCCAAATGAGGGAGATATTCCAGAAGATTTATTAAGTAAGGTTAAAGAAGTTCATGAAAGATGTTGGAAATACAAATTTGATGAAAATGTCTCAAGAAGATTGATTTTAAGAACTCATACCACTGCATCATCAATAAGATACCTTGCATCTTTATCAGATGAAGAAAAAAACAAGCCTCACAAGGTATTTTGTATAGATAGAGTATTTAGAAATGAAGCAATTGATTATAAACATTTGCCAGAGTTTTATCAGTGTGAAGGAATTATAATGGATGATAATGTTAATTTTAACAACCTAATTGGAGTTTTAAAAGAATTCTTAAATAGATTGGGCTTTGAAAAGGTTAGATTTAGGCCAGCTTACTTCCCATTCACTGAGCCATCCTTAGAGGCAGAGGTTTATTTAGAGGGTAAAGGCTGGTTAGAAATCTTAGGAGCAGGAATATTTAGACCAGAAGTTTTAGAGCCAATTGGTATTGAAAAGCCAGTTTTAGCTTGGGGTATTGGGTTTAGTAGATTAGCAATGCTTAGATATGGATTGACAGACATTAGAGATTTGCATAAGAATGATTTAGATTGGTTGAAGAGAGTATAAACTAAAATAAGTGATTGTAATGGAGGAAATTATTAAAAAAGCTTTTATTGAATCAATTAATAATATTAGGAGAGGGGATAAAGAGGAAGAACTAAAAAAAATTCAAGAAAAGATAGTCAATGCCAAAAAGATTGTTGTTGCTACAAACAATCAAAAGAAATTTAAAGTAATAAGAGATATTATGTTAAGGGTTTGTAATGCAGAGATAAAAATGCTCGATATAGATACAAGGTTCGCTGATTTAACAAGAATGCCAGCATTAACTAAAGGATTAATAGCTTTGGATATTGAAAAAGCTGATTTATACATTGCGAGGGGAAGATTGGGAGCTCCAGGTTCTGGTTCAATGCTTGTAATATTGGATGAGAAAGGGAGAGTTTTAACTGCCTCTTTATCACCTTCATCAGTTATTCATAAAGAAGATATAGAGGAGAGAATAAAGAAAGAGTTAATTGAAGCATTAAGTAGAATTGGAATTTCCATTTAATTTAATCTTTCATTTTGGGGTGTGGAATTATGAAGTATGGAATAACTGAGATGGTAAAAACAATTGACACAAAAACAAGAGTTGTTGATGTGACAAATGAGATAGCAAAGAAAAAATATCAAGCAATTAGGGATTTCTTAGAGGGAGAGGAGTTTAAAGAAGTTGTAATATTTGGGGTCTATTTATGGGGAAATTACACTGCCCAAATGCTTTCAAAATATGCTGATAAAGTTTATTTAGTTGATATACATGAATTTATGAAAGGATTTGTTCCAAACAACAACAGTATAAAATTCTTAAATTTAAATGAGTTTAAACTAAAATTTATAAGAGGAGAAGTAAATCCTGATTTAATTGTTGATTTAACAGGACTGGGAGGAATTGAGCCTGAATTTTTAGCTAAATTTAATCCAAAGGTTTTTATTGTTGAAGACCCTAAGGGGGTTTTTGATGTTGATATTTATGAGGCAGACAATACATATAAGAGAACAGCTCCATTCATTGAAAAAGCAAAGGTAGGGGTTTTAAAAACCTATAGAAAGGCAAGAGTCTCAAAAACCTCTGGGACTATGACATTAACAATTGACACAATAGTTGATGCTTCAAGGGAGATAACAAGTTTGGACGGAGTTTTATATGCTATTCCAAACTTAAGATATTATGAAGGAATTTTATTCCACGAAAATGATATTCACAAATTTTTATCAGAGATTTCACAACCTGCTATCACAATAAGCACATTAAACGATGTATTAGATGAAGCTGAAGAGATACTCTCAAATAACATTAATCTCATCTATTCTTTTGTTGAGGAGCTTTAATTCCTCTTTTTAATTTAATTTTAAAATCTCTTTTGTGAGGGGAAATTATGAAAGTTACAATTATAGGAGCTTCTGGTAGAGTTGGGAGTGCAACAGCCTTATTATTAGCTAAAGAACCTTTTATGAAGGATTTGGTGTTAATTGGAAGAGAACATTCAATAAATAAATTGGAAGGATTGAGAGAAGACATCTACGATGCCTTAGCTGGGACAAGAAGTGATGCAAATATATACGTTGAGAGTGATGAAAATCTAAGGATAATTGATGAAAGTGATGTTGTTATAATAACAAGCGGTGTTCCAAGAAAAGAGGGAATGAGTAGGATGGATTTGGCAAAAACAAATGCAAAAATTGTTGGGAAGTATGCTAAAAAAATAGCTGAAATCTGCGATACAAAAATATTTGTTATAACAAACCCTGTGGATGTGATGACTTATAAAGCTCTGGTAGATTCAAAATTTGAAAGAAATCAAGTTTTTGGATTAGGGACTCATTTAGATTCTTTGAGGTTTAAGGTTGCTATTGCTAAGTTTTTCGGTGTTCATATTGATGAAGTTAGGACGAGAATTATTGGAGAGCATGGGGACAGCATGGTTCCATTGTTAAGTGCTACCTCTATCGGAGGAATTCCTATTCAAAAATTTGAAAGATTTAAGGAACTGCCAATAGATGAGATTATAGAGGATGTTAAAACAAAAGGAGAGCAGATTATTAGATTGAAAGGAGGTTCTGAGTTTGGTCCAGCAGCAGCCATTTTAAATGTTGTTAGGTGTATTGTGAATAATGAGAAAAGATTGCTAACTTTATCCGCTTACGTAGATGGAGAGTTTGATGGAATTAGAGATGTGTGTATTGGAGTTCCAGTAAAGATTGGAAGAGATGGGATAGAAGAGGTTGTATCAATTGAATTGGATAAAGATGAGATAATTGCATTTAGAAAATCTGCTGAAATCATTAAAAAATACTGTGAAGAAGTTAAAAACTTATAATTTTGGTGTTAGTATGTGGAAAGTTAATATTGGTAGATTGATGCATGCTTTAAATGCTTTTAAGGGTTCTAAGCCGTTATTTGAGACGGATGAGATGTTAATGGTTAAAGGAGTTTGTAGGGATGAAGAAGTTGAGAAATATGGTAGTATTAAAGATTATTTAGTTAAAAAATTGGAAAAGGAGGGTTTTGAGATTGTAGAAGATATTAAAGAGATAGATAAGTTTGTTAGTAGAATAAACGAGATTTTAAAAGAAAATCCTCTTTATCCAGATACATTTGGTTTTGAAAGGATGAAAGAGAGTTTTGAGATGATTGGGTGTGAGTGCGACTATGTTATAGCTAAAAAAAGAAATATAATGGTAGGAGTTTGTATGTATTTTGATAAAAAAATGAAGAATCCAAAATTTGTTGAAGTTGTTGGTGTTTTATTACCTTCTTAATTTTTTACAAACATCTGCATCGTCTAAGTTATTTTTAAGGGCTTCTTTTAGAATATTATTTTCACTATTTAAAATATTATCTATAATTTCATCTGAAGCTCCAGAGCACACATTGTTTTTTAGATTTTTTAACATTTTAATTTCAGTATCAATTTTTTCTTCCTGGGCTCTTTTATAAGCCATGGTAGTTTTAGATTTACTTTTGTTTAATACCGTAAACGCCAATATTAGACTAATTCCTAACAATAATATTGCTATTATTATTACGAAATTCATAATATAACCCTAAAAATATTTTTTGTTTAATGAAAAAATTGTGATATACCCCAAATAAATCACAGAATTATAAAGTTTATTATTTGTGATATTAGTATTTTTATTTTATTATTCTTTCTATTAAATTTTAATTTTATTGATACCTAACTATATCCAAACTCATATCAACACTCTTTACAGAATGAGTTAAAGCTCCCATTGATATAACATCAACATTGTATTTTGCATATTCTAAAATATTATCTTCTTTTATTCCACCGCTAACTTCAATTATTGGCTTAAAATTGGTTTTTCTTTCAAATTCATCAATTATCTTTAAAGCTTCCTCTATCTCTTCTGGTTTGAAGTTGTCAAGCATTATTATATCTGCCCTCTCCTCTAAAGCTTCTCTCAACTCTTTCAAGTTACTAACCTCAACTTCAATCTTTTTTGTAAAGCTAACATTTTCCTTAGCCCTTCTTATAGCTTCTTTCACACCAACAATTGCTATATGATTATCTTTAATTAAAACACAGTCATCTAACCTAAATCTATGTGTGTCTCCACCACCAATATATACTGCATATTTTTGTAGTGGAGATAATAAAGGAAGAGTTTTTCTTGTGCAGGCCACCCTGACGTTTTTATTTACTGATTTAGCTTTTTTAACTATTCTGTTTGTCATAGTGGCTATTCCGGAGAGGTGCATAAGTAGATTTAAGGCGGTTCTTTCAAGCATTAAAATGGTTCTTGCATCCCCTTCAAACTCTAATATGTTTCCATAAGCTTCTTCTCCATCATTAAATAATTTTTTACATTTTATACCGTATTCTTCAAAAAATGCAACGATAAAATCAATCCCACAAACTATACATTTTTCTTTAGCTTTAATAACACCCTTAGCCTTTACACCTTCTGGAATGATGGAGTTTGTTGTTATATCTCCAAATCCAACATCGTATTCCAAAGATTTTTTTAGTATTTTAAGAGCATAATCTTTGAGCATGAATATCCCCCATTATTAAGTTTTTAATTTTTTAATTTAATAAAACTTAAATAATAAAAACTTTTGTTAAAAAATATGTGTAGTATAAAAATTTCTAAATACAACACACTATTTATTGAGTGATAGAAATGCTTAAAACACTACCACCAACTTTAAGGGAGAAAAAGAGATATATTGCATTTAAAATATTATACGATGAGGAGTTAAAAGAGGGAGAGGTTGTTAATTTAATTAGAAAAGCTGTTTTAGAATATTATGGCTCTTGGGGAACATCCAAGGCAAATCCATGGCTTGTTTATTATGATTTTCCTTATGGTATTTTGAGATGTCAAAGGGATAATGTTGATTATGTAAAAGCCTCTTTAATTTTGATTAGGGAATTTAAAGAAAAGCCAGTAAATATTATCTGCTTAGGAGTTTCCGGGACAATAAGAAAGGCAAAAATAAAATTTTTAGGAATAAAAAAACCAAAGAGATGGTTTGTAATTAGAAGAGAAAGGTTGAAAGCTAAAAAACAAAAATAAATAATTAATAAATAATTTGGTGATTTCTATGGAAATGAAAAATGTAAATGTTGGTTTGTTTGGGCATATTGACCATGGAAAAACACAACTGGCAAAGCAACTGACTGAAATAGCTTCAACCTCTGCCTTAGATAAACCAAAAGAATCCCAAAAGAGAGGAATAACCATTGATTTGGGATTCTCTTCCTTCACATTGGATAGATATAGGATTACCTTAGTCGATGCCCCTGGACATTCTGAGTTGATAAGAACAGCTATTGGGGCAGGAAATATAATTGATGCCGCTTTATTAGTTGTAGATGCCAAAGAAGGGCCAAAGACACAAACAGGAGAGCATCTGTTAGTTTTAGATTTATTAAACATCCCTACGATTGTTGTTATAAATAAGATAGACATTGCAAATGATGAAGAGATTAAAAGAACTGAAATGTTTATGAAACAAATACTAAACTCAACAATAAATTTAAAAAACTCTAAGATTATTAAAATCTCAGCAAAAACTGGAGAGGGAATAGGGGAATTAAAAAAAGAGCTTAAAAATCTGTTAGACAGCTTAGATATTAAGAGAGATATAAATAGCTATCTAAAAATGCCTATTGACCATGCATTTAAAATAAAAGGGGTTGGAACAGTTGTAACAGGAACGATTCATAAGGGAAAGGTGGAGGTTGGAGATAATCTTAGGATTTTACCAATAAATCATGAAGTTAAGGTTAAAAGCATACAGTGCTTTAAACAGGATGTCTCTATAGCTTATGCAGGAGATAGGGTTGGAATGGCGTTAATGGGTGTAGAACCAGAGAGTTTATTTAGAGGTTGCATATTAACTTCAGAGGATACAAAATTAAAGGTAGTAGATAAGTTTATAGCAAAAGTAAAGATTCTTGAGTTGTTTAAATATAACTTAGCTCCAAAGATGAAGGTTCATATAAACATTGGGCTTTTAACAGTCCCAGCCACAATAATTCCATATAAAATAGAGAAGATTAATGACAAAGAGGAACCAATAATACTGGAAGAAATTAAAGGGGGAGATTCTTGCTACTGTATCTTTAAGTTAGAGGAAAGAGTTGTTGTTGATGAAGGAGATAAGATTTTAATAATGAGGTTGGATTTGCCGCCAACAACTTTAAGGATTTGTGGATTTGGGGAGGTTATTGATTTTGGAGAAGTAGAGGTTAAAAAGATTGTTGTAAAAGAGGGAAAGGTTGTTAAAAAGAAAGATAAAATCTATATTGAGGGATTAGCATCTTCTAAAACAGCTGGAGAAAAACTTATTGGGGGGAAAGTTTATATCCCTGATAAGAATATATGGGGAGTTATTAAGGGGACGTTTGGAACTAAAGGGGCTTTAATTGCTGAGTTTGATGAGGAAGTTAATGGAGGAGAAAAAGTTGTATTAAAAAGAGTAAGAAAATGGGGATAAATTCATAGGTATTAAAACCGCATCTTTTATATACTCAACACAACAAAAATAAATTTTACCGATAAATTATTTTAGCTGTCTTGGTGAGAGTTGTGTATGTTGTGAATCTACCATATAAAAAGTTGGGTGTAGAATGTGATGGAAAACAGCTAATTTTAAAAATGAAATCTAAGGATGTTGAGGATAGTATAAAAATGAATTTTGAATCAGCTGCTTTATTAAAAATCTTGATGGAGCAGAGTGCAGTGATAGCTGAGAAAATAAACAAGGACTTTAAAAAGGATAAAATTAAAGTGCATAATATACATGATGTTGGAACAGTTTTTGGTGTTGATGGGAGAGTTTCAGTGGGGGTTTTACCAGCAGATGAAAATAGGGTAGCTTCAATTCTTGTTGGCTTTCATAAGGATGACAAACATATATCAGTTGTAGTGAAACCAAAAAAGATTGCATTGTTGAGTGTTATTATAACAAAAATCATAAGCGAAAATCTAAAGTTAGATTAAATCATCTATTTTTAACTGTTTTCCTCTACCTATAACTTCATAAAAATCAATAGCTATAGCTTTTATCCTTTCATCGATAACATAGTTTTTGCCATTAGTTGATAAAAGAAAAGGATTTATAAATAGCATTTCTCCATTAAACTTTATAGCTAAATAAGGTTTTCCTCCAAATATTTCAGAAAAGCTTATAAGTTTTTCAATGTCCTCCTTATTTATATAGAATTTGGTTTTTGAAGAAGTCTTACACTCAAATATTAAAACCTCTCCTTTTCTCCCAGCTATTAAATCAACTCCTTTACTTCCTGCACTCCTAATTACAGCAAATCCCTCCTTTTCTAAAAGTCTTTTTAATTCTCTTTCAAATGAACTTCCTTTTCTATATTTATGCCTCATTTTTGCTCCCTAATACTTTCTCAATAATATTTTTAAACTCCTCTACAGGTATTTTAGTTTCTCTCTTTATCAACTCATTTTCTTTAGCTAAAACTTCTTCCATTGGTTTTATTCCTTCCTTATCAATTTTATCTAATGCTAAACCAATTTTGTCTAAAACCGCTTGCTCAGCCTCTAATTGGTGGAAACCCTCTCTTGGTCCTCCTCCTCTAAATGCCCTACATCTCCTCTTATCCCAAATAGCATATCCTCTGTCCTTACAAAATATTCTATTTCTCTCATAATTTCTAATTTCTTGAGCTAATTTATCCACTAACTCTTCCTCTCCCTCAATGTATGCTCCAAAACATGTCTCTTTTACAATAACTGGCTGATTTAATGTATTTATATATCTCACTAACTTACCTGGAGTTGTTAGGGCATTTTCAGCTAAAACAATAACCTTTGTCTTTTTCATCATTTCACCATAATTTTAATATTAATTTAAATTTGCCTTCTATACTTTATAAAGATTGTTATTTATGCAAACCCCAAATGTTTAAAGCTTTAAAATAGAATACTATTAGTGCCTGCCTTTTTTAAATGTTTTAAAAAGAATTATGGAAAAATTATAAATCCCTTGGGTCAACAAGTTCTCCTTTAACAGCACATGCAGCAGCAGTTATTGGTGATGCTAAATAAATCTCTGCTTCTAATGAACCCTGCCTTCCTCTGAAGTTTCTGTTTGAGGTTGAGACACAGACCTCTCCAGGACCTAAAACACCATACAATGAACCCATACAAGCAGAGCATGAAGGATTTGTAACAACACATCCATACTTTAAGAATTTCTCAATTATTCCCTCTTTTAATGCTTTTAGATACTCTTCCCTTGAAGCTGGAGTTACAACAACCCTAACATCATCAGCAATTCCACCATGCTTCTCAATAATCTTAATAGCCATTCTTAAATCTTCCAATCTTCCGTTCGTACATGAACCAATAAACACCTGGTCTATAGGCTTTCCAGCCACTTCTCTCGCCTGTTTAACATTATCTACATTGTGTGGGCATGCAAATACTGGCTCTATTTTATCTGCCTCAATTTCATAAACCTCTGCAAATTCAGCATCTTCATCTCCTTTTATTACCTCAAATGGTCTCTCAGTTCCATGTTTCTTCATAGCCTCTTTTACATATTGGATGGTTTTCTCATCTGGCTCTATAATTCCTGTTTTTCCCCCCATCTCAATAGCCATGTTTGTCATTGTCATTCTTGATGCTATGGACATCTTTTTAACGGTTTCTCCACCAAACTGGCATGCTTTATATGTAGCCCCATCAACACCAACTTCTCCTATAATGCTTAGAATAACATCCTTTGAAGTAACGTAAGGTTGTAAATCTCCAGTAATGTTGAAGTATATTGTTTCTGGAACTTTAAACCACAATTTACCTGTTGCAAATACGTGAGCCATGTCAGTTGAACCTATACCGGTAGCAAAAGCACCAAAAGCTCCATGTGTGCATGTGTGTGAATCAGCTCCAACAACTACCTCTCCTGGAGCTACATGTCCTTTCTCTGGTAAAACTTGGTGACAAACTCCCTCTCTAATATCGTAGAAGTATTTAATACCCTGTTCTTTTACGAACTTTCTCATTAATATATGGTTTTCAGCCGCTTTTATACTATCAGCAGGAACTTGGTGGTCAAATAAAATAACTATCTTTTCTGGATTCCAAACTTTTTCAATTCCATACTCCTTTAATGTATTGACTGTTAAAGGCCCTGTAATATCATGAACCATTGCTACATCAATGTTTGCCATCACTATATCTCCAGGACTAACTTCCTTCTTTCCAGACGCCTTTGCTAATATCTTCTCTACAATTGTCATTCCCATAATCTCACCATTTAATTAGTCTTTATAAGAATAACTGTAGATATATAGTGCCTTTCAAAATTAATAAACTTATTATTAAACTTTGAACGCCTTCCTTTAGGAGGCGTTCATTAATACCTTTTATTATCTCAATAAGTTTTGAAAGGCACTATACTTTTAGAGTGTAAGTGATATAAAAAAGTTTATAAAAAATCTTTCATGAATAATAATTTAGGATGATGAACCTTACGGGGGCTGAGAGATTATTTTAATTCCTCGATGATGAGCAATAAAAAGCTGACTTAATATGATGAACCTTTCGGGGTATCTGAGAGGAATTATAGTTTTTGCAAAACATTTTGTAATAATAAGGTATATAATGAACGCCTTCTATAAGAAGGTGTTCAACTTTCCTTAGTCAATTTAATAACTTTTGCAAAAACTATATATTTTTATTCTACCTCCATAGTGTATTTCTTTGATGCTCCCTTGAATAGCATTGAAGAAGAGGCAAATTTTAAATATAGGAGAGCTTTATCAACATCTATAATCTTTGTTGATGCTATATGTGTTATGCCAAATCCTTTAAATAGCTCTGGCAAAGATTGAGCTGTAGGTCCTACTAAAATCTTTAACTTGGCATTTTTAGCCCTATCTAAAACAAAATCCAATGTATCATTTAGCAGAGTAGTTCCGCTGATAAATACGGCATCCATCTCTGGCAATAACCTATATTCAAAGGCATCGCTTAAAACTCCATCCATCAATAGTGAAGGACTTCTCTCAAACACATAGATATCAAATTTTTCAGATTTTTTCAGCATATTAACAACTGGAATCATATTTCCAACGAAAGCTATTTTTTTAATATCGTCTCTATTTAAAACTAACTCAGCGGCATCTTTTCCATTAGCTTCAAAGTTAAAATAGTATTGAGATACTGCATTGATAGCTGCAACTCCCAAAGTTCTTTCAACAATATCAAAACTATCTGCCATGTTTATAAACTCTTCCAAATTTTTATTTATATTTAAATCTTTCCTATTTCCATGCCCTCTATATTCCTCCAATAACGTCATTGCCACTCCCAAAGCTTTTTTGCCATTGCTTTCAATTAATACATAGCTATAAGGCAAGGCAAAGGAGAAATCAATAACTTTAAAATCTTCTTCTTTCTCACTTAGCAGATTTAAAGCTCTCTCTTTTATCTCTTCTATTATCATAAAACTCACTTCAGATATTTGGCGATTATTAATTTTAAAATTTTAATTACATTTAAGATTTTATTCATTATAAAGAATTAACATCATCAAAACAGCATTAAATTATATTTCTTTGAAAAATATTCTGCTTTCTCTATATGCTCTGGATAAATCTTCTTTAGTTTTTCAATAATCTCCTCCCTTCTTAAACTTTCAGCCCCAATTTTTAAAATCTTTAGAATCTCATCTTTGACTTCATATACTTTCCAGCTTGGAATCTCAATGGTCATGCAAAAATCTTCTTTACTAAATCTCTTTCTTAAAATTGGAGAGATTGAGGCTATTAGAACATTGTTTCCGATATCTATGAGTGGAGGAACTTTTTTCCTATTGTTGCTTGTTAATTTTTTATAATTTTCTTTTTTATATGCATGGAGTTCAAAATAGACCTTTGGCTTATACTTTTTGATGATGTTGATTAATGTTTTACCTTCATCACTTTCATAATACTTTTCTGATAATGTAGAGATGTATTTGCTATTTTCAACAAGTTTTGGGATAACTACTATATCACCAATATAATTGCATTCTTTTAATGAATTGACAAAATCTTTAAGAATAATTTCTGTAAATTTTCCCTCATTTCCATGCAAACCTCCAATAAACAGCTTTTTTACGCCATTACCTTTAAATTCAAAGATTTCCATAATTTTCACACTTACTTAATTTATAAATGTTAATTTTTCTCATTAGAGACAAGAATTAAGAATCGGGTATATAGAATTATCATAATTTCATTTGTATTAACTGTGTAATTATAACAACCTTAATATATCACATTTAAATTATACTCTGTTGATTAAAAAATTAGTGGTGATGTATTTGCTGATTGTTAAAAAAACAGATAGATTGGAAGGGATAGTTAAAGCTCCTCCTTCAAAATCTTACACTCATAGAGCAGTTATTGGAGCATCTTTAGCTGATGGAGTTAGCAGAATAATAAACCCACTTTGGGGAGCTGATTGTTTATCATCTGTTCATGGTTGTAGAATGTTGGGGGCTAATATTGAGTTAGATAAAGAAAAAGATGAATGGATTGTTAAAGGAGGAGAGTTAAAAACCCCAGATAATATCATAGATATTGGGAACAGTGGAACAACCTTAAGGATTTTAACCTCTATAGCCTCACAGATACCAAAAGGATATGCAATTTTAACTGGAGATGATTCTATAAGAAAGAGACCGATGCAACCTTTATTAGATGCCTTAAAACAGCTAAATATAGAGGCATTTTCATCAAAATTAGATGGAACTGCACCAATAATAGTTAAAAGTGGGAAAATTTATGGAAATGTGGTAAAGATTAGAGGAGACATTAGCTCTCAGTTTATAACCTCTTTGATGATGCTCCTTCCATTTAATAAAGAAGATACTGAGATAATTCTAACCTCACCACTAAAATCAAAGCCATATATTGATATAACATTGGATATATTAAATAAATTTGGAATAAAGATTGATAAAACTGATAACGGCTTTTTAGTCTATGGAAATCAGAAGTATAAACCAATAGATTATATTGTTGAGGGAGATTATTCTTCAGCTTCATACTTAATAGCTGCTGGAGTTTTAATAAACTCAAATATAACTATTGAAAACCTATTTGCCAACTCAAAGCAAGGAGATAAAGCTATAATCAATATTGTCAAAGAGATGGGAGCAGATATTAAAGTTAAAAAAGATAAAGTAATTATTGAAGGAGAATACAGCTTAAAAGGAATAGATGTTGATGTTAAAGATATTCCAGATTTAGTCCCAACAATTGCAGTTCTTGGATGCTTTGCAGAAGGAAAGACTGAGATTTACAATGGAGAACATGTTAGATTAAAGGAGTGCGATAGATTAAGAGCTTGTGCTGTTGAATTAAAAAAGATGGGTGCTGATATTGAAGAGAAACCAGATGGTTTAATTATAAGAGGAGTTAAAAAGCTAAAGGGGGCTAAGCTAAACACCTATCACGACCATAGATTGGTTATGGCATTTACTATAGCTGGTTTAAAGGCAGAAGGAGAAACAATTATTGAAGGAGAGGAGGCCGTTAAAATCTCTTTCCCAAACTTTGTTGATGTTATGAAGAGCTTAGGGGCTAATATAGAGGTAAAATAAAAAGTAAGTGAATAAATCAATCTCTTCATATTGATATTTTGATTAAAAAATAATAAAAAAATTTATACAGGTAATAACAACTCTATGACAAAAGTGCTGGTGATGTTTATGGATTTCTTATTTGAGAACAGCTGGAAAGCAGTTTGTCCCTACAATCCAAAGTTGGATTTAAAGGACATTTATATTTATGACACAACCCTAAGAGATGGAGAGCAAACCCCAGGAGTTTGCTTTACCAAAGAACAAAAATTGGAGATTGCAAGGAAGTTGGATGAACTTGGATTAAAGCAGATTGAAGCTGGCTTCCCAATAGTATCTGAAAGAGAAGCAGATATAGTTAAAACAATTGCTAATGAAGGGCTAAATGCTGATATCTTAGCTTTATGCAGGGCTTTAAAGAAAGATATAGATAAAGCAATAGAGTGCGATGTAGATGGGATTATTACCTTCATAGCAACATCTCCTCTCCACTTAAAATATAAATTCAACAACAAAAGCTTAGATGAAATATTAGAGATGGGAGTTGAGGCAGTTGAGTATGCAAAGGAACATGGCTTATTTGTTGCTTTCTCTGCAGAGGATGCGACAAGAACACCAATAGAGGACTTGATTAAAGTGCATAAAGCCGCTGAAGAGGCTGGAGCAGATAGGGTTCATATAGCAGACACAACTGGCTGTGCTACCCCCCAAAGTATGGAGTTTATATGTAAAACATTGAAGGAGAACTTAAAAAAGGCACATATTGGAGTGCATTGTCACAACGACTTTGGATTTGCAGTTATAAATTCAATATATGGTTTAATTGGAGGAGCTAAGGCAGTTTCAACAACAGTTAATGGTATTGGAGAGAGGGCAGGGAATGCAGCTTTAGAAGAGCTAATTATGGCTTTAACTGTCTTGTATGATGTTGATTTGGGATTAAACTTGGAGGTTCTTCCAGAGTTATGCAGAATGGTTGAGGAATACTCTGGAATAAAGATGCCAAAGAACAAACCAATAGTTGGAGAGCTTGTATTTGCTCATGAAAGTGGAATTCACGTTGATGCTGTCATAGAGAATCCATTAACCTATGAACCCTTCCTTCCAGAGAAAATAGGGCTTAAGAGAAATATTTTGTTAGGGAAGCATTCTGGATGCAGAGCCGTTGCCTATAAGCTAAAACTTATGGGAATTGATTACGATAGAGAGATGTTGTGCGAGATTGTTAAAAAGGTTAAAGAGATTAGAGAGGAAGGTAAATTTATAACTGATGAAGTCTTTAAGGAGATTGTTGAAGAAGTTTTAAGGAAGAGAAATAAAAATTAACAAATAAAATTATCATGGAGGGAAGGAATAATGAAACTCTTTGACTATCCAGGAATTCAAAATACAGATGAGACATTAAAAATAGCTGTTGAGAGGGCTAAGAAGGGAGATATTAAAAGTATAGTTGTAGCTTCATCTACTGGATACACTGCTAAAAAATTGCTTGATTTGTTGGAGAAAGAGGGATTAGATTTAAATGTTGTTGTAGTTACATATCATCAAGGATTCCATGGAGAGGATACAATATCAATGGATAAAGAGGTTGAGGAAGAGCTAAAGAAAAGAGGAGCTAAGGTATTTAGAGGCAGTCATGCATTAAGTGGAGTTGAGAGAGGAATTTCAAATAAATTAGGTGGTTATGGTCCTGTTCAAGTTATTGCTGAGACATTAAGAACATTTGGACAGGGAGTTAAGGTTTGCTATGAAATCACAATTATGGCATGTGATGCTGGTTTGATAAAGGCTAAAGAAGAGGTTATAGCCATTGGAGGAACAGGTAGAGGGGCAGATACAGCGATGGTTATAAAGCCAGCTAATATGAATACTTTCTTCAACATAGAGGCAAGAGAGATTTTATGCATGCCAAGAATTAAAAAGAAAGTGAAAGAAGATGATGAATAAATTTAAATATTTGTTATTTCTTGTTGTATTTGCAGTATTTTTCTTAACATTTGCTTTTTTTGACAACAGTAGTAAAAGTCATCAGGATGATGATGAACAAAAACCAATAATTTTAATTCATGATGTCTCACCAGTGTATTTTAAAGAACTAAAGGAAATAGTAAAAATTATAGATAAATATCATTATCAAAATAGGAGCTATCTTTTTTTAATTGTCAATCATGCAAATAAA
This sequence comes from Methanocaldococcus jannaschii DSM 2661, assembly GCF_000091665.1. NCBI lineage: Archaea > Methanobacteriati > Methanobacteriota > Methanococci > Methanococcales > Methanocaldococcaceae > Methanocaldococcus > Methanocaldococcus jannaschii. The sequence continues at coordinate 446,607 of NC_000909.1, forward strand.
TATAATTTAAAAAATTATCCTGAATTTGTAGATTATCTCCATAAATTAGAAAAAGAAGGTTACCATATAGAGTTCCACGCCTATAATCATATAGATGATGAGTTCAACTGTAACAAAACTGTGGCAGAGGAAAAATTAAATAAATCATTTAAAATTTTAGAGGAATGTGGTTTTAATCCTAAAAAAATAAAATATTTTATTCCACCAAGATATAAATTGTCAGAAGATGCTGAAAAACTGTTTTTAGGGAGAAATATTACAATAATCCTTGAAAATAAAATGATAACAGAAAAAGATGGGAAAATAGTTGAAATTAGTATTACAAACAGAGAATATACTTGGTATCTTCCAAAACCATTAGTAAAAGTGGCTGAAAAAATAGCAACAACTGATTATAAATTAAGTATAAAAGAAAATAGAAAGTTTTTTCTCTCAATTCATCCAAAGGCAGTTAATTATGGCAGTGGATTAGAGTTTTTAGATTATTTCTTAAATGAAACGTCAAAAAATTAATTATAACAACTCAACAAAATTTTCTATAATCTTTAAACCAATTTTTCCACTTTTTTCTGGGTGGAATTGGGTGGCAAAGACATTATCTTTGTTTATAACGCTTGGAAACTCTCTTCCATATTCAGTTTTTCCAACTATACAATCTTCATCTGGATTTACATGATATGAATGAACAAAGTAAAAGTAACTATTGTTTTTTATTCCTTCAAACAGTGGGCAATCTTTAACTATTTTTACACTATTCCAGCCCATATGTGGAAGTTTTTCAACATCCTTAAACTTGATTACATTGCCTTTTATTATCCCTAAACCTTTGATTCCTCTTTTCTCTTCGCTCTCTTCAAATAAAATCTGCATTCCTAAACATATTCCTAAGAATGGAACTCTATCATCAACAATTTTGTATATTGTCTCTTTTAATGGAGCTAAATTTTCCATTGCACTACCAAAATTTCCTACACCTGGTAGAATTATCTTATCACAAGCCAATAACTCCTCACTGTTGTTTGTTATTATTACCTTATCATAGAGTTCAACTGCCTTTTGAATACTTCTCAAATTCCCTGCGTTGTAATCAATTATTCCAATCATTTTCATCCCTAAAATTTAGAGTTCTTGAACTTCTTTTATTGTATCTAAAATCTTCTTTAGAGCTCTTTTGGCATCTTCCTCACTCTTTAAACCAGTAATAACGACCTTACCACTACCAAATATTAAAACAACAACCTTCGGGTCATCCAACCTATAAACTAACCCTGGGAATTGTTCTGGCTCATATTCAGTTCCTTCAACCATTAAGGCAATGTCATCTAAATTTGGCTCAATTCCTAAATCAGCTGTTGCGACCATATTTTGGATTTTAATTTCAGGGTTTTCAATAACATCAATTCCGGCATCTTTTAACTCTTTTATAATCTTTTTAATGGCTATTTCTGCCTCTTCTTTGCTCTTAGCTCCAGTACAATTTACCTTTCCACTTCTAAATATTAATAAAGCAACTTTTGGCACTGATAATCTACAAACTAACCCTGGGAATTGTTCTGGCTCATATTCAGCATTTTCTAAAATCATAGCAACCTCTTCTAAATCAATATTGTCTCCAATTTTTGTTGAGACTACAACATTAACAATCTTAATTTCTGGTTCCATGATTTTCACCTATTTAACAACTAACTTAGATATTATATAAAAACCCCATATATAAATACTTTATATATAAATACTTTTAAATATTACATAAAATTTGTATATTTAACTTAATAAATGTAATATTTAAAAATAAAAAAAGAAAGTAGAAAATTTATCCGAATAAAGCTGCCAATCCAGCAACTGCAGCTGTATCTTCTTCCTTCTTCTCTTCTTTTTTCTCTTCTTCTTTCTTCTCTTCAGCAGCAGCTGCTGGAGCTGCAGCAGCTGGAGCAGCTGCAACAGGCATTGCAGCGTTTGCAATAGCTTCTTCAATATCTACTCCTTCCAATCCAGCAACTAATGCTTTAACTCTTGCATCATCAACTTCTACACCAGCAGCTGATAAAACTGCCTTAATTGCATCTTCTGTGATTTCTTTTCCTGCACTGTGCAATAATAAAGCTGCATATATGTATTCCATAATTTACACCTCCAAATGTTCTCCTTTGTGTTTTATTTATTTGTTTTAACCGTAATATCTAAACAATATTAATTTGAAGTAGAGTTTGCAATTCACTATTTATAATTAGTTATTTATATTTTTCGGTTAGAACAATAGGGCTAATCCAGCCGCTCCTGTATCTTCTTCTTTCTTCTCTTCCTCTTTTTTCTCTTCTTCTTTCTCTTCCTCAGCTGCTGGAGCAGCTGAAACTTCTACTGAGGACAACTTAGCTTTAATGTCTTCATCCAATGCTTCGTCAGGCAATTTTGAAGCTAAAGCTAATGCCTGAGCCTGAGCTTTCGCTAATATGTCTCCAGCTGTTTCTTTTGTTACGAATGCTGTCTCTACTGATAAAGCTCTTGCGTTTATGAATGCCTTCTGTATTAAGAATGGCAATACTTCTTTTGCTGGATATGCTGTGTTAAATGCCAAGTTAAATGCGTTTTGGTATGCAGCTTGTATGTCAGCTAATAACTTCTCTTCATCAACCTTTAAGACATCTGGTGTGTAGATAATTCCATCTTCATAAACAGCTAAGATATTTAAACCAACTTTTATTGGCTTGATTCCTAATCTGTCTAAGACAGCTGCCAATTTTGGTGAAACAACTTCTCCTTTTTTAACAACAACTTTATCTTCTTTAATTGCAATTTTACCTTTTTCTATCGCAGCTGGAATACCAACACTTTTAAGCTCTCCTAAGAAAGGTCCTGGAGGCATTCCAGTTGAACCTTTCTCAACTTTAATGTCACAAGGAGCTATTTGTCCTCCTCTTACAGGAGCAGGACTTTTGTTCTCTTCTAATAATTTGTATAACTTGAATGGGTTCATGTCTGTAACTAATATAGCCGCCCCTCTCTCAACGTAGTTTGCTAACTCAGCTAATTTTGGATTGTTTAATTCTTCAGCAGCTTCTTTTAAAGCTCTTATAATTAAGGTGTTTCTTGACATTCTTAATTTAACTTTGTCCCTGATTTTATCTCTAATCTCTTGCAATTGAGGGGCAGGAACGTCCATCATATCTACAATAGCCACTACAGGCTTACTTTTAATAAGCCCCTTGAGTGTTTTAACTTCTTCAATTTTCCATGGGGCTACGTGTGCTTTCACTTTTGTTTCCATTTCTATCCCCTTCACTTATTATTATTTATTTTTTCTTAGCCTTCTCTTTCTTAACCTTTACAGCAGGACCCATGGTTAGCTTGACATAAGCATCTTTTATGTGGTAGAGACCTTTTTCATACTTCTTAGCAACAACGTTTAAAACTGCCTCTATGTTATCAACTATCTGCTCATCTGTCATTTTTTCATTTCCAACTAACACTTGGAAGTATGGCTTATCTCTTGTGTTTATAACAACTGTTTTCTTTAATCTTTCAACTAATGGTTTTATGTTTGCGTTAGCTGGAACTGGTTTTGGCATCTTTCCTCTTGGCCCTAATATAACCCCCATATATCTACCAATTAATGGCATTAAATCTGCCTGTGCTATAAAGAAGTCATGGGCTTTAGCTATTTTTCTTAATTTTCTTTTGTTTTTACCTAATTCTTCAATTTCTTCTTTTCTAATAACAGTTAATCCTAATTCTTCTGCCTGTTTAGCTAAATCTCCAGTTCCAATAACTGCTATTTTAGCTTCTTTCCCTCTTCCATGAGGAAGCACTACTTCTGTTTTTATTCTGTTCTCTGGCTTCCTCATGTCAATCTCTTTGAGGGTTGCTATGAATTCAAATGACTGTGTGAAGTTTCTCGGCTTCGCGAGTTCGCGAGCCTCCTTCACCGCTTGCAACAGTGCTTCTCTGTCCATAGTCATCCTCCTTTCTTTTTTATATTTAACAAAAAGCATCCATATTATATGGTATCTGATATAAATATTTTACTTAAAAAAGATGAGGCTATTTTATAAATCTTTAATAGCAAATTTCAGGAAATTTTGAAAAATTTTATATTGCTAAGATATCAGAAACCATATATAAAATTTTCGGTTGAGTGAAAATGAGAATTAAATAGTAGAATAAAGTCTCAAAATCCGTAGATTTTATAAGATTATAGGAAAATAATTCTATTCTGACTTTATATAGTAAATTCAACTGGCTAAAATAGTTTTATTTTCTATGAAGCTAATTTTATCTCTATATGCTAAATAAACAAAAAAGCTTCAGAAGTTGAGTTTCATTCCCTTAGAGTCTGATTTTGGTATCTATCTAAATAAGATTTCTTGAAAAGTGTGCTTTGATAAAGTTTTCATCCCAAATCGCTGATTTTAATATAGTAGATATTGAGTGGAATATACAAAAAGAAAAAAAGATATTTCATTTCGAATGGGTCTGATTTTAATCATTCAACGAGACAAACCACAAACCATAATAACAAAAATTAAAAACCCAACTGCCCAAAATTATCAACAGACACAATATAAATATAATACATATTTTATCACCCTATCAATGTAAATATGCATGCTAACAGAATGATGCACATAACTTCTTAATTGAGTATTTGTCTTTTCAGCCACAATTCTCCTAAATTAATTAGTGTGGTACTTTAATAATACCTTCTTTTTGTAAACATCTTTTTACTGTATTAAAATCTCTGCCAATCCTTTTCCTTATTTGATTAATGTTATAACCTTCGTTATACAATTTTATTATTTCATTCCTTTCTTTGTCTGTTAAGTAGTTCACTCTTTTTCATATTACATACAATATACATTTTGTCGTATTTTCTTTTTATTGAAGTTCCAATTTTTCTCTGAAATCGTTAAAACTATGTGGTTTTATAAATATTTTCCAAACATCCCTTTGATTTTCGTTTTTTCGTTTCCTGAATTCTAATCTATATTGTATATCTAAACTTTCTAAAAATTTAAAACACAAATCTATTAGTTTCTCGTTAGTATTGGAAATATGGATAAATGCACTTTTTGAATTTCCTCTTTTACTATTATTATTTACTATATAATTATTTCGACGCATCCTTCACTGTCGAACATCCCTTTCAAAAACATTGCTATATAATCATGATTACTTTTGAACATTTTTATGTAACCTTCATATTTGTCCAAATTCCAGTACCAATCGTAGAAGTATTTTGAGTATGCTCTAACAACATATTAGTTTTTTCTCCCTCCATTATCATACTTAATAGTAGACCTTTGAATTTTTGTAAGGCCTATATTTCTAAGATGACGTTCAAACTCATCGACAAAATCTTTATCTATTGCATTCAGATTAATATAGTGATGTCTACTGTTTTTATTTTTAGTAACACATCCATCTCCTTCTATTACTCTAAGATATATGCTAAACTTTCAGAAGGTTCAAGATTTAGTTTTAGTCCGTTTCTAATAACCCTACTTTCGTTATACTGTCTCAGGACTATATTTCTTTTTTTTCAAATGATATCTTACTGTCTCATGATGTAATCCAAAATAATTTGCTATTTCCGAAATAGATCACTTCTCGTCTAAATATAATCTGATAAATTCATTAATCATTCTGTCACTTACCTTTTTCCTAACACCCATTTTCAATCACCACAAATATTTCAAACATTCAGGGAAGTATTTTTTAATATAGTCAAAATCCCGGTCAACATAAATATGCATTGAAATAGCATGATGAGTATAAGTACCATAACCAACGCCAACCTTTTTTGCTATATACTCTCCCAACGTTATCAGACCTATCGCATTACTTACGAAAGCCAGTAGTGCGTCATTGCTTCTGAAGATAACAGTTTGATACAGTTTCCCATTTCTAATTAAGAATTGAACAAGTTGCAAACAAGGGACGCTTCCTCTTTCATCCCTACTAACCTCAATATCAATTTTTGGATTCCAAGTAATTGCTACAGCTCTCCTACTATTTTTTTGTTGATTTAATTTTTCAATAATATAATCTATTTGGTTAATTTTTTCATCAGCATAAGGATATTCAAACAACCTCTGATGATAATCATAGCTGAAAACATTTTTAGAGCCATATAAAAGATTTTTTGTGTATTCTTCCACAGCTTTCTCTCCCAACGGATATTTTTCTGGAACTTTTTTTAATTTTGGATTTGTAATTTCTATAATCGTATTTCTAATTTCTTTAGTCCTCTCTTCAAACTCTGTCTCAACTACTTCGCCATCTTTCAATATTTTGGGAATTAATTCATTAAAAGCTGAGGCTACAGAAGGCTTTTTTATACATAGCATACTCTCCCTTTGTAATTGTATTTAATTATGATAAAAAATAGATACAACAAGTATAAAAATTTGATGAAATATAAAAAAGATTTAAATATCTTCCATTTCAATTATATATAACCATAGAGGGGGCGTAGCCCCCTCTATTGGGATACTCCCCCAAATCTTGCTTGGACATTAATTGGGGCTGAAAGCCCCAACTTATAACCAATTATCAAAGAAAATATTATTTACTATGGAATTTAGAAGCCCAAAGGGCTTCTATAGTGCCTTATTTAATTAAAAACTTTGATAATTGGTTAAATGGACGTGAAGTATCCCAATAGAAGGTTTCCTCCTATGGGAGTTAAATGTCTTCCATTTCAGTTATTATATAATTTCCTTCCTTTCCTTCAAATCCTCTAACTAAGAATGTTTTTCCATTTAATTTTAAGCAGATTTCTCTAATTGTATCGTCAATTCCATACTCTTCAAGCATATCTAAAATTCCTGGCATAAATTGCTCTAATGTTGCTGGCGGGATGTAGCATCTTTTTGAAGATGTTCCAAAGTGTATCTTTCCAAACACCTTAATTTTTACATCTACATCTTCTGGGTCTATTTCTCCACAATTTCTGCAAATATAAACTAAACCTCTTGGTTTAATCTTAGTATCAACAATTCCTCTACATATTTTACAGTAATAATTTACAAATATTGTTGATTGTGAAACCTCCAATATGGCTGGAACTTTCACATCTAAAACTTCTCCTCTATTGTATAGTTGTTCTTTAGGAATTTCTGGAATTTCTCTTGGATATTTTACACCTTTAATAACTTTTTCAACTATTCTAACGCTCTTTTCTTCTGTTATTCTACCAAATATCTCGTAACATTTTCCTCTCTCTAAAGGAATTGTTGTTATAAAATTGGCTACTCCATCTTTATCAACCATAGTTCCAATGTAAAATATTGAACCTTCTTCACTCTCCTTCCTTCTGATATCTACAATTTTAACTTTTGTTAAAATTTGAGAATTTGGTAGTAGTGATTTTATCTTTCCTAATACCATAAATATCACCTGATTATTAATTGGATTGAATTTACACCTCCGCCATAAGGCGGAGGTGTTAGGGTGTGTCCCAATAGAGGGTTTCCCCCTATGGTGGTTTTATTTTTCCCAATACCATAAAATATCACCTAAAAAATCAATTTATTGATAATTTAACTATTTATTGTTTCTTCATCAGTCTCTTCCTCTTCTTTATCCTCTTCTATCAATTCAGGAGCAACTCTTGGCAATACAACCTCATCTATAAACTTTTTATGGACAATGTATTCCTTAGGTTGAACAATTACAGGTATATCATTTAGCGTTAAAGATATTGCTTTCCTTAATTCTCCTTCCTCAGTTCTAAATTCAACAGCTCCAAATCTCACAAATCCTCTGATAAACATCCCCGTAAATATTTCTGGATTTGCTTTAATTCCAAACAGTCTCAATCTTCCCCATCCGTATCCATCAAATATTCTAAATATGGTGTAATCTTTACCCGTAGATGTTCTTTTATGTTGAACACCTACAACAATTCCAACTATTATCCCTCTCTGAATAGGGACTCCATTAATATCCAAGTAAGTTATTCTTTCATCATCTTCGTCAATTCTTTTCAAATACTTGGCTCTACACAGAGACAATGGAATTGGAACTGCAGTTCTCATTTCTTGCCCTTTAACAACCTTCAAATCATCTAAATTTCCAACAAACCTTACATCTTTTTTTGGATATGGTTCATATATACCCAATATGCTTTCATAATCATCAGCCTTAATTTGCAAATAGATTTCCTCTAACTCCTCAACACCTTCATCAGTATAGACGGTTGAGTATCTCACAATCTCTACTCTATCATCCTCAATTTTTATCCCATATTTTACCATAATCATCACCTGTAATAATTGGTAATAATAATTTATGTGACTATATGACTATACAAATCTTTATATATGCCCATATATATACTTTTCGGTTAAACCAACTTGATGCTAAAAAAAAATCAATACTTAATATAAAAACAGAAATCTCAATAGATTCATCAAAAATAGCTTAAAAATAAATTTATTATTGGGACTTCTGCAGTTTATATATCAACTTTGGAATTTAGATGCCTAAAAGACATTAATTTCCTTTAAAGATTTATTCTTGTATTATATTATTTCTTTTCCCACATCTTTATGGCATTAGTTGGACATACATCTACACATCTTCCACACAATATGCACTTATCCTTATTAATCTTAACTTTATCTCCATCTTGATCAATTGCGTTGATAGGACATTCTTCAATACAAACTAAACATCCAACACATAGATTTTTATCAACTTCAATGTCTCTGGTTTTTATTACCTCTCCAAGCTCTCTCTCAACCTTTATACATTTTTTTGGGCAGACCTCAGCACAAGCACCACAACCCATACATAAATCTAAATTAACCTCAATGCTCTTTCTTCTAACTGCCTTTATAGCATTTGTTGGACAGAATCTTGCACAAATTCCGCATTTTATGCAAGTATTTTCATCAAGCTCATATTTTTTTAACCTAATCTTTCTGTGAGGGATTGATTTTTCTTTTATTGTATAATGAACTTCGCTATCTTCAATCTCTGCCCTTCCCTCTATAACATATATTGCTCCAACAGGGCATGTTTGGGCACAAATTTCACATTTAACACATTTATCTTCAATTATCTTTGCAGATTTTTTAACCTTCGCTTTTTCAATTGCATCTACTGGGCATTCTTTGTAGCAAAGATTGCATCTAATACATTTAGTTTCGTTGATATATAACAATTTATAAGTTATGGGAGTTATTTTTTTGGCTACCTCATTAATATACTTTTTATCCCCATCTATCTTTGATAATATCTCATCCAATGACTTTTTTATCTCAATCAATGTAATCACCTTTCAATGCAAACTATTATGACTTTTTATGAAATAGTATTTCTTATCGTAATATTATAGCATTTAACGGGCAAATTTCTTCACACTTTCCACAAAGCTCACACTTATTTATATCAATCCTTATTTTACTTCCATATTCTTCAATAGCATTAAATGGGCAATTCCTTAAACAAACTAAGCAAGATGCACATCTCTCACTTATATAATCAATAAATTCATACTTATCTACTTCAATAATCCTTGCATCTTCGTTAATTTCGCATCTCAATCTTATTATTACAATTGCATTTGTTGGACAAACTTTTTTGCATTTTCCACAAAACACACATTTTTCTTTATTAATAGTTATATATAACCCATCACTACTGTAGGTTATTGCATTCACTGGGCAGATTTCAATACATTTTCCACAGCTAATGCATTTATCCTCTTTAACGATAATCTCTCTTTTATTTAAAATAATATTAAATTTTGGGAGTAATTGGATATTTTTATCAGCTAAATTGAAATGTTTAGCTATTATTTCCTTTATCATACAGCTCCCTCTTTTTTTCCATTATTCTTTTATTTTCTTCATAAACTCTCCTTTTTAGCTCTTCTTTCAACTTTTTGAGGGATAACTTTTCAATCTCTTCTTTAACCTTTCCATACTTCTCAGTGTATAAGACTAAATCCTTCTCAATGCTCTCAATTATCTTATCCTCTATTATTCTAACTTTAACCGCCTCTTCTGCCTCTTCTGGCTTAACAACTTTTATAGCTCCAACAGGACATTCTCTTGCGCATGCTCCTCCTCTAACACACAACTCTGGAACAATATATGGTAGTTTTGTCTCTTTGCTAATTTTAATAGCCCCTGACCCACACACTTTCTGACAAATTCTACAGCCAATACACAAATCCTCATCAATAACGTAGCAAATATCCTTCCTCTTTGGTATAATTGGTTTATAAATCCTTATTGCAGTAGTTGAACAAACTTCTATACATAAACCACACTTTACGCACTCAACAACCTTTTTTTCATTTAAATCAATCTCTCCTACGCATACATCTTTACATATTCCACAACTTACACACAAGCCACTAACAATATGTGGAATTTTTTCAATAACGTTCTCCTTAATTTCCAACTTCCCAGTAATTTTTTTATTTTTAATTTCAAAGGCTTTATCTATCTTCTCTTTCAATGTTTTTTCATCAACAACAACTATTGCATTCTCTATAGGACAAACTTTGATACATTCTTTACAAGAAATACATAAAGCCATATTTATTACATATTTCCCTTCTTTACGCTCAATTACATTGATTGGGCAAGCTCTTTCGCAATTTCCACATCTAACACAGACTTCCTCGTCAATTATAAGATTGCTATATTTAGGTTTATCAAAAAATAAGCCCTCTGTCTCAACCCTATGCTTATCCATCTCTAAAACTCCTGTTGGACAAACTTCAATACAGTTGGCACATGCTACACAAGAACCTTCATCAATCACTGGAAGTTTTTTGTTATACTCTTCGTTGTATATCATTTCAATTGCAAAGGCTGGACAACTTTCCTTACAACCTTCACAGGATATACATTTCTCAGGAAATTTAACAATTGGAGGTATTTTTCTATATCTTTCTGGAGGAATATAGGAGCTTTTATCTGATTTTGCATCAATAAATCTTTTAATCCACTTTTTTCTTGCAAATTCATAAAGATACCATAGCGAAGATGCCATAACAATCACCTAAATTTAATACTAATTGGAATCTCCTTGCCATCCTTTACTGCAACTATGCATCTCTCTGTGCATGAAACGCAAGGGTCGATACTTGTATAAGCAGATACAGCATCAGCTACAGTTGGACAAGTCTTTAGCATATATTTATACGCCTCCAAGTTCATAACTGTAGGAGTTCTAATCATTATCCTCTTTATTATCCCTCCATCAGTTATTTCCATCCTATAAGTTACCTCTCCTCTTGGAGCTTCATTCCTCCACTCTCCTTTTCCTCCTTTAATCTCTGCCTTAACCCTTATATCTCCAGAACACTCTTCATAATGCTCTAAAGCCTCTCTAATTAATCTAACGCTCTCAATAATCTCTTCATGCCTAACCATCATCCTTGCAAAGTTATCTCCTTCCTCCCTCCACACTGGCTTAAATTTCAACTCTTGATATGTTGAATGTCTTAACCTCCAATCACTTTCTGGCAATCCAGAACCTCTACAAATTGGCCCAACAGCCCTCGTCCTCATAACTTCATGATATGGCAAAATACCAATTTCTTTACTTCTTAAAGCTATTAAAGGCCCTGTTTCAAAAACCTCAATAATATTTTTTAGTTCATCTTCAAAGATATCGAGTTTTTTATATATCTCATCCATCATCTCTCTATTTATGTCTCTTCTAACTCCCCCAATTACATTATAACCCATATTAACCCTATTTCCAGTAATCATCTCCATTAAATCCATAATTATTTCCCTAACATTCAAAAGCCACATAGCAAGTGTTTCATGTTCAATAGATAAATTATACACTGCTGAAGCAATTAAATGGCTGTGTATTCTCTCTAATTCACAAGTAACTACCCTAAGATATTTTGCCTTGTCTGGAATCTCTATCTTTGATATATGCTCAATGCATTCAGCAAACGTCATCGTATGCACATAGGAACAGATACCACAAACTCTTTCTGCTAAGTGAATTCCTTTATGGCAATGTTTTCCTTCCATAATTTTTTCTATTCCTCTATGAACATAACCCATTTCAATTTCAGCATCAACAGGTTTCTCTCCATCTAAAACAAGTTTAATCCTTAACGGCTCTTTCAATACTGGATGAATTGGTCCTATAGGAATTGTTGCCATATTTTCACTCATCTTTATTTTTTAATCTCTTTTCTCTCATTGCTATTGCCTTAGGAGCTACCTTTAAGATTGTTTCAATAATCTCAGAAGGTCTTGGAGGACATCCAGGGATTTTTGCATCTACAGGAATAACTTTATCAACTCCTCCAACAACATGTCCTTCCTTAAAAATCCCTCCACTCAATGCACAAGCTCCAACAGCAACAACTATCTTTGGTTCTGGTGTTTTTTCATAAATCTCCTTTAATCTCTCTGCCCATTGTAAAGTTACTGGCCCTGTAACTAATAAAACATCCGCTTCTCTTGGGTTATTATGGACGTAAATCCCATACTGCTCAATATCGTATCTTGGAGCTAAGCAGGCAACTATCTCAATATCGCATCCATTACAACCCCCAGTATTGACAACACAAACATGTATTGACCTTTTTCTGAATAATTCTTTCATCATGGCTATTCCTCCCAATAAATTTTAAGAGGCATTGCTTCTTTGCAGAAGCAATGCATCCTGGGTATCCCAATAGGGCGAAGCCCTATGGTTTCTGAATAATTCTTTCATCATGGCTATTCCTCCTTTAACAATTTGATAATCATCTGCCTACCTTCCTCCAACGCCTCTTTATATGGCTTTTTATACAGCAAATAACTTTCAACTACCTTTTTTCTAATTAAATCTGCTTCTTCTTTTTTTATAAGTCCAAAGAAATCACTAAGCCAGCACAGCCCTAAATCAATATCTACCTTCCTTCCTAAACAGCCCATCTTTGCCTGCTCTGCATAAGCATGGAGTTCATAACAAGATGCAAAATCCAATTTTTTTGCAAATATTTCAATAACTTCCTCAACCTCTATCTTTAAAGCTTTAGCTATTGGAATAAATACATCATCCATTAAAAATCTATTATCCTTAAGAACATTCATCTTCTGTTTTAATGAATTCTCAACATATTTTTTGTCAATATCAACAATCTCAGTCATAATTACCACCTCAAGAAATAAAGAAACAGGGCAACTGCTAATCCAACAACAAATTCAACTCTTCCATATCCAGGTCTCATACCTAAAGGAAATCCAATTAATAGACATCCAAGCATATACAACGGAGAATTAATTAAAATCCCCCCAAATACTGAAATAGCTAAGGCAAACTTATCAATACCTTTTTCTACATAAGGAGAGGAGTATTTTCTATAGCTATATTCCAATCCAATAAAGTTTCCAATGATAAACAATATTATAGCCAAATTTAGCTCAAATAATCCCATGATTTCACCATTTACACAGGAATGTAGAGTTTATAAATTGCATATGCAAAGAAAGCTAAAACTAAGAGCATAAATAAAACCTCAATATCTTCCATTTTATGGGCTATTTTTTTGTTTATGGTTGAGATTGTTAATATCAAGATTAAGCTAAATGCTAAAACTACTGGAATGACATTTATTTGCAATAGATTAACCAATACACAATAAATCACGGCAATAATGCATGCAATTGTAAAGAAATAAATGTAGCTTTTCATTTTATCCACCCACTGTTAGTCTGTATAAGACCCATAGAGGGGCTTCGCCCCTCTATTGGGATACTCCCCAAATCTTACTAATTTACACCTCCGAGCGTAAGCGAGGAGGTGTTAGGTTTTGGTGAAGCTTTTACTAAAAGGTTCATCCCAATAGGGGGTTTCCCCTATGGATACAATGTAGCTTTTCATTTTATCCACCCACTATTAATCGATATAGGACATCACACAATACAAGTCCAGCAATTGTCATTTGAAGCATGACTGAATGATGAGGAGCTAATAATGGTGTTAATCCATTAACAAATGCTAAAATCACTGTCATTACAACCATTACAGCCAATGTTAATACAGGGCTGTTTATTACTAAAGGACCAATAAATACAGCTATAAAGAGCCAGAGCAATACAAAGTATGCTATTGCCTCTGCAATGTAGATTATAGCCCCTAATAAACCATAATGCTCTGTCATATATCCGCTAACAATATCTTTACCCTTAACTATCCCAAATGGACTGTTTGGAGCTTTTGAAACAAGCAATATAAAGAATGCGAATGCACAAATTGGCATTTTAAACAATAAACTGCCGTGTATTTCTTGATAACTCAATATATCTGAAATTAAAACTGAATGTGTTGTTAAGTATATGGCAGCAACAACTGCAAATAATGGCACTTCTGCAGCTGCTGAAAAGACACTTCTAACCCCTCCTATCTTTCCATAAGGAGACCCAGATGACAAACCACAACCATGCTCCACTATTTTTTGCAATACATAGATTCCTATAATTATAAGGAGGGATGACTTGAAATCAATAGCTATAATTAATGCAGCTAACCAAATAGCAATATCCAATAAAGCTACAAATATATAGAGAGGATTTCCAGCAGTTATTGGGAAAGTTATTTCCTTTACATAGAATTTTAGTGTATGCAATAGATATTGGATTATTGGAGGTCCTGGTCTTCCTTGAATCCTTGCCATTATTTTTCTATGTAATCCAAGTAACAGAGAACCAACAAGAAATGCATGGATTGTTAAGTTTATAGCTCCGATAAGTGAAGTATCCATAAGCATCACCCAGATTTTATCAGTTGTAAATTTACACTTCCGAGCGAAGCGAGGAGGTGTTAGTTTTTGATGAAATGGAGAGCTATGCTTTCCAGCTATGAAAACTCTAAGAGTTTTCGTTCAACTTTTTCTAAAAGTTTCGTTTATAGTCCCTATCAGTGAAGTATCCATATCCTCACCCAGATTTTTATTTTAATATTTTCAATATCCTCTAAATGGCAATTTTCCAGCATCTTTTCTTCTTGTTTTTGGAATTATAAATGCTCCAATTCCATATAGGAGAGAAGGAACTGCAATAATATATAGGACATAGCAAATCAACCCATTAAGCATAACAATCCCAATAACACACAACAAACCAATAATCAATGAATATAATCCATATTTTCTCTCTTCATCCATGTTTTTCACCTAAAGTATTTTAAATTGTCAATAGAATCTCAACAGTCCTTACAATCAACAACAGTGAGGAGAGGTGTATCATCAATATGTATGGTGAGCCAGGAGCTCTAAACATCTCCGCCTTTGCAGCATAGAAGGGAGCTATCCCAGTTTCTCCAGCCATTCCAGCGGCAAATATAATTTTTTCAAATAATAGGGATGTTTGTATTTTTGGCAGTTCAAAGATTGATAATGTCCCTGTTTTAGCCAATATCATCCCTGCAGAACCAAATAATGGAAGGGTGGCAATCATCGCTATAAGTCCATACTGATAACTTGCATTTAACACCCATTCTCTTTTAACTGCTGAGACAATACCTATATTTGCAATCCCAACTAAAGTTAAGAATAAGGCATAATCAAACAAATCATAAGTTAGCATAGCTCCAGCAGTTGCTATTCCGCAGACAATAGCCATCATTCTCCTAATTTTTAACTCATTTAGTGTTACTACCTCTAATTTATCTTCAATTTTAAATTTTTGAGCTTCTAACTGCTTTTCTGGCTTTGTTAAATAAACTATGATGGTAAATATTACTGCAGTGATAAATCCAATAATTGAAAATTCTGAAAAGCCAAATACAATGTCTCCAAATGGAACAATTCCAAATAGATAGCCAGTTATTGATTCAATCATTTTATCTCACCTAATTTTATTAAATAATGGACATTAATTAGGGCTGAAAGCCCTAACTTAATGGACGGGTGGTATAGCAATAGGAGGTCTCCTCCTATGCTTTGTCAATCATCTTACCTCACCTATATATCCAATAAGTCCAAGTTTTGAGCCAACCTTTATAACTAAACCTAAACCAGCCATCAATAGACACAGTAACCATTTATCTGGGAACACAAAGAAACCTATAAATCCAAATATCCACAAAGCCCATGCAATTCCAGATAATCCAGATATTCCCTCCCACATTGTTTTTAATTCCTCTGAAATCTCCACGCCAATAACTCTCTGAGATAGTGCATAAAACAGCAATCCAGTAGCTATAACCGCCCCTCCAGTAAATCCACTCAATATAGCTCCATAAACAATTAAAATTATTGCCAAAAATTTTGGTGAGGTTTTTAAAATTTCCATATGAATATCATACTTCAATTCTCCTGTATATAGTGGAAGTTTAAACTCTTCAAACAACTTGTAGCTTTTTGGCTTAGGTCTTTTTGATTTTAGATATTTTCTTGTTATTAAAACCTCTGAAACTGCTAAAAGTTCAGCTAAACTAACAACTAAACCTGGCAAAATTAACGCTTCAGCTAAATCTGTTCCAACACCTGCTATAATTATAAGCATGGCACACTCAACAACATCAGTCAATATTAAAGCATGTAAATCATTCTTTTGAAATCCAATAGCCAATAATGACAAAATTCCAATAGCAAATCCAACCAATATCGTTGGATGGTATATACTGTAGATGATGTTCTCCATCTCTCCCACCTAATCCTTGTTGAAGAATAACCAGCTAAATATTATGAACGATATTAGCAGTATAGAACTTTCAAGCACTGTATCCATTCCTCTTGTATAGTATAGGATTTCATCCAATATTCCTCCAGGTGTTGAGACTATTGTTGTCCCAAAGTAGTAGGTTTTATCTTTAATCCATTCAGCTATTGGAGTTAGATAGGCAGTTATCTTTCCAAGATTAGGTTCATATTGTGGATATTGAGCTTTTAACTCTGCAGGTTCTTTTAATGGAATCCCTCCTCTATCATAAGGTGCTAATGGTGTTTTTAGTGTTTGAGAGTGAGGAATTGGTTTTGGATAAAGTTGATTGGGATTTAAGTAATGAGGCATCAATAACCCAAATATAAAGACTAAAGCTAAGAATACAGAGAATATTCTTGGGACAATTTCTGGCTTTGATAAATAGTTCCATATTTTACCAAGTTTTTTCATTATTACCCACCTCAAATTTTTCCAAACAAATTAATCAAAATTAATTTACACCTCCGAGCGTAAGCGAGGAGGTGTTAGGGTGTATCCCAATAGAGGGTTTCCCTCTATGGTTTCCAAGTTTTTTCATTATTTCCCCCTTTATTGATTATTTTCTTTATATTCGGCATCTAATATCACTGCTCTAATCAAAATTAAACTCAAAACTGCATTAACTGCAATAAATGTCATCAATGCAAGGGCTTCATCATAAGCTAAGAATATTAAAGAAACGCCTATTGTTGGTACTTCAACATTTAACATCCTAATTAGGGGATTATCAACTTCGGCCCTATAACAGTTCCAAGAGTTCCAATAATTAATAGTGCATATCCAATATAGAGAATATATTCAACGAGTTCCATAAATATTCACCATACTTTTTCTTATTTAGACAATATTGGCAAATTTCTACCATATCTTTTCTTTTTCTTTACTGTTGTTAGGTATTTCAAATATCCAAGTAATAAAATTACTGTGCAGATTGGTTCGCAGAGTGATGAGACTATAGCAATATCCAGGTAATAACATGAAACAATTAAACCAATCATCCCTATTTCTAACAAAGCAAGCATAATAATTTTGTTTATTGGATTTGTATGTAAGATAACTCCAATTCCTCCCAATATGCAACATATTCCAGATACTAATGGTAAAACCTCCAAATTTTCACCTATTCAATATGTTTTGTTTGCTCTATTGTATAGGCAATTGCATTGGATGAGATAGTTGAGCATATAAAGTATGTTATAGCCACTATACCTCCCATTGGTGAATCCACATATAGAGCAATTAATGCAGAGATACAGAAGCTTAAACAACAAAGGTAAAGCAATTTTCTTGCTCTACTTCTTTCTAAGAATATCCTTGCTGTCATTAACAATGCTATAAATCCAATAATTATCTCTACAATATCCATCATTCCCCTCTATTCATCTTTTTAGCTATTTTTCCAAGTAATATAGAGGCATATCTGTGCTCAAATCCTTGAATTGTAAATATTGCCAAGACCATTCCCACAATGAAATATTTTGCTTCAATTATTGGATTTAGGAGATAGATAATAGCAGTTATTGTTAAAGCTCCAATAGTTCCAGCATAACCTGGGTCTGCACATAGACGATTACCAATCCAAACCAATAAAGCCGCTATAAACCCTCCTTCAATTCCCATTAGGTAGTTCATTATTGAAGCCAATAATGTTCCTGCTGAGGCATCTGGAGAGCACACAATATTTCCCATAAAGTAGCCTCCATTTAAATTTCCACCGATATCTCTAATCTTCTCTCCTATTGTCTTAGCTCCTAAAACTCCTGGCTTTTCTGGAAGTCCAAAATAAGTATCGATAAGAACAAAGTTAAGCCAGCAGATAATCCCAGCAATAATTATTTTTACAATTTCAACAATCTCCATTACGGCTCACCAAATAACTTATCAGCATATTTTGATAATAGAGCTCCAAACAGCCCAGCAAAGAATGCCAAGCTTATATAATCCCCAAATAAATTCCTAAATATTGCCTCAATGCCTAAAGCTAAGATTGGTGTTGGAAATATAATAGATGTCTCAAAGCTAAACCTTATAGGCTTTTCTTTTGGGATTATTGGAAGTTTTAGGACTAAAGCAACAATTACTGATGTTATTAGA
This sequence comes from Methanocaldococcus jannaschii DSM 2661, assembly GCF_000091665.1. NCBI lineage: Archaea > Methanobacteriati > Methanobacteriota > Methanococci > Methanococcales > Methanocaldococcaceae > Methanocaldococcus > Methanocaldococcus jannaschii. The sequence goes on from NC_000909.1 coordinate 465,380, forward strand.
GCTATTAGATATAAAATAATAATATCCATCACTCTCACCAGCAATGAATTATTATACACCATAGGGCTTCGCCCTATTGGGATACCCAGAGCGGGGCTTCACTACGTTCAGCCCCACTTTCTTTTATTTCCCTGATTTACCAGCAATGAATTATAACACAATCTTTATTTATTGAATAAATTGGTGGAACTTCATCTTTTGGAAATACTTGGATGATAACCTTCTTCCCAGTTTTTTTCATGAATTTTTTTTCTAATCTCCTAATATCTGAGCAATCTAAGAATATCTCAACATATTTATTGTCAAGATGTTTTCCTATGACTTTTATTCTCCCTCTTGATAGTTCTATCCTCTCAATATCCATAACTTCTAACCTACTTCTCATCTCATTTAATAAGTTCTCCTTACTTATTATTAATACAGGGTAGTTTTCAATTAACCTAAGATACCCCTTATCACCTTTTTCAATAATTTCAGATACAAATTCTGCAAAAGTATCTTCAAACTTTAAAAGGGAGAGTGCATCTAAAAGTTCAATTATTGGATTTTCAACATTGTTTGAGGAGAAACATTTTAATAAACCAAGAGTTACAGCAGTTGCTATAAGTTTAGTTGCTGGTCTTTTTCCTTTCTCTAACATGCTGAGATGAGATTGACTAATTCCACTTTCTTTAGCTAATTTTGATTGGGTAATTTTTAATTTTTCTCTAAAAGCCTGGATATATTGAGGATTTAATAGTATTGCCCTTTCAATAATCTCTAATTTTTTATACATGTTCTCACGAAATTGATATTTGATATCTACCAAATAAATTAGGAAAACATATTCCGCCATTTTTCATAATCAATCATTATATTATCGCCATGGAATAACATTATCCTCTGGGAAATATATAAAAGTTACCCACAAAAAATAAGACGAAAAGTTTATATATTAGATTGATTAAAAGTTCCCATAGGTGATAAAATGGAAAATGTGCAAAGGTTAGACTGTCCAGTATGTGGAGGTAAAGGCACTTTTGTAATAACCTCTCACCAAATAGATATCCCATACTTCGGCCCTGTGTTAGAAACAACGATGATTTGTGAAAAATGCAACTTTAGAAGAAGTGACGTGTTTCCATTAGAAGTAAGGGAGCCGAAGAAATATATATTAAAAATTGAAAGTGAGAGGGATTTAAATAAAAGAGTTGTTAGAAGTTCTTCAGCATATATACAAATTCCAGAACTTGGAGTTGAAATTAAGCCTGGTCCATTAGCTGAAGGGTTTGTTAGCAATGTTGAGGGGGTTTTAAACAGAGTTGATAACATTTTACAGACTTTAATTAGATGGGCTGAGACAGAGGAACAGAAAAAGAAAGCTGAAGAGCTTAGAGAAAGAATAAAGAAATTAAAAGAGGGTAAAGAAGAAGCAACTTTAATACTGATAGACCCATTAGGACATAGTGCCATTATTGGAGAAGGTGTTGAAGAAGAGATATTAAGTGAGGAAGAAGTTGAAAAACTAAAAGAAGGCATTGTAATTATGGACTTAGATAAAGATAAAGAGAAAGAAAAAGAATAAAAAATAATGGCTCAGTTCGGGTAAGTATCATCACAGTTCAGCTAACCCTCTTTTCATCATTGCCATATTTATATATATTTTCAAAATTAATGATTTTTATTAGGAGTTAATAGGGTTTATATGTGTATTATCATGTTGATAATCACTAATGAAAAAGGTTTTTATTTTATTGGCACTTAAATATTATATACTAAATTCAATAATAAGAAATGGTGAAAACTTGTATAAAAAAATAGTCATCCCAACTGATGGTTCAGATGTTTCACTTGAAGCTGCAAAGCATGCAATCAATATAGCTAAGGAGTTTGATGCAGAAGTTTATGCAATATATGTTGTCGATGTCTCTCCATTTGTTGGACTTCCTGCAGAGGGAAGTTGGGAACTGATAAGTGAGCTTTTAAAAGAGGAGGGGCAGGAAGCATTAAAAAAAGTTAAAAAAATGGCTGAAGAGTGGGGAGTTAAGATTCATACAGAGATGTTAGAGGGTGTCCCAGCAAATGAGATTGTTGAATTTGCTGAAAAGAAAAAGGCAGATTTGATAGTTATGGGAACTACTGGAAAGACAGGATTGGAAAGAATATTATTGGGAAGTGTAGCTGAGAGAGTTATTAAAAATGCACACTGTCCAGTTTTAGTAGTTAAAAAACCAAAGAAAGAATAAAATTATAATAAATCCTTAAAGTATTTTAAAAGTGATGGTTTTTTAGTTATTATTCTCTTGACAAATTTTTTCAAGTCAATGCCGTCTAAACTTTCTCCTAAAGCTTCTGCTAAAGCATCTAACTCATCATCACTCATTTTCTCTAAGATTTTTCTATACTTTAAATGGCTCATTAAATATTCATAATGCTTTTCTTTCCATCTTCTTTCATATTCTTTTAGGGTTTCTTCACTCCAATCATTTAATTTTATAGCTTTACTTGCTACTTCTCCAGCTATTAATCCACAATCCATAGCTAAATAAATTCCTCCACCAGTTAATGGGCTTATCTGCCCAGCAGCATCCCCCACAACTAAAAGACCATCAGTATAGGTTTTTTCTATAGGGCCAGAAACAGGAGCTCCTCCAACTTTGAATTCTATTGGTGTTGCATCCTTTAACCTATCTTTAGCTAAACCATTTTCTATGAACTCTTCTAAATATTCTATTGCCTTCTTCTTTTTATCTCTAACTCCCAAACCAACATTAGCTGTTTCTCCTTTGGGGAATATCCAAACATACCCTCCTGGAGCCACTTCATTACCAAAATAGAATTCCATCATATTTTTATCCAACAATTCAACATTTGTCATCTCATATTCAGCACAGGAGCAAATCTCCAATGGCTTTTTCTTTGCCTTTAAACCAGCATATTCAGCTATATTGCTCTCAACACCATCAGCAGCTATAACCACTTTAGTTTTTATAACATACTCCTCTCCTAAAAATTCAACTATAACATTCCAATAATCTCCGTCCCTCTCTAAACCAATAGCTGTTGTTTTTACTGCTACTTTAGCTCCTGCTTTAGCTGCCCTTATAGCCAAATATTTATCAAAAATTTTTCTCTCAACTACATATCCTTGAGCCTTATCTTGAGTTACTGTAACTTTTTTTCCAGAAGGAGAAAATAAAATTCCTCCCTTAATAATGTTTCTAACAAACTCTGGTTCTGGTTTTAATCCAAATTCCTCTATTGATGGAATTGCCTCAGCACACCTAACTGGCTCACCAATCTCTTGAGATTTCTCAATTAATAGTGTTTTAGCTCCATTCTTTGCTGATGCATAACTTGCCATACTTCCTCCGGGACCTGCTCCAACAACCACTACATCATATACATCATTTAACTCTCTCATCATTCCCCCTCTAATGCATTTAATGGACATACTATTGTGCATAACTTACAGTTATTACACTTTTTTTCATCAATAACTATAATATGTTCTATCAAATTGATAGCTAACTTTTCACAAACTCCAACGCACGCTCCACAATAACCACACTTTTTGTAGTCTATTTTTACCATAATTTCCCTCAATCTATGCTGTTAATCAAACTAAAACATTTATAAAGATTACTTAGTTGTTATTTTACTTAAATTAACATTGGACATTTATTATATATTACTATCGCCAGAATATTTAATGTTGTAATCTTTAGAGTTTTGGGTTCTTATAATTAATATTTTTGTGGTGAAATATATGGTGCTTAAAATAAAAGATAATATTTACTGCATGAGTTTTATAGAATGGAAAATTAAAGAGTATAGGGGATTAGACATTGAAAAAGGGACTACATATAACTCATATCTAATCTTAGATAAAAACAATGTTATAATCGATACTACAAGAATAAAGTATTTTGATGAATTATTGTCATATTTGAAAGACGTAGCTAATTTGAAATTAGATTATATTATCTCAAACCATATTAGTCCTGACCATAACGAATGCATAGAAAAACTTATTGAGCTTACAGAAGCGAAGATTGTGACTACAAAAATTAGAAAATATTATTTAGATGCTCAATTTAATACAAAAGATTGGGAATTTGTCATTGTAAAAAATGGAGATGAATTAAATATTGGAAATAGAACATTAAAATTTATAACTGATGACAAGTGTGAATATATGCTAACATACTGTGTAGAAGATAAAATTCTGTTTTCAAATGATTTATTTAGTCAACATGTGGTTTATAAAGAGAAAATAGACAGTGATATTGGTCATAAAATTATGCTGGATGCTAAGGAGTATTTTGCCAATATTTTATTACCATATAGAAAAAGCATCTTAAAAATTCTAAATATCTTGAAGGATTTGGATTTAGAGTATATATGTCCATCACATGGTGTTATTTGGCATATAATGATTGATGAAATTTTAACAAAATACCGTATGTGGTGTTCTGATTCATATAAAAATACTGCAGTCATTGTATATGCAACTATATACTCTTCAACAGAAAAAATAGCCAAAGCCCTTGGAGAGGGATTATCTGAAGAAGGAGTTGATGTAATATACCACAGATTAGATACTTCCCCATTGAACATTATAATGAGAGATATCTTAGACGCAAAATACGTATTGGTTGGTTCTCCAACAATAAATATGAATGTGCATCCAAAGGTTGGAATGTTATTAACTTATATAGAAGGATTAAAGCCAAGTAATAAAAAGATTGGCGTAGCCTTTGGCTCCTATGGTTGGAAAGAATGTGCGACTAAAAAAATAATTGAGGCTTTTAAAAGGTTAGGGTTTAAAATTGTTGATGATAAGATATTGACATTTAGATTTGCTCCAAAAGAAAATGATATTAAAAAAATTAAAGAGTTTGGTAGAAAGTTAGCAAAAATTAACGTCTAACTACTTATTATAATATATAAACTGCGGAGTCCTATTAAAAAATATCCAAATACTCCCCAATTATCTTTTTAACATTTTTAACCATTGATTTAACTTCATTAGAATTAATAACTGTATAATCCTCTAAATTATCCAACACATCTTTAGCATCAACATATCCATCTAAAAATGCTGGTGGAGCATACTTTAAACCTATACTGTATCCTCCTTCTAAAACTGCTGTAACACTATATCCGCTTAGCTTAGCTCCTACAAATCTATAAAATGTTTCAGTTAAGTCCATACTTGCAAGGCCATCATTTATAAATGCATCAAAACCTGCAGAAACTAAAACAGTATCTGGACTAAAGTAATTTAAAATTGGCTCAACAATCTCATTCCATGCAAATATATAATCAGCATCAGTTGAATGTGCTGGGAAAGGAAGATTTATTTTAGTCCCTTTTGCCTCTTCTCCTCCAATATCTAATATATCTCCAGTTCCTGGATAGATGCCTCTTTGGTGGAAATCTATATGAATAACTCTATTATCATTCCAGAAGATTTCTTGAGTGCCGTTTCCATGATGCACATCAAAATCAATTATTATGACTTTTTTCATATAATTTTTAGCTAATCTTGCAGCTCCTGCTATATTATTAAATATGCAAAAACCGTTTGACATTGCTCCTAAAGCCCTTCCAGAAATTCCAGCATGATGTCCTGGAGGTCTTGTTAATGCAAAGTATAAATCCCTATCTTTTAATGCTAATTTTACAGCTTCTTTTGCCAATTTAAAGGCAGTTAATGCTGCGTCTAAGGTTCTATCACAGAGATATGTATCACCATCATAATAGTTAAATGATTTGCTTAGATTTATAATTGAATATACATAATCTCTACTATGAATCTCTAAAATCTCATTAATTGTAGATTTTCCTTCAATTAAAACTATATCATCAAAGCCATTAGATTTTAAGCTGTTTAAAATGGTTAAAACTCTCTCTGGATTTTCAACATGGTAGGATTTTGGTTTATGCCCTAAAACCTCTGGATTGTATAAAATTTTTGGCATAATGGACACCAAAAAATAGGTTTTTAGTTTAATATTTCTCTTTTGGGATATAAAAAATTATTTAGGATATTTTAGAGTGGATAAAAAAGAGTTTTTGATACAATATTGTTCTTCTTAAACACGAAATATAGGGTTGGACAAAAATCGTGGAAAAAGAGAGGAGGTGACTATGATGGGTTTCCATACAATACTGTTCTCCTTAAACAATTTTAGAGATTAGGGGGGAGCCGCCCTCACACCTCCCGTTTCCATACAACAATGTTCTTCTTAAACAGACTATCAGATGTAACCGATATTATCGATAAACGTTTAGTTTCCATACAACAATGTTCTTCTTAAACCCTTTATATTTAGATATATTATAACTAATATTTATACTTTACTATTTAAAATTATTAATAACCAATATTAACATTCAATAAAAACCTTTTATTTTATCTAATAAATTAACAAAAAACCTCTAATCAAATAATAACCTAAAAATCATATCTTACATCTAAAAAATCTCCCCTATTCATTCAAATCTAAATTTTGAGTAATACTTTTTTAGTGATAATGATTATTTCAACCAAATAGAGAATTTTTAACTAATAAAATTTAAAATTTTCATTTAAAAATCTTTAAAATCAAAATCTGATAATGTAATCATTGGATAAATTTTTATCAATTTTTCATATACAAATAAAACATATAAAACCAAAACTATAGAAATCTATTTTTTAATTATCTAAAATTTCAAAAGTTTTTATTAGTTTTACTCAATTTTAAAGATTATTTTTATAACTCCGATTATTTGATTCTATAAAATTATCTCCATAATAAAATCTTTCATAAAATCCCTTTAAATTAAAAAAATCTCAAAAATTAGAAAGTTTTTTATTAAAATAATAATTTTCTATTTGTAGTCCATAAAATCAAATATTCAGATACTTACAATTTTCCAGCAACTTCATAACCCTTACTAACCATAGGGCTTCGCCCTATTGGGATACCTGGATGCATTGCTTCTTTACAGAAGCAATGCCTCTTCTTTATAACTCCTTTGCAACTTCATATCCCTTACTAAATGCCAATAAGTTTTTCTCTTCAGTTCCCTTTGGAACACTATCTAAAATTGCCTTTTCCATACTTTCCTTTGAAACAATATTTGTTAATCTTGTTAAAGCTCCTAACATAACTATATTTGCAACAATTGGAAGTTTTATCTCCTCTGATGCAATCCTTGTAAATGGGATTTTATACATCGTTACATCAACTTCTGGCATTTTATCTGTTGAAACTAAATCCTCATCAACCAATACAACTCCTCCCTCTTTAATATCATCCTTATACTTATCATAAGCCTGCTGTGATAAACAAACCAATATATCCGGCTTTATAACCTTTGGGAAGTCAATTGGCTCATCACTGATAACAACCTCTGACTTACTTGCCCCCCCTCTTGCTTCCGGCCCATAAGACTGTGTTTGAACTGCCTCTTTATTGTCATACAATGCTGCTGCCCTCCCTAAAATAACTCCAGCCAAAATAATTCCCTGCCCACCAAATCCAGAGAGTCTTATCTCTTTTCTCATCTTAACCCTCCTTTTATTCACTCTTTAACTTCTCAATCAACTTATGCAATTCCTCAACAAACTCTGGTTTCTCTATATCTAAAAACTCACCAACAACAATTTTTCCATTCAACTCCTCTTCACTCATATCCTTAGCTTTATTTAAGTGTATTGAGTTCTCTTTTAAGAATTTAATCATATCAGCTGGCTTTCTTGAGATGTTGAATCTTCCATAGTATGTTGGACATTGAGAGACAACCTCAATAAACGCAAATCCTTTCTTTTGAATACCCTTCTTAATTGACCTAACAAGCTGAATTGGATGAGCTGTTGTCCATCTTGCTACATAAGTAGCTCCTGCCGCAATCGCCATTTTACACAAATCCATAGTATTTTCTATACTACCATAAGGTGCTGTTGTTGCCTTTTTACCATAAGGTGTTGTTGGTGAAACTTGCCCCCCAGTCATTCCATAGATATTATTGTTTATACAGATGACAGTTAAATCTATGTTTCTTCTGCATCCATGGATGAAGTGATTTCCACCTATAGCTGCCAAATCTCCGTCCCCAGTAAATACAACAACATGTTTATCTGGTCTTGCTATTTTAATTCCTGTTGCAAACGCTATAGGTCTTCCGTGGGTTGTGTGTAAGGAATCACAGTATAAATAACCAGGAACTCTTGAAGAACAACCTATACCTGAAACAGCTATATAGTCCTCTGGCTTTATATTTAGCTCTTCAATAGCCTTTAAAAAGCAATTCATAACAATTCCATTTCCACATCCAGAACAGAAGATGTGTGGCAATCTATCTTGCCTCATGTATTTTAAAGCTGGATGCAATTTACCACCTCAAATAATTTTTAATTTATAATGGATACCCCAAATAGAGATAGAGTTAAGCCCTATTTTAATCAAACGAACTCATCTCCTCATAACTACCGCATGGCTAAGCTCAAACATTGCTCCCAACCTTTTAGTAAAAGGTTACTCGAACAACCTTTTAGAAAAGGTTGATCAAAACTTAGTTAAATAGGTATCCCAATAGGGCGAAGCTATGGTGCGTTGATCAAAACAGATGCATTACCTCGCTACGCTCGGTAATGCCTCTTAGCATAGCTATTTCCTCATAATTACGGCATGGCTAAGTTCGAACATAGCTCCAGATAGCTCGTTACCAATATCTTGAATATCAGCTAAACTTAATTCAATCTCATCTCTTTGGATGGATATAGCAACTGGTAAATACTTATAGGCGATTTCAAACATCTCAAAGGGATTACATAACAAATCAACAGCCATTAGTCCATTAAAATTCTCATTATTTTCATTGAAGTTTTTAGTTATAATCTTGTTGATTATAATCTCATCCCTATCCAAAGAAATAAGCAGGTTTTTTACCACTTCATTTTCATTTTTTCCAATAGCTTCAAACACTGCCTTAACTCTTATAAACCCTTCTTCTTCAAAATCGGCTATTTCATCTTCATCATACTTGCCTTTTTTATATCCCTCAACATCTATATCTTTTTTCTCTTTAACATATACATCAAATCCAATCTTATATGTATCCATAAATGATTTAAACGCACTTATAACCAAAGCTAAAACTTCATTTATCTCATTAGCTGTGAGTTTTAATTTCTCTGGTTTTATAACTTCAATATCTGCCCCATATTTTAAACAGAAGTTTATATAATCCTTAAAGTTATCAAAATTTATCTCAAATTCTCCAATTTTTGTATAAAACTTTAAATTTTCGTCTTCTTCTATGTCTTCATCTACATATTTAAGTTTAGCATTATATTTTTCTTTCAGCTCATTAGCCAAATTTTCAAATTCTTTTTCAACAATTTCTTTAGAATTTCCTTTAACTTCCTCTAATGCGTGTATTTTTATCATCTTACCACCAAAAAAAGTAAAAAATTATTCAAATAATGAATATCTTCTTATAACAAAATCTTTTCCAAGAGTTGCTAAGAAAGCTCCTAACTTTGGCCCGTACTTTTTACCTAAGAGTATCATATACGATGCTTGGAAGGCATCTCTTGGATTTAAGCCAAGTTCTTTTGCTGTTTGATAAATCAACTCATGCAAGTTTAAAGCATCAAACTCTGCTGTTTTTAATTTTTCAGCGAAGTATTTAATCCATTCTTTTTGTTTATCCTTCAATTTTTCATATATCTCTTTTGCCTCATCCTCACTAATTATAACCAACTTTTCTCCATACTTCAAAGCCCAGTTTCTTGCCATTAACAATCTATCTTTCAATTTTTTCATGCTGAACTCATCAATATCATCTATACTATAGTTATTTCTTCTTAATATTTCAAATACTCTCTCCATATTAATATCTTCCTTCTCTTCATCATAAGTTAGCTGAGCAATGATTGAACAGAATCTATATGGTATAACAAACGGCTTAGTTTCAGGGATTTTTGGTGTTGATAACTCATAAATTCTTATCTTTTCTTGTTCTTCTTCACTTAACTCATCTTTATCTTTGTTGTTAAAGTAGAAATCCTCTAATCTATCATATTCATCCACTAAGTCAGGAATTTTCTTCAAATCAAAGTCTATATGCTTTGTTGGCTTACTTCTCAACAATAAGAATCTTAAAATCTCTGGGTGGGCTATATTAGTCCAATCCTTTACAGCAAACACAACACCTTTTGAAGAACTCATAGGAATTGCTTTATCCCCAACTTTTAATTGAATCCATTCATAAACAACCTTTTTTGGTGGTATATAGTTATAAATCTCTTTTGCAATTAAAACTCCTGTATCGTAACTTCCCCCTGCTGCTGCATGGTCTTTACCCATTGGCTCAATAGTTACATTAAATATACTCCATCTCGCCGGCCAATCTACTCTCCATGGAAGCTTAGCTCTTCCTTTATATGGTTTTACAGTGTTTTCAAATCCACAAATCTCACATCTATAGGTTATTTCCTCTTTCTCACTATCATATTTTATAACCTTTGTCTTTAACTTTCCACAGTTTTCACAAACTATGTTTATTGGCCACCAGTCATCTGGTAAAGGATTAGCTCTAAATTTATTCAAAATCTCCATAATTTTTTCTCTATTGTCTAAGGCAATCTTTATCTTTTCATCATAAAGTCCTTTTTTGTAGTTTTCATCAGCTCTATATGTTGTTAGCTCTACTCCTAAATCATCTAAACTCTCTAAGTAAGGTCTTAAAAAGTGTTCAGCATAACTTTCACAGCAACCCTCTGGACATGGTATCTCGCTTAAAGGCATCCCAATATACTGCTCAAACTCTTTTGGTAAGAATGGATATAACTTCCTTAATGGGTCGTAGGTATCTGCTATAAAAATTAACTCTGCTTCAACTCCTTTATTTATTAATCCCTTATAGATTGCATCTGCTGTCAGTGTTTCCCTTGCATTTCCTACGTGGATATGTCCTGAAGGTGTTATTCCACTCGCAACGATATATTTATCTGCTTTTCTCTCTTCAATCAATTTTTCAGCAATTACATCAGCCCAATGCATAATTTCCCTCAAAATTTTTGTTTCTTCTATTTTATTGTCTATATTATTTAAAATATAAAAATCAAAAAATCCAAATTTCTTTAGGTTACATAATAATTTGTTAAAATATTAACTACCAAAATGATATAAATAACTTAGTTTTAGACAAAAAAGCTGAATTATAGTCAATCATCAAAAGTTTTTATAGTTATATAATAAACTTATAGAAGCTCAAAAGGGCTTCTATACCAATAACCTTAGAAAATGTTATCTATTTTTGATGATTGACTAATAAAACCTCAACACAACTCTTTTCTCTCCATTACTATGAACTAACTCTAACAAATCATCCAATATTTTCTCAATTTCAACCTCTATAATTCCATATTTTTCATGAACCAACCTTATAAGTCCATCGTTATAATGCATTAACCTACCTTCAACATGAACCCTTCCAAAATATATCTCAACATACTCATCAACATCTATATTGTTAAGGTATTCAATAACTTCTTTTGGATTTTTTACATCAATGATTTCCTCCATAATATCACTATTTTTATTTTTTATTTGTCTGTCTGAGCTAATTTTCTAAGCCGTTCAACACCTTTTATTTCTTTAATAACATCAACAACTGCTTTAGGAACCAAATGCTCCCATTTCTCTCCATTTAACATCCTTCTCCTAATTTCAGTTCCTGAATATTCTTTCCTATTAAACATCTCTGGCCTTTTTACCTCATATCCCCTCTCCTCAAACAAAACTCTAACTAATGGGTTTCCACTATACACAATATCAAATGGAGGGGTTAAAGATTCAACATAAGAAACCCAGATAGAGTTGAACTCAATATCTTTTATAGGGATTGGATAATAGGTTAAATCATAATCTTTAAGCGATTGTGTTATCATTAAGATTCTCTCACCAGCTGTGAATGGATTTTCTAAGGTATGACTTTTTTGAGCACTACCTATTCCAATAATTATTTCATCAACCTCCTCAGCTATCTTTTTTATTACTTCTAAATGTCCCTTATGGAATGGCTGAAACCTACCAATTATAAACCCTCTCAATGTATCACCAAAAATAGTGAAGATTTGGAATTGTTAAAATATATAATGATAAAATAGTCATAAAAACAAAACTTAAAAGTTAAAGGTAATTACTCCCTCTCTACATATGATTTTCTTATGTAGTTTAATATAACCTTCTGCTCAGTTCTTGCTACAACTCTTCTTATTGTCTCTACAGCATCAATGTTTGCTGAAACACTATCAATTCCCCACTCAACTAACTTCTCAACTATGTGAGGTCTGCTTCCAGCCTGCCCACAAATTGATGTTTTTATGCCATGTTTTTTGCAAGTTTTAATTACGTGCTCAACCAACTTTAACACAGCTGGGTGATCTTCTTTATAATACTTTGAAACTAACTCGTTATTTCTATCAATTGCTATTGTGTATTGTGTTAAATCGTTAGTTCCTAAGCTAACAAAGTTTATTCCTTCTTTTATAAAGTCCTCAATAATTAAAGCTGCTGCTGGTGTTTCAACCATAATTCCAAATGGAATATCCTTACATGGTTCTAAACCAACTTCTCTCATTATCTCTTTAACTCTTCTAACTTCATCTGGATGAGTTACGAGAGGGATCATGATCTCTATATTCTTATAGCCCTCTTCTCTCAATCTTTTAATTGCCTTTAATTCACATTTTAATATATCTACTTCATCAAGATCTCTCCTAATTCCTCTCCAACCAAGCATTGGATTGTGTTCTATTGGCTCATTCTCTCCTCCTTCTAAACCTCTAAACTCATCTGTTGGAGCATCTAATGTTCTATAAGTTACAGGTCTTGGGTAGAATGCATCTGCTACCTTTCTAATTCCTTCCATTAACGCCTCTATCAATGCTTCTTCTCCCTCTTCCTCTAAAATCTTTCTTGGATGCTTACCTAATCCTAATATCATATGCTCAGCTCTCAACAAGCCAACCCCATCTGCTCCTGTTGCTGCTGCTCTTTCAGCAACCTCTGGCATGCTGACATTAACTTTAACCTCAGTAGCTGTTATTATTGGAGCTTGTTGAACAACAACCTCCTGTTTTTTCTCTTTTTCTTCAACCTTTTTAATCTCTCCTTCATAAACAATTCCCTTCTCTCCATCAACTGTAACGATCATTCCATCTTTTAAAACCTTCGTTGCTTTCTTTGTTCCAACAACGCAAGGTGTTCCTAACTCCCTTGAAACGATTGCCGCGTGGCAGTTGAATACAACTATTGGAGTGTAATGCTTAGTCCAAACAACATAGTTGTGGTTAAACTCATTTTCTGCTTTAACTGTTATGTTATAAACTTCCCCATAATCTTCTCCAACTTTTTTAATCCTGATGGAGTAAATATCACTCTCTTTTAAGAGTTTGATTTTTTGTTTTATTCTTTCAATGCCATCTTTATCTATTTTGCTAAGGTATTCTTCTAATTTATTTATTCCAATGAATAGTTTTTCTTTATATGTCTTGTATAAATAGCCCTTATAATCAAATTCTTTAAGTTCTGGCAGTATTTGAGATATATCTATTAATTTTTTATCTTCAACTGGTTTTTTGAACTCTTTTAGCTTATCTAATTTGATTCTTCTTGTTCTTTGCAGTATAGTTTCTAAGTTGTTATTAAAGTATATTGTTGCTGTTGATGACCTTTTATATCTCAATCTTGGAATTATTCCCAATCTATATAGCCCAACAATTAAGCCCTCAATCTTTTTGATATGGGAGGAGTTTTGATATATCTCAACTCTTCTCTTTCCACTTAAACATCCATCTCCATCAACAAATCCAGCAATTAAATCGGCTATTTCATCTTTGGTAGCATATAATGGGATAGTGTTTATATTGACCTCAATAAAGCCCAATATTTCAGAAGGTATTTTTCTACTTGTTTGATATTCAATAACGTTGTTTCTATTGCTAATCTCTATAAAGTTGCCTCCAATTAACTTAACATCTCCTTTAACTTTTTCTATGAAGTCCTTCTTTTCCTCAGTGTCTTTTTGGGTAAATCTTACCCTTATTGGTTTTCCATTTCTTCTGACAATGTGTCCATCTGAAAGAACTGCTCCTCCTAAATACATAACTTCTGCTAAGCTTTCATACTTCTCCTCAATCATTGGGATGTAGTCAATACTCAATACAGAAAGGTTGTTATCTATAATATCACATAATTGAACCTTACTGAGTTCTCCATTTACAAACACTGGGAATTTGTGGTCTGGAGTGATTTTTATTGTATCTTTTGTATTTTTATTCTTTCTATAAACGCCAATTTCATATCTCCTTGCCTCTCTTTTTTGTGCATCAATTATCTCTTTCCATTCTGTTTTTAAGGTTTCAGCATTTAATCCCAAAACCTTCAATTTTTCTCCATTTTTAACTAATTTATAGACCTCTTTCATTTTTAAAAAGCCCCTATCTGTTAAAATTTTTGCATCTCCTTCTATACAGGTTAATCCTCCCTCATCTGTTACAATAGCAGCTGCCTTTTTCATCGCTGGAACCATATCTGGTGTGGTCATCTCTGTTACTAATATATCCCCTTCTTTAACCTTGTCTATTTCACTAACATCGTGGATTATTTTAACAACACCTGTTGCAATGCCTGGAGATGCCCCAATACCTTTTAATAATATTTTTGCCTCGATATCCTCTTCTTTTGCCTTTTTCTCTTTTTTACCTTTCTTTAAGGTAGTTATCGGTCTTGCTTGAAGCATGTAAAACTTGCCTTTCTCATAAGCCCATTCAACATCCATCGGTTTTCCATAGTGTTTTTCTATATTCAACCCTATTTTAGCCAATTCTTTAATTTCATCATCTGATAAAACTTGCTTTTCCTTCATATCATCAGGGACTTCAACAACCTTTGTTTCTCCTTTTTCATCCTTAACAAACATCGTTTCTTTTCTTGCTATATGCTTATCAACAATCTCTAAGGTCTTTTTATTGACAATGTATGTATCTGGAGAGACAGAACCACTAACAACTCCCTCTCCTAATCCCCACGCTGCTTCGATAACTAACTCATCATAATTTTCGCTAATTGGATTAACTGTAAACATAACTCCTGCCTTTTCAGCATTAACCAATTTTTGAACAACTGCAGCTAAAGCAACCTTAAAGTGGTCAAACCCCTGTTGTTCTCTGTAGAAAATGGCTCTTGGAGTAAATAAAGATGAGAAGCATTTTTGCACATATTTAACTACATTTTCAGCTCCTTTTATATTCAAGTAAGTATCTTGCTGTCCTGCAAAACTTGCCTCAGGTAAATCTTCAGCGGTTGCAGAACTTCTAACTGCCACTGTTACCTCATCCTCTCCGCACATTTCACATAATTTGTTATATGCCTCAATAATAGCCAATCTCAAATCTTCCGGCATCTCTGCTTCTTCAATTAATTTTCTAATTTTTTTTGATGCATTTGTTAATGCATCTGTGTCATTAACGTCCAAACCGCTTAAAATTTCTCTTATTTTATCCATTAATCCAGTTTCTTTTATAAAGTGCCTGTAAGCATCAGCAGTAACAACGAATGCTGGTGGAACTGGCAATCCAGCGTTCCACATCTCTCCTAATGAAGCTCCCTTACCTCCAGCAATGTCTACATCTTTATTTGATAACTCGTCTAACCATGCAATAAATTTCATGCTATCCCCTTTTGTATTTTGGATAATTAACAATATATAGGGGATTATATATAGCTTTTATTTTAAAATAAATTTAAATATTTGAATGATAATATTATAAATAAAATAGTAGAGTTATTACAAGTGAAAATGTTATAAAAAATTAAAAAAAGTTTCATAATTATAATTTAAGCAATTCTTTTCCTTGCTCAATAACTATTCTACATGGAACTGGTAATTTCATTGCAGCTCTTCTTAAAGCTTCCTTTGCAGCTGGGAATTTGTCTGGGTTTACCCATACTGTTAAGATTGCCTGTCCTTCCTTAACTCTTGCAGCTGTTCCAATTGGTTTTCCAAATGCCAATCTCATTCCATCTGAAATTCTATCTGCCCCAGCTCCAGTAGCCATCTTGTGCTCTCTCAATATTTGGTGTGGATAAACTCTAATTTGGAATTTGTAACCCATTCTACCGCACATCTTTGTTAAATATTTGTTTGCGGCAACTCTTGCAGCTTCTAATGCGTTATGTCTTATTTGGATTGGTCTTGTAGCTACTAAATTAACCTTAACTGGGAATTCTGCTGATAAGTTACCCATTATGAAATGAACTACTTTTGGTTGTGGAACCCCTTTAACATACTCCTTTCTTGTGTATGGTGGTTTATCTACATCTCTGTAACATCTGTTTGGTCTTAAAGAAGCCATATCATCACCTATTTTGGCTGTTTCGTTTTATAGATAAAGAGAAGGACTATGTGTGTTTTCAATTCCCAATATATAAAATTTATTGTGATGCTAATATTTTTAACTTAATATTTAAAGCTTACTGTTATTTTGCTACTCTAAAAAAATGAACTTTATAACCTGCTTAGCAACTTCTAAGATTTTCTTTGTGGTTATATATGAAACAGCTTCATCATGATACTCAACACTCACATATTCCTCCACAATCTTAGCCCCTTTTTTCGCTAACTGCAGAGCAATAAAATGTTCAACTGCATAACCATCTCCAAACTTCATATCTTTTAAAAACTCTGCCTTTATTATCCTAAAACCACACTGAACATCCCTAAAGAAATAAAATCTTTTTGAGTATATTAACACTGCCAACGACGTAAGTATTGAAGCAAAAAAATTAGATATTTGCCTATGCAATGGAATATGTTTGTATTTCCTAATACCAAAAACGGCATCAGCATTTGTATCTTCCAATTTTTTTAACAGTTTTGGAATGTCCATTGGTTTGTGCTGATAATCTCCATCAATATATATGATATATTTATATTTGTTTAAAGATAAGGCAAATTTTGTTCCTTTCTCTATTGCTTTTGCCTTTCCTTCATTTTTTTCATTTCTTATTAAATATACATTAATCTTTGCTTTTTTTGC
This sequence comes from Methanocaldococcus jannaschii DSM 2661, assembly GCF_000091665.1. Classification (NCBI taxonomy): domain Archaea; kingdom Methanobacteriati; phylum Methanobacteriota; class Methanococci; order Methanococcales; family Methanocaldococcaceae; genus Methanocaldococcus; species Methanocaldococcus jannaschii. The sequence goes on from NC_000909.1 coordinate 482,466, forward strand.
AAACTCTTCAACGATTTTTGAGGTATTGTCTTTAGAACCATCATCCACTACTACAGCATCAACTCTTAACTTTTCTAAGTCCTTTAACACCTTTAAAATATTTTTTTCCTCATTGAATGCTGGAATTATTGCAATCATAGGTAATCACAATATAAATTGGATGCTAGTAAATTTTTAACAAAATTTTAAAATTTTATGGTAATAAGAAAAAGTAGAAAAATAGGAATTGGTGTTTTTAGTTTTAGATTTTGATGATATACATTACAACAAACCCAAATACTATACCTATAATCAACCCAAGAATCCCATACATCAGCCAATTATTACCTTTATCTTTTTGGACGTTTTCAATAGTTTGTGTTGATGTGTTATTGAATTTTTGTGTTATTTTTTCTTGAGATGTAGTGTTTGCCTTTGTAATATTCCCTATATCAATATTTTTTGATATATTTGTTTTATTTTGGGTGATATTTGTTTCATTAATAATTGCATTTGTAGAATTTGGTGTAGTTACATTTGTGGTATTTTCAAATATTTTAGTAATATTTTCTAAGAGAGATGTGTTTTCTTCATCTCTATTATATGTATTATTATAACTTACATAAATATTTTCAGGAAGTGTTAATATTGAGATGTTTAATAAAAATTTTTTCTTTATAAGCGTTCCATCAATAATATACGACATTTGAACATTAATTGTATGATTTCCAGGAGTTACAGCCTCACCTTCAAATATGTGAAATACCTTAGCATCCTCTGCAACACCTGCATAGTATAAAGTGGAATTTTTAAACACTACAGCATCTGAAAGGACTGTAACATTAAAATCTTCAACATTATAAGGAGCTCTCCATTGAAATATAACATATACGGAATTATTTACTAAACATTTTTCGGGGGTAACTATAATTTCTGGATTTAAAGCATAATTTGGAATTAAAAAAATAAATAAGGATATTAAGAGAGGAATAATTACTTTTTTCATCTTACCCACCAAGTTTTAGTTTTCTTATTCTTTCATTTAATTTTTCGACCTCCTCCTTTGTTAATCTTGTAGCTTTTTTAACCTCCTCCAATTCTTTTTGTAACATTATTACTTTAATCCCCAGTATTATGTTGAGGAGTATGCTAATAGCCACAATTATATACAAAATCATCCTTATCTCCTCCCGAACAATCCTTTAATAAACTTAGATATGAATGATTCTTTCTTCTTCTTAAGTTGTGCTTCATATTTAGCTCCAATTAACTTAGCTGCTATCTCCATGATTGCTTGAGCGGCTGGAGAATCTGGATACATAATAACGAGAGGTGTTCCAAATGCAGCTGCCTTCCTAACATGAGGGTCCTCTGGAACAACACCTATAACAGGAACTTCTAAAATTGTCTCTATAGCTTTAACCCCCAACTCTGTACTCTCATTTGAAACCCTATTAACAATAGCCCCAATGATGTCAGTTCCCAATCTTTTTGTTATAGCGATAATTTTTAATGCATCTGATATTGAGGATATCTCTGGATTTACAACGACAATTAAACCATCTGCTGATGATATTGCTATTAAAGTCTCTTTTCCAATACCTGCTGGACAGTCAATAATTAAAATCTCAACTAAATCATGTATTGCCTTTAAAACTTCCTCAAGTTTTTCTGGTTTAGCTCTTCTGAACTTTTCTAATGAAACACCTGCTGGAATAACTAAAACTCCTTCAGGACCTTCATAAATTGCGTCCTTTATATCTGCTTTACCAGCCAACACATCGTTTAAGGTTACTGGCTTTCCTTCTAACCCCATGATAAGCTCTAAGTTTGCCATTGCTATATCAGCGTCCAAAACAGCCACTTTTTTTCCAAATTTTGCAAGAGCCACAGCAAGATTTGCAGATATCGTTGTCTTTCCAGTACCTCCTTTTCCAGATGCTATCGCGATAGCTATTGCCATTAATGTCACCATTCTAAAATCTTTATATTACCTATTTACAACACTAAAGTTATAGTTAAGTTAAATATATACTCTTCGGTTTAATATTAGGACACGCTTATCTTCAAAAACATTACATCATTAATTAATTGAATAAGGTTATCTAACAACATTTGCTTATTGAACTTTAGGACTATGTTATTTATGAATTATGATATATTTGGTTGTTACTTTCTCATTAGTCCCTTTTATTTTCATATCTCCATTTTCAATAACTACTATATCACCATCTTTAAAGTTGCCTTCCACATCCACAACTTTAAATACCTTTGGATTTGGGTCTATCTTATCGATAGCTATATAATCATCATATAAGTGAAGTTTTCCATCTTTAATAACTCCAATTTCTCCATTTTTTACAATTTTATTGACTATACTCATAACCTTTCCAAAATCTATGAGTTGTTTCCTCAACTGTTCCCTATATTTAAATAGGCTCTCAATATCCTTTTTAATAACTTCCTCAAAGTTCTTTTCATATTTATTCACACTGTAAATGTCATACTCTTTACTCACTGTAGGATGCCACTTTAATTTCTCAAAAATTTCTTTTATTGCATCTTCTATCTGTTGTATAGGCATCATTGGGAATAATTTAGCTGTTCTTTTTAATTCCTCCTCAGCTTTCTTTTTTAAGAATCTGTTTCCAAGAACTACAATTCCAAAACCTTCTTTTATTGTTTGATTTGTAACTGTGTCGTTTAATATATCAACAATGGCACATTTCCCTTTTGTTGCATAAACCCTCCTTCTCTTTGCATCAATTCCTAAGCTCCTAACTTCTCCACATACTACTGAATCAGATATCTTTCTAACTTTTTCCCTATCATCTTCAATTATAATTTTAATGTTAAGCTTTTCTGCCAATTTATAAAGTTCCTCTTCAGATTTTATCTCCCCACTGTATAGTTTTTCTTCTAAAATCTTTCTATTCTCCTCACTACCTCTAAAAAATATTTGCCTTCTATCTCCTCCAATTACAGCCCCATTTTTACCATAGTAGCAAATAATTAAACTCACTCTCTCACCCCTTAGACTAATAATATTAGTTAGTATTATTATTATCGTTAATCTTATATATTAGTTATTAAATAGTAATATTTGTTAGTTTGAAAATAAACGGGGGAGATTATGACAGAGATGGATAGGATAAGTATATCTTTACCTTCAAAGCTTCTTAGGGAGTTTGATGAAATTATTGCTGAAAGAGGATATGCAAGTAGAAGTGAAGCAATAAGAGATGCTATTAGAGACTATATAATAAAACACAAATGGATTCACAGCTTAGAAGGGGAAAGAGCTGGAAGTATAAGCGTAATTTACAACCATCATGCCTCAGATGTTATGGAAAAAATTACTGAAATTCAACACAATTATACTGATATTATCGTTGCTACCTTACATTTACACTTAGACCACGACCACTGCTTAGAAACAATATTGGTTAGAGGAGACGCTAAGAGGATTAGGGAATTAACAGATAGATTAACAGCCTTAAAAGGAGTTAAACAAGTTAAGTTAAGTGTTATGGTTCCAGGAGGACAGATTCCAGAATAAATTTTTATAATAGGAGTTTTCTTTCATCCCCTAATGGAACTATATTTTTATTTTCAACTTCGATATATGCATTCCATATATTTTTACATTCACATTCAACATTTAAAACATTTATATCCTGTGTCAAAGTGAATCTCTCTAACCTTTCTTTAATCAATTTGTTGCACTTGCAGTTATAAAGGTTGTGAGCCCCTCTTTCACTTCCTACTCCTGATGTATCACACATAATTAATGCCTTTGGATTGCTTTTTTTAACCTCTTTTAGTATCTCAATTATACTCCATAGAAATGGAGGGCGGTATTGATTTTTGTTGAAAAAGAATTCCATCACACTACCTTTATGCACAGTAGCTGGGCAAAAGGATATTCTTGAACATCCCAACTCTATACACTTATTTGCTGAAGATATTGAGTCATAAATTGCCTCTTTTTCAGTTATGAATAGAGGTTTTATTAATAAATAAGCTTTTATCCCAATGTTGTAGTTTTTAGCCAATTCTATAGCTCTAATTATTTGTTCATTTGTTATTCCTTTGTTAATTGCTTTTTCTCTAATTTCTTCATTAAAACTTTCTATTCCAACCCCAATTTCAACATTAACATCCAAATATTTTCTAATTTCGTTTAATTTGTCTTCATCAATAAATTCAGGTCTTGATTCAATAGCCACTTCTTTTAAATTATCAAATTCGCTAAGTTTTTTGAAAATATAATTTCTTGCCTCTTTAGGAACTTCTCTATCATCCAAAAAACTTCCAGAAGTGAATATTTTAACGCTGAAATCTTTTAAATCTTTTATTTTTTCTTTATATTTCTCAATCGCATAATTAAACTGATTTATTATATTTTCAGCAGTTATTTTTTCAGGAGAGGAGTCCATTAAATAGGAACACATTAAACAGCCTCCTTCTTTTGCATAATAACAGCCTTCTGTCCTTAAAATTATTGTAAGGGACTTTCCTATGCTGAAATCTCTATATATATCATCTTGCATCCACACAGCAATAGGTTTATTTTTATCTTTAACTTTTCTCTTTTTTAAATGTCTCTCTCTTAATTTTTTTAAGAATTCCCTATAATTATCATTAATAATTTGGTTCATTTTATCAACTCTTTTATGTTATTTCTTAAGTTTTCAATCCCATAGTTTTCAACAAAATCTGCCATCCTACCCTTTCCAAACTTTGCATATAAGCTTATCAATTCATCAATAACAAATAAGACATCATCCTCATTTTTTAAATCTATTAGGTGTTTTCCCTCCTTATATATTCTTCCTCCTTTTCCTCCAACGAATATGCTAATAACTCTCTCAGCTTTAAAGGCATTACATAAGCCAGTGCATTTTCCTTCTCCAGTGCAATTATCTTTTATTATTTTTCGTTCCCAATCTATAGCATTTAAATCACAAAAATCTTTACATTTTCCACAATTTGTGCAAATCTCTTTGTTTATGGTTATTTTGTATCTATAACATATCCCAATATCACAAAACCTATGAAATGTGCATGAATTTGGGCAACCACTAACATTTATCTTCACCTTTCTTGGAACCCAAACTCCTTCAAACTCCTCATGAATTCTCCTTGCCAAAGAGACAGAGTCACCAATAGCATTGTAGCACTCTAAGCCAATACATGACACTACTTGCCTAACTCTATTTCCAGTAGAACCTAAGTTTAACCCCACATTATTTAGAATTTTCTCTACTTCTTCCAAATGTTCTGGAGATATTTTAAACTCTATACCTTGCCTTGTTGTTATATGGGCTTTGTTATCTCCAAAATTTTCAATAACATAGGCTATTGCCTTTAACTGCTCAGCATTTATAAATCCGGGTTTTAATGAGATTCTTAATGTATAACAATCTTTTTTCATTATAACGCCATATTTTAAGTTTATATTGCAGTGCATCCTTTTCACCAAAATTATAAAATTAAATTTTTAAATTAGCTATGTATTTTATAAGCTCATCTATATCATCAAAACAAACTGGATAATCAATTTTAGGTCTTTCAACAACTATAACCTTGGCTTCAGCTTCTAAAGCCCCATAAACTTTCTCTTTAAAACCCCCACTCTCCCCACTATCTTTAGTTATTATCACATCACAGTTATAATCCCTTATTAAATATTTGTTAAGCTCCTTAGAAAAAGTCCCATACATAGCTACAATCTGCTTTTGAGGTAAAATCTTTAATGCCTCACTTACAGATATAGGGAGAACTCTTGCTATAACCTTATCTTTCCCAACAATATCAACAACCATCTTTAAATTCTTAATTCCTGCCATGTGAAAGACTTTATTTGCTTTTTTAGCCAATCTTGCAGCTTCTTCAAAATCTTTAACATATATTATATTTGGATGATTTATCTTTTCCTCTTTTCTCTCAAATCTTACATACTTTATATTAAGCTCTTTACAAACTTCAATGGCATTTTTGCTTGCATTTATTGCAAATGGATGAGTGGCATCGACTAAAATATCTATATTATATTTCTTTATAACCTCTTTCAACTCATTTTTATCTAAAGGTTTTGTTATCACTTTGTTGGCAAATTCCTCCCCTAATTTTCCACCATAATCAGTTGTTGAAGTGTATAAAATAAATAAATCTCCCAAATCCCTAAGCTTTTTACCAATTTCAACACTATCCTTAGTTCCTCCCATTAACAGTAGGTTCATGACTTCACCATAAATAGACTTTTGTATATGCTCAAAAAGTCAAAAAATCTCTTAATTGTAAATCTTTTATTCTTTTGACATTTTACAATAAAAAATTTCGCCTCAATAAAAAAGCTTTAAAGTTTGTCCTTAATCCCTTTTAGAATTTCATAAATATCATCTAATTTATCTAATTTTTTATTAATTCTTTCTAAAATTTCAGTATGTTACTCTAACTCTATAAAAATAATCTTAGAGTTTTTTCTCCAATAATTCCTTAATTTCATTTAGCACTTTAATAGTTTTTATCTGTGTATCCTTAATATCTAACAATATTTTTTTATGTTCTTCTAATTCAGAAAATATCAACTTAATATACTTAACTCCCTCATCCAGCTTTTTATTCAGCTCCAAAATATCATCAGAAGACAACCTACTTATCCCTTCCGGAAACTCAATATAAGCATTTAATTCTTTTTCCTCAATCTTCTCAATCTTTATAAGCTTATCCTTCTTTTCCAGTGCCTTAATACTCTTTTTAAATAGCTCTTTAATCTCCTCATCATCAAAGTTTGCTAAGATTCTAACAGTTCCGTCCTTATGATTATACACAACTCCAGAGATGCCTAAGCCTCTACCTATATGTTCAATCCTATCTCTAAATCCAACATGCTGGACTCTACCATATATTATCAGCTCATAAGTTGTTATCATAATTAATCACCAATATTATACTCGTCAAATAATTTTTTATTTATGTAACTATTAGGATATAAGCTTTTTTGTATGCAGAATAATAATTTTAGAAAGATTTTTATTATATTTTAATGCTAATTTTAATTGAAATTAGCAACATAATGGTGAGGACTTTATGGATATTCTCACCATGATAGTTATTGGATTGATTCTTTTTACAATATTCGTTTTATGGTTAAGTTATGAGTTTATTAAGAGTGCAGTAAAATCTGGAATTAAAGAGGGAATTAGAGAATCTGAAACAAGATTTTTTAAATCTTCAAAAGATTAATAAGCTAAGAGAGATAAACATAAGTTATGTAGAAAAAAAGTTTTATACTTAATTATATCTTTATACTCTAATTAGATAAGAAGGGGAGTTGATGCTTATGGAGATTAATCCATTAATTATTGGAGTTATAGCAATACTTGTTTTTATGGCTGGAGTTGTGGCTATTGTTTATTATAACTTGCACAAATTAGATAAGGAGGCATCATAATATTATTCTTTTAGGGATTTTAGCTTTTTTAATGTTATAAAGTAAGCGTCAATTAGTAATTTTGTGAATATTAGTCCAAATGCCAAAAATGCTATGAGTAATAACAAAAATGTTATTGTTTTTATTGGATTTTGTAGTTGGTAGAGTATCATTGTTGCAATAGTTGCCAACTCACTGGTGATTGTTGATATGGTAATTTCTCTAATAAACTCACACATAAGTTTATACTTGTCATAAATTTGTAGATAAGTAAGTTCCTTATGAACTCCTCCAGTTAAAATGAGAATAAGGAAGGCTATTATTGGCATGGCTATCAATATGCATGCTACAACTAAATTTTCATCAATGTTAAAAAATATGTCATAGATGAGTATCCCTAAAATCAAATTAAAACCAAAACTTACAAATACATTAATAATCTTAAACATAAATGAGGCATGTGCTTTATGTTCATTAACCATGAAGACACCATAGGGCTTTTATTTTCTATTTTTCTAATTTAGTATTTTAAACTATAGGTTTCCTCATTATGAAAATGGTAATTCCCATGTCTAAAACTTATGAATTAAAAATTTATGGCAAAGTTCAGCACATTGGTTTTAGAGATAGGATTGAGAATTATTATGGTATGCTTTAGACATTTCTGGAGTCGTATATAATTACAAAGATGGAGTGTTAAGATTTTGGTAAATTTTTGATGGTGAAGAAATTAAAGAGATTTTTAAAAGGAATGTCGAGATTTTAGAAAATAAGTTAATTTAATCTTATAAAGATTGAGAAAATTGACGAAAGGAAATTGGACACTTACCATTAAAACATAAATCTAAAATAGTTGGATTAGGAATACATTAACTACTATTTAAAAAAGGTGAGAGATTATGTCAGTTGTTGAATACTTAAAAAAGCTCTCAAAACTACATGGAATATCTGGGAGGGAGGATAGTGTTAGAGAGTTTATGAAAAAAGAGTTGGAAAAATACTGTGATTCCGTTGAAATTGATAACTTTGGGAATTTAATAGCAAAGAGAGGGAATAAAGGAAAGAAGATTATGATAGCAGCTCACATGGATGAGATTGGTTTGATGGTTAAATATATTGACGATAATGGTTTCTTAAAATTCACAAAGATTGGAGGCATTTATGACCCAACAATATTAAACCAAAAGGTTGTTGTTCATGGAAGTAAAGGGGATTTAATTGGTGTTTTAGGCTCAAAACCTCCACACAGAATGAAAGAAGAAGAAAAAACCAAAATAATTAAATATGAAGATATGTTTATAGACATTGGAGCTGAGAGTAGGGAAGAGGCTATAGAAATGGGGGTTAATATAGGAACATGGGTTTCTTTTTTAAGTGAGGTTTATGATTTAGGTAAAAATAGATTAACTGGAAAGGCATTTGATGATAGGGTGGGATGTGCTGTTCTCTTAGAAGTTATGAAAAGGTTATCTGAAGAAGATATTGACTGTCAGGTCTATGCAGTGGGAACTGTCCAAGAGGAAGTTGGATTAAAAGGGGCAAGAGTCTCTGCCTTTAAAATAAATCCAGATGTTGCCATTGCGTTAGATGTTACTATAGCAGGAGACCATCCAGGAATTAAAAAAGAAGATGCTCCGGTAGATTTAGGTAAGGGGCCAGTGGTTGGAATAGTAGATGCATCTGGTAGAGGGTTGATAGCTCATCCAAAAGTCTTAGATATGATTAAAGCTGTTTCTGAAAAGTATAAAATAGATGTTCAGTGGGAAGTTGGTGAGGGAGGAACTACAGATGCAACAGCCATTCATTTAACAAGAGAGGGAATTCCAACTGGTGTTATCTCTGTTCCAGCAAGATATATACATACTCCAGTTGAAGTTATTGATAAGAGAGATTTAGAAAAAACTGTGGAATTGGTTTATAATTGCATAAAAGAGGTCAATAATTTCTTCTAAAAGTATTTTTAATTATTCTAAGTTCTTTTTTTAGCTTTAATATTTTATCTTAATCTCAGTATTGTGATTGTAGAAACTTACAAGAGTTTTTAACTCTTTTATAATATTTTCATAGAGCAATTTTATAATATCCTCCATAAAAATAATGCCTTCCAATTTACCAAGAATTTTTTCAGGATATTTTGTATTGATTACTGGCAATTGGTCTAATTTCTTATTGGATTCTATCATTTTTTCAAAGGCTGTAATTATATCTTCATCAGCAGTAGTATAAGGAGGATTTTTTAGCATAACCTCCCCCACATTAAGATATGGATGACTTGTCATATACTTTCTAATTTCTCTTAGTGTAATAAATCCAATCATTACCCCCCTATCATCAACTACAGGCATTCCGCTAATGTTGTGTTTAATCATTTCATCAAATATTTCCTTTATCGTTTTTTCAGGAGTTGTTATGATTACGTCACCAGATATCATTACATCTTTTACCCTAATTTTTTGTAGCTCTTTATATTTATTAAGGGTTCTTACTAAGTGTAGTTTCACGAATTTTGACATAATATCTCCCCTTATTTCATAGAAATCTACCAAAATCGCAGTATTGAGCTATTAAAATGTAAAGCACTCCATAATTAAGAATTTTGTTGTCATGGTTTAAATAAATTATTGTTACTATTAATTCACTTTAAATTTCTAAACTTACCATCTAATAAAAATATAATTTAAAATTTTAAAAGCTTAATGAATAGCAAATTATCCCACAAACAGTCCAAGCCATTAAACCTTTATTATAAATGGAGATTTCCTTAATATCTCCAAAAACTTTTTCTTTATTAATTTTTAACTTTCCATACGGGAATCCGCCTATTATAAAAGTATCATATTCCTTTAAAAGCTTTGGATGAGTTAATTTCCCAGTTTTGGTCATTATAGCTATTTTTTTAGCATTTATCTCGTTTAATAAATCTTCTAACGTTTTTTCTTCCATTTTTATTAAATGATTTCTTTCTCCTTTTAAAACCTTTTCCATAACTCCCAAAAACCTAAAGTAATTCCTTGGCAATCTTGTTTCAGGATTTATTTTTAAAACCTTATCGTCATAAGTATGAATATAGATGTTTAGCTTTTTTTCATGATTTATTGGACTATCTAATATATTTAAAAGTGATATGTGGATGATATCTGGTCTTCCTCTCATCTCTTTATCTTTTAGTTTTTCCATTGCCTTATAGTGATAGTTAGAATCCAAAATATCATATTTATAAACTCTGGACTTTCTTATTTTATTTTTTATCTCTTCTGGGATTAGTTCAAGAGCTGATTTAGCTAAAATTATATTATATGTCATTTTCCTTCCTCATTATTTATTTTCTTTTGTGGCATCTAATACAGTATAGCTAATTTTCGCATTATCAAGCTTTTTAATGACTTTTTCAGCCATTTTTCCAGTTATTAAAGCGATAACATTACAACCTCTATTACATGCATTTACAATAGCTTCAGGAACGGCAAATCTTATGTCTGGTTTAAGTCCTAACTTACATGCAACAACATAGGCAACGGTTCCCATAGTAGCAATGACATAATCATCTAAGTTATCGATATTCTCCTTTATCAAATTGAAATCCACAGCTCTTGAACCACCAACGACTTCAGGAGGAATTCTAAATACAATAACTTTCCCTTTAGGCACATCAATAATTCCTTTAATTTCACAGATGGCTATATCTTCACCTTTCTTTCCACCATACAATGCCTTTGCTTTTGCTTCTCCTTTTGGCTGTTTTGATGCATATAACAGACCATTTTTCATAAACAAATATACTGTTTCTCCATCTTTAACATCTTCATCAGCTATAGCTGGCCATATATCCTTGTATCTATAAACAGCAGTGTTTATTTCATCCAAATAATCTTTAAACTCTGATATCCAGTTTTTTAACTTTCTTAAACCTTTTTCAGTAACTACATACTCCCCTCTACCCCTTGATTTCACATAACCCTCTTTAACTAAATTTCTTATGTGTTCTGAAACTGCTTGAACTGTTATTCCTAAATTCTCAGCTATTTCTTTCTGTTTTATATGAGGTTGTTTTCTTATAATTTCAGATAGAACTTGAAATTCAGTTATATTTCTTTTTTTCATTTTTACCCCCCAAAAGTTTTAATTACTTTAAGAGTAAATATTATTTTTATAGTATTTAAATGTTAAAGATAACTTTAATTGGTGATATTATGGAAATATTAATAGTTAATGATGATGGGATTTATTCACCCTCATTGATAGCATTATACAATGCTTTAAAAGAGAAGTTTAGTGATGCAAACATAACCATAGTTGCTCCAACAAATCAGCAGAGTGGGATTGGTAGGGCTATAAGCCTATTTGAACCGCTGAGGATGACAAAGGTTAAGTTAGCAAAGGACATTGTCGGTTATGCAGTTTCTGGAACGCCTACTGATTGTGTAATCTTAGGAATATATCAAATATTAAAAAAAGTTCCAGATTTGGTTATTTCTGGGATAAATATTGGAGAGAATTTAGGGACAGAGATAATGACTTCTGGAACATTAGGGGCTGCGTTTGAAGCTGCTCATCATGGAGCTAAATCTATAGCTTCTTCATTACAAATAACTTCAGACCACTTAAAATTTAAAGAGTTGGATATACCAATAAACTTTGAAATCCCAGCAAAAATAACTGCAAAAATTGCTGAGAAATATTTAGATTATGACATGCCTTGTGATGTTTTAAATATAAACATTCCAGAAAACGCAACTTTAGAAACCCCTATAGAAATTACAAGATTAGCAAGAAAGATGTATACAACACATGTTGAAGAGAGAATAGACCCAAGAGGGAGGAGTTATTACTGGATTGATGGCTATCCGATATTTGAAGAGGAGGAAGATACAGATGTTTATGTTCTAAGAAAAAAGAGACATATCTCAATAACTCCTCTAACTTTAGATACAACTATCAAGAATTTAGATGAATTTAAGGAAAAATATGGGAAGATTCTTTGTGAGATGTAGTTTGAAACATAATTTAATAAATATCTGTCTTTAATCTTTTTAATTTCTCTTGAATTGCTTTTTCTAATTTTGTCAATTCTCCTGTTTCATGAAAGTCGATAATACTTAACTTTTTTGGATTAAAATATGACCATGCCCCTGCATACACAATGATGTCATATTTTATGGGTTTATACCCTTTCTTTTCCATTTCTACATTCACATTTTTAAAATCAATGCAGTCTATTAAATTAGGGAGAATTTCCATACCTAATTCATCTTCTTCTTGAAAGTATCCCTTTATATACTCCCAATTTATGCTTTTCACTATAGCATCTGACAAGTCATCTATAAACTTATCTTCAGTGATGTCATCCGGAGCCATAAATTCAAAATCATATGACTCCTCATAAGATATAAATTCTAATCTAACAAATTTCATTATCATCACTTCATTTTCACTGGGGGGTTGTTATGGTTTATTATTTGAAGGTTTAAATTATTTATCATTTTGTGAAATTATATGGTTCTTTTCAAAACTAATAAAATCTATTTATGAGTAAATTTGAACTCCTTCCTAATGGAAGGAGTTTATCTATGTTATACTATTTATATTCCAAAATATATAGAACTATAAAAAACTTATAATAACTTACTTGCCATACATTGGAAATTCTTAATATTAATTAACTTTAAATATTACAATTACAAAAAAATATAAGGTTTTGAACAGTGAAAAAGGTGGTTTTATTGACTTGCACCATTATTGTTGGAGGACAATGGGGAGATGAAGGAAAAGGAAAGATAATAAGCTATATTTGTGATAAAGACAAGCCATCAATTATTGCAAGAGGAGGAGTAGGACCAAACGCTGGGCATACTGTAAATATTGGTGGAAAAAGTTATGGAATTAGAATGATACCTACAGGATTCCCATACAAAGAGGCAAAGTTGGCTATAGGGGCTGGTGTTTTGGTAGATCCAGAAGTTTTGTTAAAAGAGGTAGAGATGCTTAAAGACTTTAATGTTAAAGAGAGATTGATTGTAGATTATAGATGTGGAATTATTGAAGAGAAGCATAAAATTATGGACAGAAAAGATGAGCACTTGGCTAAAGAGATTGGAACTACTGGAAGCGGCTGTGGCCCTGCAAACGTTGATAGAGTGTTGAGGATTTTAAAGCAGGCAAAGGATATTGAAGAGCTTAAAGAATTTTTAGGAGATGTCTCTGAAGAGGTTAATAATGCATTGGATAGAGGAGAAAATGTTTTAATTGAAGGAACACAGGGAACTTTACTCTCTTTATATTATGGAACCTATCCTTATGTAACATCCAAGGATACAACAGCTTCATCATTTGCCGCTGATGTTGGAATCGGCCCTACAAAAGTTGATGAGGTTATAGTTGTCTTTAAAACCTTCCCTACAAGAGTTGGTGCTGGGCCATTTCCAACTGAAATGTCATTAGAAGAGGCAGAGAGCTTGGGAATTGTTGAGTATGGAACAGTTACTGGAAGAAGGAGAAGAGTTGGCTATTTTGACTTTGAATTAGCAAGGAAAGCTTGTAGGTTGAATGGAGCAACACAGATTGCTTTAACTGGATTAGATAAATACGATAAAGAGTGTTATGGAGTAACTGAATATAATAAGCTAAGTGAAAAAGCTAAAGAATTTATAAACAAGATTGAAGAAGTTACTGGAGTTCCAGTAACTATAATCTCCACAGGTCCAGAAATGCACCAAACAATTGATTTAAGAAATGAGCTATAAAATTTAACTAAATTTCATATTATATTAGATAATCTTTTTTAAGGTTAATATAAACCATGCCTAACTAAATCGGAATTACTGAAACGCTATCTTTTATAATTATCTTGTATTTTTTATTTTTGTAAATGTATGTTGCATTAGTATTTGGATAGTTAATCATTAACTTAGCTTCTGCCTTTTTTAACCTATTTAAATTTTTTTCTATTGGATTTTTTTCGTACTCTTTTTTTGCATTAAAGTAATTGTCTAGTAATTCTTCAATTGGGTCCTTAAAATTCATCCCTATCACTTGTTTTTATCATTATATTAATAGCCTACCGATTTAAACCATATTTGTAGCTTATTATTTAGTTTTTTCAATAGGATTTCCTTTCTTGTTTTAATGGACTGCTTATTCAAACCTTTTAGTAAAAGGTTCATCAAAATTATAACTGTTTTTTGATTTCTTTAGCTATAGCCCTACCCAGTATCGGAGGAACACTTTCTCCAATTTGATTATACTGAACATCTCTTCCTCCAAAGAATACAAAATCATCAGGATAACTCATCAATCTTGCCTGTTCTCTTACAGTTAATAACCTATCTTCATAAGGGTGGATAAACCTGCTCCTTCCTTTAACAGTTGGAGCTAATTTTTTAGGATGCAACTTATACCAATTAAACATTAACTTTTTCTTTCCTCTATATCTATATAATGCCTCACCCCACTTTAATTTTGAAATCATCTCTACTTTTTCTTTAGATAACTTTTTAATTTCATGATTTTTTGCGTCTTTTGGAATGTCTTTTAAAGCTTCTTCTACAACAACAAGTTTATCAACTTTCTTTGGCTTTAATTTTATATTTGAAATAAACATTCTCGCTCTTTTTGATGGATTTCCATAATCCTCTGCTCTTAATATATTAAAATAAACCTTATGCCCTATATCTCCAAACAACTTTTTTAGTTCATCCTTAATTTCTTTAATTTGTGGAACATTTTCCATAACAAATATTAAATCATCATTTCTTTGTGTAAAGTAATTGACATAATCTATATAATACAAAACTAACCTACCAACTTTGTCTTTATATAATCTATCTAATGGATTGTCTTTAATTAATTTATTTGCCTTTGTAAATGGCTCACATGGAGGAGAGCCGATAATTACATCAACTTTCTCATTTTTTATAAATTCATCAAACGCTTTCGGAGGAATCCTCTTTATATCATCCATCCAGACAGGGGCTTTTATATTGTATAAATAAGTTTTAACAACTGGCTTAAAGTTCTCTATAGCTCCCAAAATTCTGAAGTTTTCATCTAAAAAACCTTTTGAAAAACCTCCACATCCAGAGAATAAATCAATAACATTCATATTCTCACCGAAACTTTTAGTAAAAGTTGAACAAAAACTCTTCGAGTTTTTGTAGCCCGAAGCTAACGCTTCGGTTTCATCAAAACTCGTTCCATTAAGTTGGGGCTTTCAGCCCCAATTATGTCCATTATTAATATGAATGAAAAAATCCGATATGATTTTATTAAACGCTTCATATCCAATATTCTCACCAAAAAAGAAAAATTAAATTAATCGTTAAAGCAAATTTATTTATTTTTAATGAACTCAATAACTTTCTTTTTAATCTCCTCTACATCTCCTTCATATTTTCCTTGAGCTAAATGCTCTCTACCTCCTCCTTTGGCAATATATCTTATAAGTTCATTCATTTTTATATCTACATTTTCTCCTCTTTTACATAATATATTGCCCTTATCATTCAATAACACAACTATGGCATTTTCAGTAGCTAAGTTATCAGCTATGTTCAACATCTCTTTTGGATTAGCCTCAACTTTCTCAACTAAAACTTTGTAATTTCCAATTGTCTCAAATTTATTTATTAATTCAAATTTCTTAAGTTCTCCTATCTTTTTCTCTAACTCCTCTATCTTCTTTCTCTGCTCCTTCCACTCTTCAAAGAATCTCTTTATAACCTTTGGCAGTTCTTCAGTTGGGCATCTTAAAATCTCAGCACTCTCCTCTAATATATCCTCCATCTCTTGCACTGCTTTTAAAGCACTTAAGCCACTTGAATAAATCAGCCTTTCAACACCATCTTGAACTCTCTCTGTCTTAATTATCTTTATAAATCCAACCTCTCCAGTGTTTTGGCAGTGCGTCCCACCACATGCTTGAACATCAACGATATTTCCATTTTCATCTTCAATAATAACAATCCTTAAAACATTTCCTGGAACAACTCCTCCTTGATATATTCTAAATCCAAATTTCTCCTCTGCCTCATTTCTATCCATAAATATACTCTTTATGTTATAATTATTTAAGACAATCTCATTAGCTACTCTCTCAATATCTTTCAGTTCTTCTCTGCTTATTCTCTTATAGTGAGTTATATCCAACCTCGCTTTATCTACATCAACATCTGAACCTGCCTGCCAAACATGCCTTCCTAAAACCTTCTGAGCTGCAGCATTTATTATGTGTGTTGCAGTGTGGTTTCTCATTAAACTTAACCTTCTCTTCCAATCAATAACTCCTTTAACAATATCTCCTTCTTTTAATTCATCATTTAAGTTCTCTATTTTATGATAAACTATATTATTTTCTTTCTGCACATCAACAACTCTAAACTTCTTATCTCCTTTTATTATATATCCAGTATCTGCCTTCTGTCCTCCACCTTCTGGATAGAATGCAGTTCTATCTAAGATTACATAATCATCAACAATTCTTAAGATTTTAGCCTCAAACTCTTTCATTTTTGGATATTCGTAGAATAACAGTTCTGTCTTATCAACATTAACTTCTGGAAGTTTAATTTTCTCTTTAACTTCTTTTTTATTTTCGTGTCTCTCTGCAACTATTGTATAGAAGTTGTCTGGAATTTTAACATCTTTTCCTAACGATTTAGCAACGTCTTTAACGATCTCTGGAGGTAAGCCATGGCTGTCATATAACTCAATTAAATTCTCTAAATCAATCTCTTTTTTGCTCTTTAATAATCTTTCAACGATTCCTTTTCCTCTTTCAATTGTCTGTCTATACTTATTTGTCTCAATTTCTAAAATCTCCATAATGTAATCTTCCATATCCAATAACTCTGGATATAAGTCCTTTAGTTCATTCAACTGCATTGCAACAATTTCGGTTATTGGTGTTGAAAGGTTTAGCCGATCCATATGTCTTAATGTCTTTCTTATAAGCATTCTAACCAAATAACCATCCTTAACGTTTGAAGGAACTATTCCATCTCCCAACATAAATGCCAAAGCCCTCGTATGATCTACTATTGCATAGATGTCTTCATAAGGGGAGATTAACTTATCTAACTCCTCAACTGGGATATTTACTTTGTTAGCTACTTCCTCTCTCAACTTTCTCAAATCCCCAACATCCTTAACATCCATTAATCCAGCAACTTCTGTAATTTTAGCCAATATCTCCTTATCTATATCTTTAACTCCTGCATCTTCTTTTAATTTATTGACGATATTTTTAAATATGGCATCGTATATTGTTGGTTCTCCAGTTGAAGCCCAGACAAATCTTTCAATACCATAACCAGTATCAACGATTTTTAACGGAATTTCTTTGTAGTTATCTCCAACTTTCTCATACTGCATAAAAACAAGGGTTGCTAACTCAACACCATGAGTTATTACCTCATAGCAAGGCCCAGCATTTCCCCCACCTTCCCACCAACTCTCAATAAAGGTTATTGATTTCTCATCTATGCCCAATTTTTTAAAGAAGTTAAAGCAGAGTTCAACTGTCTCATCCTGCCAGTATTTGAAGTCATCTTCTCTGTTAAAAGCATGATGTCCTCCCATTGTAAAGCATGTTAAATGCCTTCCAGTTCTTCCAACGTTGTCAATATCATTCAACCTTATACATGGCTGGGCTATAACTAAAGGATTTGCCTTTGGTTTTACAATTCCTTTGGTGATCCATGGCTGAAACACAGCTATTGAAGCGATTGTTAATAAAATATCATCTCTCCATCTTCTTGCAGTTACTGGAGCTCTTTTTATTGGTTCATGCCCATGCTCTTTAAAGAAGTTTATAAACTCTTTAACCATTTCCTTGTATGTATATGGCTTTTTAGTTATCGGCTTTCCAATAAATGAATAGATATCACAAGGTGCATCTCCACATGTTTCTCTCTCTTCATCCAAAGTCCAAAACCATTGCCCACATTTCTTACACTTCTTTCTTACAAATCCAAGTTCATCAAATAATTTTACTTTATAATTATGTTTCATCCCATCACCTTTAATGATTGCAGTTTTTAGTATCTTTCAAGACCTCTTAAAACATTTTAAGTGGTTCATAAATAAATTTTATTAATTTGTGAGATACATGGTAGGTAAGTAGCTATAATTTTATAAGTTATATTTAAATATTAATTTTCATAAGAAAGAAGACAAAAATGTTTGTATATGAATTTGCCTATAATCTATTGTAGGTTTGGAATTTCTGATTTTGTTGTTTGGTTTATGGATTGTCTTGTTGGATAAGTTTAGAATTTGAAAATAAGAGCATTTAGGAATTATTTCTTTATTTAAATAATATTTATTTAATTTCTAAGGGTTAGCTGATTTGATTGTTTAAAATATTTAACTTAATTAAATTATTTAGATTTTTAAAAATTAAGATTAATTAGGTAAGTAAATAAAATTTCTCTAACAAATAAGTTAAATTTTTGGATTTAAAAAGATAAAAATGCTCAGTTTTATTAAAGGGAGAAAATTTTAAATACTAAAAGGTTTATATTGTAAGATGGTTATTTATCCTTAGAAAAATATGGTATAGAAAAGCTTAAATATTAAGAGTGATGAAGTATATTATGTTGTGAATGATTGCCCTGTTAAAATCAGACCTCTTGGAGGATGGAAAGTTGAAAATATTTTGATGATTTCTTACATACTTTTTAGTTAAAATCAGACCTCTTGGAGGATGGAAAGGATAGTGGGGGCTGGTATTGGGATTGTGGAATATGGACGGGGTTAAAATCAGACCTCTTGGAGGATGGAAAGTTAAAGGAGGTAATCTAACGATGAGGGAGGGCAGAGTTAAAATCAGACCTCTTGGAGGATGGAAAGGTGTGTGTGCGTGTGTTGGGGGAGGCAGGTTAAAATCAGACCTCTTGGAGGATGGAAAGTTATTTCGATAGCTTCCTTGGCATCCTCTGCTTCAAGTTAAAATCAGACCTCTTGGAGGATGGAAAACTTGATGCCGTAAAAAATCTTAGATTGCTAACCCAATGTTAAAATCAGACCTCTTGGAGGATGGAAACTTTTCAAATACTTCTACTTTCAAATTGTAACTATCATAAATTAAAATAAGACCTCTTGGAGGCTAACAAAAACTATTTTAAAAACTAAAAATAGCAACTAAAAAATAATTATTTTTCTTCTCTATGTTGTAGATGATGAGATAATTTTAGCTATTCTGTATGGAATTATCGCAAGCATTCCTAAAACTAAATATACAGTTAAATCGTTAAAAAATCCCCAATCTGCCCAATCCTCAAACCCCAATAAAAATCCAATAGCATCAGATATTAAAATCAAAAATGCAATAACCCCAATTCCCAAACCAATAATAGAAGCAGTAAATAAATAAGAAACTGCTTTTATATCCCTATCCACAGCTTTTTTTACACCTAAAAAATATGCTATTCCAACAGCTAATAAAGCTAAACCACCAAATACATCTCCTACAAATAATGGCAATTCAATTTTAAAGCCCAATATTGAGTAAAGCCCAATTATTATTTCAATAATCCCAGAAACTGTGAATAGTAATCCAAATACCAAAGACAAGCTAACAATTACATTTCTCATATTCTTTATGTCCATAATTAATCACCTTATTAAAATAATAGATTTCCAATAACGGAGATTACCAAAGCTACAACATAAGCTAATATCATCTCATAAGTTACTGCAAATAACGCCCATTTCCACCCAATTTCTTGCTTTATAACTGCTAATGTTGCAATACATGGGAGGTAAATTAAAGAAAATGCCATAAATGCATAGGCAGATACTGGAGAGAATGCATGAGCAATAACAGATGAGAGATTTTCCTCTCCAGTCCCATATAACATTGCCAAACTTCCAACAACTACCTCCTTAGCTATTATCCCAAACACCAAAGCAGAGCAAGCCCTCCAATCCCATCCCATTGGAGAAAATAAAGGAGCTAAAGTTTTTCCAATAACTGCAACCCATGAATTAGCTATTAATTGAGGATTTTCAAATACTTCCTCTCCTAAATATCCTGAAGGTCCATAAACTGATAAAACCCAAACTAAGATAACTCCAAATACAATAATTGTTCCCGCCTTTCTTAAAAAGTCATAAACTCTCTCCCAAGTATTTTTTAGAACTACATTTAAATGTGGGATATGATAGGGAGGAAGTTCAACAATCAAGTATGAGGGGGAAGTTTTAAAAATCAACTTTCTAAATAAAAATGCTGTAATTAAAGCTAAAACAACTCCAAGGGCATACATGCTTAAAATTACAACTCCCTGATATTTTGAGAATAAAGCTCCAGCGAATAGTGCATATATGGGCAGTCGTGCAGAACAAGACAATAGAGGATTTATTAATATAGTTAAAATCCTATCCTTCTCATCCTCTATGGTTCTTGTTGCCATTATCGCCGGAACATTACATCCAAAGCCCATAACCATTGAGATAACTGCCTTTCCAGGCAAGCCGAATTTGTTCATTATTCTATCTGTGATAAATGGAATCCTCGCCATGTATCCACTATCCTCTAAGAAGGATATGGCAAAGAATAAAAATGCCAAGATTGGAAAGAACACTAAAACAGCTCCAACACCTGAAATAATCCCATCAGCTAATAATGAGGCAATAAATTTATTGGATATGGAGGATTTTACAACTTCTGATAAAAATCCAAAGAAATATTCTATCATGGCTGAAAATGGCTTTGAAACATCGAATGTAAATTTAAACAACATCCATAAAAATGGGATAATCAATAAAGTTCCTATTTTTTCATCTGTTAAAACATCATCAAGCATTTCAGTAGTTGTTAGCTTTCCAGAAGTTTTTTTCATTACTTCTTTAACTATTTTATCAATAACCTTATACCTCTCCTCAACTATCCCCAATTCTGCCTCTCCATATTTTTTAGATAATTCATTTATAATACTATCCAATACTGGTTTTAATTCATTCCAAACTTTGCTATTTTTTACAATCTCTTCAACATACTTATCATTTTCAAGGAGCTTTATAGCCAAATATCTCAGATTATACTTCTTTAAATCTTCATCCTTCTGTAAAATAGAGGTTATTTTTTTAATGTAAGGCTCAAAGTTTGGATACTTGATTTCAGCTGTTTTTTTATCTTTTACAGCTATAGATATAGCTTTTTTTAAATCTTCAATACCCATCTTTTTAGCTGCAGATAAAGGAACAACTTTAACTCCTAAAATCTTCTCTAATTTATCTACATCAATCTCTATTCCTAAACTTTTAGCTAAATCCATTTTATTTAAAGCCAACAATAAATTAGCCCCCATTTCCATTAACTGTAAAGTTAAATATAGATTTCTTTCTAAGGCAGTAGCATCAACAATATTAACGACTAAATCTGGTTTTTCGTTTATTATGTAGTCTCTTGCAATAATCTCATCAATAGAATTGGCTGTTAAACTATAAACTCCAGGTAAATCAACAACTTTAAATTTTTCTCCATTATATTCAAACTCTCCTTCTTTTTTCTCTACAGTTACTCCAGGCCAATTTCCAATATATACATTTTCCCCAGTTAAAGCGTTAAATATGGTAGATTTACCAACGTTTGGGTTACCGATTAAAGCTATTTCATAGCTTTTCATTCTCTCCCCCATACTCAGCATCCTCTACCATTATTTTCATCGCTAAACCTCTCCCTATTGCTATATTGCTTCCTTTAGTTGATATTATTACAGGTCCATTCTGATTTCTTATAACTTTTAATTTACTTCCTATATTAATCCCCATGCTTACCAATCTCTGCATAGCTCCACAACCAGCGTCAATTTTCTTTACTATAACTTCCTCTCCCTCTTTTGCAAATGCTAATGGATACATAATACCACAACATTTATATATGGTTAAATGATTTAATTATAGTTAAAATTTTTAACCGTAGTTAAATAATAACATGCAGGGTATAAAAACCTTTCGGTGGCATCATGTCTCAAAGTATTGAGGATTATTTAGAGAGGATTTATTTATTCATAAAAGAAAATAACAGACCAATAAAAACAACTGAACTGGCTAAATTGTTAAATATAAAGCCATCAGCAGTTACAAATATGGCAAAAAAACTGCATAGATTGGGTTATGTTAATTATGAGCCATATATTGGGATAACTTTAACTGAAAAAGGCATTGAAGAGGCTAAAAAAATATTGGACAAACATAAAACAATTAAAATATTTTTAGTGGAGTTTTTAGGATTGGATGAAAAAACAGCATCTGAAGAAGCTTGCAAATTAGAACATGCATTATCAGATGAAATATTAGAGAGATTAAAAATTTTTATGGAGAAATTTAAAGATAAAGTTTAATTTTTTAATTTTAGTCCAATTTTTTTCCCTAATTCAACTGCCTTATCAATCTCATCAATTTTACATTTAACCTCTCCAGAGGCATTTTTTAACTCATCGTTGGTAACAACTGCAGCTTTTAATTTTAATAACTCATTTTTTTCATCATAAACTGCTAAAGCTCCAAATGGAACACTACAACCTCCTCCAAATTCATTTAATGCAGTTCTTTCACATAAACTCTCTAAGTAAGTTCTTTCATGGTTAATCTCTTTTAAGATGCTTTTCATTTCCTCATCATCTCTTTTGCAAGCAACGGCTATAATTCCTTGAGCAGGAGCTGGAAGGATATCCAATCTTTTATAGTTAAAATCCTCTAAACTAACTCCCAATCTTATTATTCCAGCTTCAGATAAAACAATAGCATCATAAAGCCCTTCTTTTAGCTTTCTTAATCTTGTATCTACATTTCCCCTCAATAACTCAAATTTTGCATTTGGATAAATAAACTTTAAAAAAGCCCTCCTCCTCATACTTGAAGTTCCTATAACTATTTTACTATCTTCATTAAAATCTATATCCTTATTCCATATTAGCAAGTCGTGATAGCTATCTCTCTCCAAAACAGCCCCAACCATTAAATTTTCATTCCAAATAGTTGGAATGTCTTTTAAGCTATGAACTGCTATATCAATTTCGTTATTTAACATGGCTAAATCTAACTCCTTTGTAAAAACGCCAATACCTATATCCGATAGCTTTTTATCTAAAACCCTATCTCCAGTAGTTTTAATTATCTTTATTTCTACCTTATAACCAAGATTTTTTAATAGTTCAGCCACTTTGTTAGCTTGATATAATGCCAATTTACTACCTCTTGTCCCTATTCTAATCATAATCTCCCTTTATTCTTTATCAACCAATTTTGCCTTTTTTATATGGTAAATTCCCCAAGTTTCATGCCATTCTATCTCTGCCTCAACAACCTCTATCCTCTTTTTAAACATTGGAGCATCAAAAACGAATGTCTCAGCTTCTCCTCCCTCAAACGCCTTATGTATTCCATATTTTTCACAGATATTTAATAATTTATCAATATTTTCCTTGGTTATTCTCTTTCCTAACCATTCTTTTCCTAAGCCATAAGCATAGACACCAACAATTCTCACATTAAAAAGCTCGCTAACAGTTCTTAAAATCCACTCTGGGTCTTTGTGCCATAATGGAGCAAAGGATTTTAATCCAAGTTCCTCACAAACTCTGTCAATCCTTGACTTTTGATAAATACTTGCCACAGCTCCTGTAACAATCCCCTCAACATCTAATTTTTCAAGCCCTTTTTTTAAATCTTCAACTTCTTTTTCTTTTTCTCCTTTTGTGTATAGTTTTATTAGAGGAATTCCTACAGCTTCAGCACTTAACTCAGTTAAATGCACATTTGGAATATGGAACATGTAACTTTCTTTATTCTCACTTTCAACATTTACAAGGTATTTTACATCAAAACCTTCTTTTAATGCCCAGTATAGTGCATAGTTTGAATCTTTTCCTCCAGAATACAAAACAGCGACTTTCATACAATCACCATAAAATTGGTTGGTTATAAAAATATAGAGTAAAGTATATATTTTTTGTTACCATAATTTTATTATAGATATAGGTTTGGAATTTCTGATTTTGTTGTTTGGTTTATTGATTGTCTTGTTGGATAAGTTTAGAATTTGAAAATAAGAGCATTTAGAAGTTATTAATTAGTTCAAAGGATTTTTATTTAATTTCTAAGGGTTTGCTGGTTTGATTATTTAGAATATTTAAGTTTATTGAATTATTCAGATTTTTGAAAATAAAAATTAAATAATTATCTAAATAAGATTTCTCTAACAGACAAGTTAAATTTTTGAATTTAAAAAGATAAAAATGCTTAGTTTTAGTAAAGAGATAAAATTTTAAATACTAAAAGGTTTATATTGTAAGATGGTTATTTACCCTTAGAAAAATATGGTATAGAAAAGCTTAAATATTAAGAGTGATGAAGTATATTATGTTGTGAATGATTGCCCTGTTAAAATCAGACCGTTTCGGAATGGAAACTCTGATTTTAACTACCGAAATTTTTATATATGGATTTATATATAAATTGTTAAAATCAGACCGTTTCGGAATGGAAACTTTTATCCCTCCAAAAAATAAAAGAATAAATAAAAGTTAAAATCAGACCGTTTCGGAATGGAAACAGTGTAAATGAAGATTTCTTAACTATATTGCAACAAGCGTTAAAATCAGACCGTTTCGGAATGGAAACAATTCTCTACAGAAACTAAATACAAATGACTTGTTAAAATCAGACCGTTTCGGAATGGAAACCAAAACATGAGTGCAGAAGAGGCAAATAACATTCTACAAGTTAAAATCAGACCGTTTCGGAATGGAAACCCCCCGAAAAGGTTGGAAACTCAGCAAAACTAATCGTTAAAATCAGACCGTTTCGGAATGGAAATATGGAACAAGAATGAGAATCTCTGGAGTGGATGTTATTAAAGTGTTAAAATCAGACCGTTTCGGAATGGAAACCTTATTGCCTCTTCAAATCTATAAACTATAGCATCAACACCGGTTAAAATCAGACCGTTTCGGAATGGAAACTTTTTATTTTAATAATGTTTCTATCATCTTAATTTTGAGTTAAAATCAGACCGTTTCGGAATGGAAACTTTTTATTTTAATAATGTTTCTATCATCTTAATTTTGAGTTAAAATCAGACCGTTTCGGAATGGAAACAACTAAATCTAATTGAGATTTTTTTGGTTCATGTCTATTAAAATCAGACTGATTCGGAATGGAAACATAGTTCTTTTTCCTTCTACCTCCCAAAATTGTTTATAATTAAAATCAGACCTCTAAGAGGATGAAAACTAAGAAAAATTATATTTCACTATTTTTTCAAATATTTTTAGTATAAAGAATAAAAATAATTAAACTTCTTTAAGAGAAAGCTTTTCCTAAATAGTTTTAATCAAATTTAAAAATAGAACATTATATTCTCTTTTTAGCTTATGAACTAAAAATATAAAAGGTTAATAAAAAGATGCTCCAATAACTCCTAACTCCCCAATAAAGAAAAATTTTAAATATACATGGTCTAAAATTTTGTGTGGTTAATCTTATCAATTATAAAATAATTTTTGGTGTAAGTTATGACAACAGTAATGAAGTTTGGAGGAACTTCTGTAGGTTCTGGAGAAAGAATTAGGCATGTGGCGAAAATAGTAACAAAGAGAAAAAAAGAGGATGATGATGTGGTTGTTGTAGTTTCAGCAATGAGTGAAGTAACTAACGCATTGGTGGAGATATCTCAGCAAGCTTTAGATGTTAGAGATATCGCAAAAGTAGGAGATTTTATAAAATTTATTAGAGAGAAACACTACAAAGCTATAGAAGAAGCTATAAAATCAGAAGAAATTAAAGAAGAAGTAAAAAAAATAATTGACAGCAGGATTGAAGAATTAGAGAAGGTTTTAATTGGTGTAGCATACTTAGGGGAGCTTACACCAAAGTCAAGAGACTATATATTATCATTTGGAGAGAGGTTGTCCTCACCAATATTAAGTGGAGCTATTAGAGATTTAGGAGAAAAGTCTATTGCTTTAGAAGGAGGAGAAGCAGGAATAATAACGGATAACAACTTTGGAAGTGCAAGAGTTAAAAGATTAGAGGTTAAAGAGAGATTGTTACCATTATTAAAAGAGGGCATTATTCCAGTGGTTACAGGATTTATAGGAACCACTGAAGAGGGTTATATAACAACCTTAGGAAGAGGCGGAAGTGATTACTCAGCCGCTTTAATTGGTTATGGCTTAGATGCAGATATTATTGAAATTTGGACAGATGTTTCTGGAGTTTATACAACAGACCCAAGATTAGTTCCTACTGCAAGAAGAATTCCAAAACTTAGTTACATAGAGGCTATGGAATTAGCATACTTTGGAGCTAAGGTTTTGCATCCAAGAACTATAGAGCCAGCTATGGAGAAGGGCATTCCAATATTGGTAAAGAATACATTTGAGCCAGAGAGTGAAGGAACTTTAATAACCAACGATATGGAGATGAGTGATAGCATAGTTAAAGCTATATCAACAATAAAAAATGTCGCTTTAATAAACATATTTGGAGCTGGGATGGTTGGAGTTAGTGGAACAGCGGCAAGGATATTCAAAGCTTTAGGAGAAGAGGAAGTTAATGTAATTTTAATAAGCCAAGGTTCCTCTGAAACAAATATATCCCTCGTTGTAAGTGAGGAGGATGTTGATAAAGCATTAAAAGCATTAAAGAGAGAGTTTGGGGATTTTGGAAAGAAGAGCTTTTTAAACAATAACTTAATTAGGGATGTGAGTGTTGATAAAGATGTTTGTGTTATTTCAGTTGTAGGGGCTGGAATGAGAGGAGCTAAAGGCATAGCTGGAAAGATATTCACTGCTGTTTCTGAAAGCGGGGCAAATATAAAGATGATAGCTCAAGGTTCATCAGAAGTGAATATATCATTTGTTATTGATGAAAAGGATTTGTTGAATTGTGTTAGAAAATTGCACGAGAAGTTTATTGAAAAAACTAACAGCTAAAATCTTTTATTTTTTATTTTTAATTTTTAGGGTGTTAATATGGATGAAAATATTAAAAAGGCAGAGTATTATTATAAAAAAGGTGTAGAAGTTGGAAATAAAGGAGATGTAGAAAAAGCCTTAGAGTATTTTAACAAAGCAATAGAATTAAACCCATTTTATAGAGATGCATGGTTTAATAAAGCTTTAGCTCTGAGAATTTTGGGGAGGTATGAGGAAGCAAGGGAGTGTTTTTTTAGAGGTTTAGCTGTTGAAAAACATCTGACGCATAAAAAATATAATTCTGATGATGAAAAATGAATAAACTTCTTTATTTTATTTTAAAATTTATCGATATATTTAAATCTTTTTTAAAAATATTAAAATGTATTAATTAATCGAAAGGTATAAATATTACCTAATATATTTTTACTCATAAGCGGAAAATAATGAGGTGGGGATATGAATCCAGAGATGATTATGGAGATGATGAATTCAGACATTGCTAAAGAAATGGCTCCTAAAATGATGCCAAAGATGATGCCTTTAGCTTTAGAGAAGTTTTTGCAATATATTCCTGAAAATGAAAGAAAGGAGTTTATAGCAAGAATTGTTGATATAATTGTAAGCAAGGATGAGAATAAAGAAGTTTCTGCTGAATATTTGGATATGTTTGAAGCCCTACTAAATGTTAAAGGTTTAAAAATCCATTCAAGAGGAGGAAAAGGGGCAATAAAGGAAAAAATATCCCCAATGGATTTGTTTTTAGCTGGGCTTTGTGGATGTGTTTGCATAGCTGTTGGTAATACATTAAAAGCTAACAACATAGATGCTGAGATAAAAGTAGATGGAAAGGTTGAGAAATCCTTTGAAGAAGGAAAGATAAAGAAGGTAATTATAAACATCTATGTAAAAGTTGATGGAGACATAGACAAAGAGAAATTAAAGAAATTAGTTTTAGAAGGCTCAAAAAAATGTTTAATAAGCAACTCTATAAGCTGTGAGATTGAGAAGAATGTCATCCTTGAATAGGATTTGTCTCATTTGAATAACTAAGGGATATTTATGTGGCCTTGTCCAATAGGTTTTGGAATGGTTGGATTTCCAATTTTTGGATTTTTCTTTATGGGATTGTTTTTTGTTATTGGAATAGCAGTTTTTATAATAATTATTATTACCATTGTGGATATTTTAAAGAGGGATGCTTTAGATACTCTTGAAAAAATCTTATGGATATTGGTTGTCTGGTTTTTAGGGATAATTGGAGCAATAATTTACTATCTGTTATCTAAAAGAAACTCTAAGAGTAAAGGAGATAACAATGGCAAAAATATTGGTAGTAACTGATGGAGCTTATGGATACAGGATTAAAGGAACAATAAACTCCTTTGGAAAGAAAAATAAATTCATTGGAATCTATAAAATCAACAAACCAGATGATTTGATAGTTGATGATATAGAGTTTCCAGATGAGTTGTTGGAAAAAATTAAAGAGGCTGATATTTTATTGCTTTATACTCAACATCCAGACAACACCTATTATCTCTGCTATGAGGCAAGGAGATTGAATAAAGATATTGCCATAATCGTTGCTACGTGGAGTGGAGAGGGAGAGAAGAAGGAGCTAAAGAAGTTTGATGCTATATGTCCAGAAGAGATGTGTTTGTTGGATGAAAATGAGGTTGGAAGCTTGATAGATAAATATCCAAAATTAAAAGAATTTTTAGAAGAATTTGGAACTCCAAAGGTTAAGGTTTATGTTAAAGACAACAAAGTTATAGATGTGGAGGTTTTAAGAACATCTATCTGCGGTTCAACCTTATTTATGGCTAAGCTGATGAAGGGAATGGAGGTTAATGATATTGAAGAATTTGCCAAAAAATCTGCCATGCTAATTCAAAGATATCCATGCGTTGCTGGGAAGATAAAAATTTTTAGAGGAGATTGTAGAAAGCAAAAAGCATTAAACATACACAAAGAGGCTGTTTTAGAAGGGATAATTTTCATTTAAATATTTAAATCTTTTTTAAAAACATTAAAATACATCAATTAATCGAAAACTATAAATATTTGTTGTGTATTTTATTTTACCCATAAGTGGATATTTTAAAAGAGGGAGAGCATGTTAGAGGCGTGTGAATCAAAATTAGACATAATTAAAAACTTCGTCCCTTCATGGTTTGCTGCAGTGATGGGAACTGGAATCTTAGCAGTTGATAGCTTACTATATTCATCTTATTTGCCAATTTTAAAAGATGTTGCAGTTGGATTGTTTTATTTCAATGTTTTGTTGTTCTTTATATTCTTAGTTCCCTGGGTTTTAAGATGGATTATGTTCAAAGATAATGCTTTAGCTGATTTAAAGCATCCAGTTTTGAGTGCCTTTTATCCAACCATTGCAGTTAGTTGTTTAGTTTTAGGAGCTGACTTTATAAATATAGGGCATAATATGTTTTGGGGTGGAGTATTTTGGACTCTTGGTGCTATTGGCATGTTTTTATTCAGTTTGATAGTTCCGTTTTATATGTTTAAGTCTGAAAGTATAAAGTTAGACCATGTTAATCCGGGTTGGTATATTCCACCTGTTGGTTTGATAGTTATTCCAATTGCCGGGAGTTTGATAATGCCTCATTTAACTGGAGTTTGGCATGAATTAACAGTTCTTATTAACTACTTCGGTTGGGGGGCTGGATTTTTCTTATATTTAGCTTTATTAGCAGTGGTAATTTATAGGTTTATACTGCATCATCCTCTACCCTCAGCAATGGCTCCAACAGTATGGATTAACTTGGGGCCAATAGGGGCTGGAATTGTTGCCTTAATAAACATGGTTAATAACTCCCCATTCATAACAATAAAAGAGCCGTTTTATATCTTCTCCTTCATATTCTGGGGGTTTGGATTATGGTGGAGTTTGATGGCTATAATAATGACTCTCTACTATGTTAAAAAGCTAAAACTTCCTTATGCAATGTCATGGTGGGCATTCATCTTCCCATTGGGAGCTTATGTTGCATCATCACATTTAGTTTATAAAATATTCAAATTTAGTATAATCGATTACATAGGCTTTGGATTATACTGGTTGTTATTCTTCTTCTGGGCGATAACTTTAATAAAAACAACAAACAAAGTTTATACTGGAGAAGTGTTTAAAGGTCATTAATAAAAGGGTGAGTGTTATGTATAAAAAGATTCTTTATCCAACTGACTTCTCTGAAACTGCTGAGATTGCATTAAAGCATGTTAAGGCGTTTAAAACTCTTAAGGCGGAAGAAGTTATTTTACTGCATGTTATAGATGAAAGAGAAATCAAAAAGAGAGATATATTCTCTCTACTCTTAGGTGTTGCAGGTTTGAATAAATCAGTTGAGGAGTTTGAAAATGAGCTAAAGAATAAACTTACTGAAGAAGCTAAAAATAAAATGGAAAATATCAAAAAAGAACTTGAAGATGTTGGATTTAAAGTTAAGGATATTATTGTTGTAGGAATTCCTCATGAAGAAATTGTTAAAATAGCTGAAGATGAGGGAGTAGATATAATTATAATGGGTTCTCATGGAAAAACAAACTTAAAAGAGATATTACTTGGTTCAGTTACTGAAAATGTCATTAAAAAATCAAACAAACCAGTTTTAGTTGTTAAAAGAAAAAATAGCTAAATAAATTCTTTTAATTTTTCATAAAGCTCTTTTATTGATTCTGATACTTTGCTATTACTATCACAAAGCAAAATCTTATTTGCAATCAATTTTGGAACATCAAAATCAAAAGGAATTGAATGGAATATTTTGAATGGGTAGTTAATGTTATTCATGCCCTTTTTATTCTCAACAATTAAATATTCAACATTAAAGAAATTTAGTGTTTCTATTAATCTTAAACAATCATTAACACTTGATTTTGTTGGCTCAACTATACATAAAGCTAAATCAACATCTTTAACCGTTGAGATTAATGGACATCCAACTCCTGGAGGGCCATCTATAATCCCCAACTCTGCTTTATATTTTTTGGCATGGTTTTTTATATGCTCAATAATCTTTCCACTTCCACTCTCACCAACCTCTAACTCTCCCCAAATTAACGGAAAGCCAACAAAACCTTCGTAGATATAACCACTTTCACGTTTAATTGGCTCTATTGCATCAAATTCACAGATTAGCTCACAAGCTCCACAACCTTCACACAGTATTGGATTTATCTTAAAATCCCCTATAGCGTCAAATTGACAGACATCTAAGCATTTTCCACATCTTATGCAGTCATCATTTATCTCATATATCTCACGATAGATAACTTCCAACAATTTTTTATCTTTAACATCAAACATTAAGTTAAAGTTTGGTGCATCAACATCACAATCTAATGCTACAATATTAAACTCTTTTGAAAACAGCTTAGCTAAGGATGTTGAAATAGAAGATTTTCCTACTCCTCCTTTCCCTGAGATAATTGCTATCTTCATTATTATCCCCAAATAATCCAATTTGCAATCTCTTCTATATAATTTCTCAAATCATTATATTTTAAAAAACTCTCTCCTTTGCAGTAGCATTCAACTATTCTCTTATCATAAGGAATTTTGAAGTTATAACCAATTTTTAAATCACTGATTCCATATCTATTCAAAACAATCTTGTATGGAATATTTAGCTTTTCCACAACCTTGATTATCCTCTTTGCATCTGAAACACCAAAAGGTGTTGGCTCTGTAACTATAAGGACTTTATCTGCGTTAATTAATGCTCTCACAACGTTACAGTGAGTTCCTGCGGCAGTATCTACAATGTTAATTTCGCAGTTTTTTGATAAACCATATTTCTTTGTTTCAGTTACGATTTTTGCTGTCTTTCTCTCTCCCAAGTTTGATTTTCCTACAATTAGATATCCATTATCAAATTTTTTCTCGTAAATCTTTCCAATGCTCTTCTTTTTAAATGTTATATTGCTATTTATTCCACAAGCTTTACAGCCACTGCATAAATCCTCAATAAATATTAATTTATCTCCAACTTTTAATAAAGCTCCTTCTTTACATACATTATTATAGTTGTAAGTTTTACCCTCCTCTATATTTGGAACTTCAATAAAAACTTCTCTTGCTAAGAATAAATCCTCACAACCTGTTAAGTAGGGAAGATTTGGCGTCTCAACATCACAATCTATTAAAGCAGTTTTATAATTCTCAATAAAATAAAAAAAGAGGTTTGCTGACAAGGTAGATTTTCCAGTCCCTCCTTTACCACCAGTTACTGCAACAATCATCATCTCACTCAAATTTTTCTAATTTTCCTTCTAAAAATAGCTTTATGCATTCATCAATAGATGTTGTATTAGCTTTATAAACATCAATGCCAAGCTGTTTAAAAACACTGTATGCCTTAGGTCCTATATTTTGGACTATTATGGCATTTACACCCATATTTGCAATTAATGAGGCTGATGTAGTTCCAACTCCATGCATGCCATTTCTTGCAGTGTTTTCAATGATCTCTTTATTTTTTATCTCTCCATTTTCAATCTCTACAATCATGAATTTTTCACACCTTCCAAAGTGTGGAGATAGCCGATTGTTATCTATAGGTAGAGCTATTTTCATTAATTTCACCTTTAAAATTTTCGTCATTCTTCAATATTACAACGCTTATGCGAGAAAATATATAAAATTTACTGAAATATTATCCAAATATTTGAATTCTTTTTAAAAATATTAAAATATATCAATTAATCGAAAACTATAAATATTACTTTTAAAACCCAATAATATTTAGTGTCTTTCAAAACATTTTGTAATACCTTAAGGTATTAATGAACGCCTTCCTTTAGGAAGGTGTTCAAATTTTCCTTAATAAATTTATTAATTTTGAAAGACACTAATTGGTGAGGGTTATGGTAGTGATAAGGATATTCGGAACGGGCTGTCCAAAATGTAACCAAACATACGAGAACGTTAAAAAAGCAGTAGAAGAACTTGGCATAGATGCAGAGATTGTTAAAGTTACAGATGTCAATGAGATAGCTGAATGGGTTTTTGTTACACCTGGAGTAGCATTTGACGATGTAATTGTCTTTGAAGGAAAAATTCCCTCTGTTGAGGAAATTAAGGAAGAGTTAAAAAGTTACTTAGAGGGGAAATAATGAAAGTGGCAATTATCGCATGTCAAAAAATGGTTGAAATGGGATGTCCTGGGAAAGAGGCATGCGTATCTTGCTTTAAAGCAATAAATGAGAAGAGTGGAGCTTTTGAAAGATACAAAGATGTTGAGTTAGTTGCATTTACAACCTGTGGGGGTTGTCCTGGAAGGAGATTTCCAATGAGAGTAAAGCTATTAAAAACTGCTGCTGGAGCTGAAGCTATTCATATAGCAAACTGCACCTTCTTACAGCCAGAATGCCCATACATAAACTTTGATGAAATCTGTAAGAAGTTGATGGAAGAGTTGGAGATTCCAATTGTATTTGGAACTCATACATTGGTTAAGAAAGGAGAAGTTGTTTGCACCTGTGGAGACAATAAGGAATAACCCTATATTTATTTTTATAAATATTTTGATTAATTAACTCAAATTTATAGATTATGTGGTGAAAATATGATTGTTTGGAACTTAATCTGTCCAAAGTGTGGAAAGAGGTTGAGATATAAGGTAGATGTTTGCCCGTGCATGGCTTCTGAGGTAGAGCTTCCAAACTGCCCAGATTGTGGAGAAAAGATGGTTCATGATTATACTTCATTAAAAGGAAGAAGGAGAATTAGGAGGGGATGAAAATGGATGTTATGAGCTTTATAATGAACATTATTAATGTTATGATAAACACAATCATCGATTATTTAAATGTAAATAGAGTCTTAGCCTTATTGATGGCTTTCTTAATGGCTGGAGGCATTGCTTCAATGATTAACAAGAACTTTATTATAAAATATTTCGGTTCAAACACACCAAAATACATATCCTATACTGTAGCTGCTGTTAGTGGTAGCTTATTAGCTGTCTGTTCTTGCACTATCCTTCCATTATTTGCCAGTATTTACAAAAGAGGAGCTGGAATAGGGCCAGCAACAACATTCTTGTTCTCTGGGCCAGCAATAAATGTTTTGGCTATATTTTACTCAGCGGCATTGCTTGGATGGGACATTGGATTTTTAAGGGCTGTGTTTGCAGTAGTAGTCTCAATACTTATTGGTTTATCAATGGAGATAATATTTAAAAGCCATGAGAAAAAGAGAGCTTTAAGAGTCCCAAAGGCAGATAAAATATCAGATAGGCCTCTATATCAAACAATAACATTCTTTGCTCTGCAGTTTATCATGTTGTTGGTAATTACCGCCTCACCCAAGCTGTTTCCAACGTTATCAATGCCTCTATACGATGGATTTTTATTAAAGCATCTGCTATTTATAATACTTGGGATTATCTTGGCTGTAACAACAAAAATCTGGTTTAAAGATGAGGAGATTAAGAACTGGCTCAGAGAGAGCTTTACACTGCTAAAGATTGTCTTTCCACTGCTAATTATTGGAGTTGCCATAGCTGGAGCTATTAAGGCAATTATCCCACCAAGTTATATAGCAACCTATGTAGGAGGAAACTCCATAACTGCCAACTTTATTGCCTCATTTATTGGAGCTTTGATGTATTTCGCCACATTAACAGAAGTGCCAATTATAAAGGCATTGATGGAGCTTGGTATGGGTGTAGGGCCGGCAATGGCTCTGCTGTTAGCTGGACCAAGTTTGAGTATTCCAACAGTCTTAACCATCTCAAAAGTCTTAGGAAAGACGAAGGCTTTAACATATTTGGGTTTAGTTGTTATATTCTCAACAATATGTGGCTATATAGCTGGAATAATCCTCAGATAAGATAATATTTGGTGAAGAAATGAAAAAATTAGCTTTTTTAATACTTTTAATTGTATTTTCTAATTTATCATTAGTAAATGCTATAGATGACAATATCTCAAATTACAGCAAAGAAATTAATGAACTTACTGTAAAATTAAAAGAATTAGAGAGTAAAAATCCAAACGATGAGAGGATTGAAGAATATAAAGAGAAACTAAAACAATTGATAGAGAAACAGCATGAATTAAAATCTCAAAATCTAAAATATAATGAAACTTTGGCATATATCCAAAGTGAAGAGTATTGGAAAATGCAGGAAGAGATTTGGGAATATAACAATAAGGTTATGAAATGGTTTATTGCTATCTCAATCTTAATTTTAGGGATAATTTTAGCTACATTATGGATTCTTAGAAAAGATAAGTTTTTGTTATTCTTGGCAATATTTGGGTTGATAGTCCCATTCTTACAATTTAAAATTCCGAATTGGTTATTTAATATCTTAGCACTGCCTTTATTTGTCTATATTAAATTTATCGTTCCCGAATGCGCAGAAGGAAGCTTTTACTACAGCCCTTTAATAACTATACCAATCTCAATGTATGGATGGATATTAATTGGTTTGGCAGTTAAATTTATAATAAAAAAGTATTAAAAATTTATAACTCTTTTTTAACCTTCTCATTTAATTCTTTTAATTTGTTGTATAGCTCTTCGTAATCCTTAGTTTCTAAGCCAAGTTCTTTTAATTGGTTTAGTATAGCTTCAAAATGCTCCTCTGTATGATGTAAAGTATGAAGAAGCTTTTTTATTAATTTTTCCCTTTCCATATTTTCACCAGTTAGTTATTTATACCCAACAATATAAACTAATGTTATCCAAAGTATATAAATGTTATTAAATTTTTGAGGGATAGTATTATGCAAATGTGTGAGTTATGCGGAAAGCTTACAGATAAGCTTTACAAGGTAATTATTGAAGGCTCTGAAATGAATGTCTGTAAAGAGTGTGCTAAATTTGGCAAAAGTCCAAAAACATATTCAAGATTAGGTAAAAAAACTATAATAGGAAAAGGAACAATAACTACTAATAAACAAGTTAAAAAGCCTATTAAAAGAAGAAGAGATATATTTGATACTTTACCAATGTTAAGAGAGGATTATGGGGATGTTATTAGAGAAGCAAGAGAAAAGAGAGGTTTATCAATAGAAGAACTTGCTAAAAAACTTAAAATGAAAGCAAGTACTTTACAAAAATTTGAAAGGTATGAGTTAGAACCAAATGAAAAAGAAATTAAAATATTAGAGAAAGAGTTAAAAATAAGCTTAACTGAAAGTATTGGGGAAGAAACTTCATATTATGGTGGTAGAGATGAAGATGGATTTACATTAGGTGATTTCATTAAAATTAAGAAATAATGAGGTAATAATATGGAAGGAGAAAGCTTATTTTTATTAGTTTCAATACTTTCTTTTGCAGTTATCATAAGTTTTGTAGTAGGATTATATATCTGGTATTTTAAATTAGGTGGTAGAAAGATGATAGAGGATTAACTTATTTTAATTTTTTGTAAATATCGTATAATATGGCTGAAAATACCCAAACAGTAAAAAATATTGCTACTGTATCTACTATTATCAAAGTCGTTCCTACACTAAAGGATACAACTCCAGAAGCAGTTTGTAAGTTGTAGCCCCTAAAAATACAATTTCATAACCAAAAATTATTTTAAATACATCAAATAAGTATGAGTAAAAAATAGAGGTTGATGAGTATGGAACTTAATCCATTGATTATTGGAGTTATAGCAATACTTGTTTTTATATGTGGAGTTATGGCAATATTTTACTATTATTTTAGCAAGTTTGAGAAAGATATGAAGGATGCAAATTAATTTTTACTTATTTTCTTTAGATTTTTTATGATTTTTAGGTATTTGATAATTAAGGTTGTTATTATTGTAAATCCTACGATTAAAACTAATCCTACAATGAATACGAATTCGATTGGTTTTAATGGGTGTTCTATTTGATATAATTCCATTGTGGTTAATGTTGCTAATATTGTAGCCAATATTGTTAGTGTTAAATCTCTGACAAATACACACCAGAGTTTATGCTTATCATAAATGGTTAAGTTTTCCATACATCTATAGGTTAAACCCATTCCAATTAAAATATTGAACCAGATTATGGGCGTTGGAAGTAATAAACACAATAAAAAGGTGTTAGTCTCTATTTTAAAAAACATTGAATAAATAATAATTGCTAATATCGAAGCAATCCAATAACCAATAAGTGTAATGACAACCTTAAGTATGAATGAAGAGTGTGCTTTATATTCATTAACCATGGCAACACCATTGGGGGCTTATTTTTTTATTTTCCTAATTTTTTAAGAGATATTTAAATCCCACAATAATTTTTCCTTTTATTATTTTTATTATTTTCCTAAAACTTCTTACTGAATCTTTTAATCCTTCTTTTCTATAAACTCCCTCAAAACAGAGGTTGCATAATTTCCTTTTTTTAAACAAAACTGCAAAACATAGCTGTCATCTTCAATCCAATATTTCATATTGTATATTTTTCCAATCATCGCCCTTCTATCTCCAATAAATGAACCAAACTCACCAATCTTGAAATCCTCTGGACTTAGATTTTCTCTCTCATAAATCTCTCTCTCAATCTCTCCTTGTATTCCAGATGCAAACCTTGTTTTATATCCAAACAATGCCCCACTCGGCACATTATCAATTAAAATATCCCCTTCCATAGGTTCAAAGCCATACTCAAACCTTCTATTGATTATCTCATTGAATAAATAGGATTGATAAGCATTTATAAACATGCACCTTAAGTATGGTGGAAGAATCATAAATGCCTTTTGATAGCTCCCAGTTTCTATATAAGCTTTAATCATCCTTCTTTCATAAAAGAAAGCCTTTGGGAATTTTTTATACGCCTCTTTAAAATTCTCTTCATCCACCAACTCCCTTGCCAACTTTGATTTTTTGTCATCGTAAGGAAGGGGAGTTCCACAATATGCATGGAAAGCTCCCTCCCAGTCTCTCTCTATAATAAACCTCCCAACTATGTGAGTTATTGGCCTTGTAGTTCCAAACCTTTGAACACCATAGTAATTTAAGAAGTATTTTAGCTTACATAACTTATTTAAAGCTTCTTCCAATTCTTTTCCTTTAAGCTCAGGCTCTCTAACTCTTATAGTAAATCTATTCCCCCACAAATCCCCCAACCTTATTTTTCTATTTGTTTTTTGGAAATCTCTCAATATTATGCCTTTAATCTTAACTTTCATTAAATCTTCTAACTTTACATTAAAACAGCCCACTCTTTGAGTAGTTACGGCATATTTATCCTTATTGCCAGCAAATCCAAAATGCTTTCTCTGCTTTCCTACTCTGTTTGCTATTTCTCTAATGGCATCTAAAGTTGTCCAATTCCTCTTCTCTAATGTGAAGTGTATATAATTTCCCTTCCAATTTTCTTCATCTTTAAATTCTATACTCTTTCCAACTTCTAAAATAATTCCTTCTGGAGTTATCTCTTCAACAATAAAATCCTCTGGATATTTTTTAATAATTCCTCCTGTATAAGCATCAGTTAAGTATTTATTCATGTTTAATGGCATTTCTTTTAGCTTTTCTTTAATTCTGCTGTCTCTTAATTTTTTTCTATATCTTTTTAATTTTTCTTTCAAATTTTTTTCACTTTCTTCCTTTCTCTGCTGAATCAAAAAATACATATAATCACCTACAATACTTTAATAGTAATTAGTTAAATCTTAATTTGGTGATAGTGTGAGACCTAAAGAGGTCTGGAGAGAGTTGTTAGAGATAGCAAAAAATTACTATGATGAGGATAAGATTTTTTACTCCAAAACAAAAAGAGGGGCTTATAGGATAAAAAGCTTTACCAAGGATAAAATAGTTATTGAAAAATTGAGAGGAAAGTTGGATGAGGTTTTAGGGAAAAAGAGGTTTGTTGAAAATTGGGATAAACTTGTTCATGGTGTTGAATGGAATATACCACCAGCAATAAAATCTTTTCTAAAGTTACATCCAAAAATAGTGGAAAATGAAGATGGAAATCTTATTTATAAAGAATAACTTTATTCTTTTTTAAAGAGATGGCCGTGAGCTTTATTTACATGTCTTGTGTAATCTTTTGAATATCTGAAAATTTTTCCACATCTTGGACATTTAAAGAATGTTTCCCCATCTCTACTTGTTATTTTTATAGCTTTTAATCTCATAAAATCTCACCTCCATAATCGTTATTTGTTTAGGAGGTGAGAGTATATAAATGTTAAAAGAGATAATAATTAGAATATTAAAAATCACTATAAAAATTTTTCTCTGAAAAATGTGGGGGAGGGATTATGAGCTTAAATATATTTCCTATCCAAAATCAGTTGCTATTATTGGAGCTTCAAAAACTGAAGGAAAGGTTGGATATGCAATAATGAAAAATTTAAAAGACTTTAATGGAAAAATCTATCCCATAAATCCAAAATATGATGAAATATTCGGAATAAAATGCTATAAATCAGTTTTGGACGTTGAGGATGACATAGATTTGGCAGTTATAGTAGTTCCAAATATTGTTGTTCCTAAGGTATTGGAAGAATGTGGAAAAAAAGGGGTTAAAGGGGCTGTAATTATTACAGCTGGCTTTTCAGAAGTAGGAAATTATGAGTTGGAAAATAAAATTAAAGAAATAGCAAAAAGATACAACATAAGAATTATAGGGCCTAATTGTTTAGGTATAATGAACACCCATATAAACTTAAATGCCACATTTGCGAAGGTATTTCCTCCAAAAGGAGGAGTTTCAATAATCTCACAAAGTGGGGCTGTTTTAAATGCCATATTAGACATAGCCCCTTTATTGAATATTGGCTTTTCTAAAGTTGTTAGCATTGGAAATAAAGCTGATATTCAGGAAAGTGATTTATTAGAGTATTTTTTAGATGATGAAGATACTAAGATAGTTGTTTTATACATAGAAGGATTAAAGGATAAGAGATTTTTAAAAGTAGCTAAAAAATTATCTAAGAAAAAGCCAATAATTGCCCTAAAATCTGGAAGAACTGAAGTAGGAAAGAAAGCGGCAAAATCCCACACTGGCTCTTTAGCTGGAGAAGATGTTATCTATGAGGCAGCGTTTAAAGAAGCTGGGATAATTAGGGCATATACGTTTGAGGAGTTAGTTGATTTAATCCATTTATTCTCAACACAGCCAACAATAAGCTCAAATGAAATTGGAATAATAACAAATGCAGGAGGATTTGGAGTTTTAGCAGCTGATAGCTGTGTTGATTATAACATGAAGCTATCTAACTTTGAAAAATCAACAATAGAAAAGCTTAAAAATATTCTGCCACCAACTGCCAATATATCAAATCCATTGGATATTATAGGAGATGCCACACCAGAGAGATATAAAAAGGTTATAGAAGTTTTAGCTGAAGATAGCAATGTTAAGGGGCTTTTAGTTATCTTAACTCCACAAGAGATGACAAAACCATTAGAAGTTGCTAAATCTATTATAGAAGTTAAAAATTCCCATAAAGAATTTAAAAATAAACCGTTAATTACTTCATTTGTTGGAGGAGTTTCAGTTAAAGGAGCTAAAAGTTATTTAAGGAAGAATGGAATCCCTGCATACATAACTCCAGAAAATGGTGTCAAAGCCCTATCTCATCTCTATAAATATAGCTTAATGAAAGTTAAGGAAGATTATGATGAATACTTAGAAAATATTAAAGAAGAGTTCATAAAAATTACTGAAGAAAATAAAGAAATTATTAAAGAATTATTATCAAATCCAAATGAATACACTGCTAAAAAATTATTAAGCATTTATGGTCTTCCAGTTCCTAAGGGCTATTTAGCTAAAAATGAAGATGAAGCTTTAGAATATTGCAAAAAATTAGGTAAATGCGTAATGAAAATTGTCTCACCACAAATAATACATAAAACGGAGGCAGGAGGAGTTATAATAAATCCAAAAAATCCTAAAGAGGCATTTAAAAAATTAATTGAAAATGCTAAGGAATATGCAAAAAGAATGGGCATTGATAATTTAATTATAGAGGGAGTGTTAGTTGAAGAGTTCATTGAGAAAGATATGATGGAAATTATAATAGGGGCTAAGAGGGATGATATTTTTGGCTCTGTAGTTATGGTTGGGTTAGGAGGAGTATTTGTTGAGGTTTTAAAAGATGTATCTTTTGGCATTTCGCCAATAACAAGGGACTTTGCTCATGAGATGTTGAGGGAATTGAAATCCTATAAAGTCTTAGAAGGCGTTAGAGGAAGACCTAAGAGAGATATTAACTTTATTGTTGATACCCTAATAAAGATTGGAGTATTTATGGATATTCACAAAGAGATTAAAGAGCTTGATTTAAACCCAGTATTTGTCTTTAATGAAAAAGAGGGAGGATGTATAGGTGATGCAAGAATAATTAAATAAATTTAATTTATTTCTGAAAAAACAGATAAATCCACACAATAATAGAAGCTAACCGGTCCCAAAATTGGGTTCCCGGTTAGCACTCACTACTACCTTCTATCTTAAGATACTTTCCAAATATTGACCTTCTCAATGAGATATTAACTTCATCAAGCCATTGATCTGCTATGGGGTCAATATAAACTTTAAATTCATTATCGTAAATTAATTTATCATTTTCGTTGGGGTGGGCGATAGCTATTCCAAACTTAGGACCTCCTCAAGCAAATCCTTCAAAGTATATAACTACTTTATCCTGATTAGCTTTCTTTAACTTATCTAAGATGAATTTCTTAGCTTCATCAGATATAACAACCTTCTTCATTCCATATCACCACTTTTATTATAATCCTATATCTCATATATATAATTTATGGTTATGTCAATACTTAACACAACCATATAAAATAAGACTATAAAAATAAAAATAAAAAAGAAAAGAATAAAAATAATAAGATATTATAATGAGATGAATTAGTTAAAAACATTAAGCTAATTATTTAACTACTTTAAAATACTTATAATGGTGATATTTTATGCAAATGGTACCTCCAAGTGCTTATGATAGGGCTATTACAGTGTTTAGCCCAGAAGGTAGATTATATCAAGTAGAGTATGCAAGAGAGGCAGTGAGAAGAGGGACAACAGCGATAGGTATTGCCTGTAAAGATGGTGTAGTTTTAGCGGTAGATAGAAGAATAACAAGCAAACTCGTAAAAATCAGGTCAATAGAAAAGATATTCCAAATTGACGACCACGTTGCTGCTGCTACCTCTGGATTGGTAGCTGATGCGAGAGTTTTAATAGATAGAGCGAGATTAGAAGCCCAAATTTACAGATTAACTTATGGAGAGGAAATATCAATTGAAATGCTGGCTAAAAAGATTTGTGATATTAAACAAGCTTATACTCAACATGGTGGAGTTAGACCGTTTGGAGTTTCATTATTAATTGCTGGAATAGACAAAAATGAAGCAAGATTATTTGAAACAGACCCAAGTGGGGCTTTAATTGAATATAAAGCAACAGCAATAGGTAGTGGAAGACCCGTAGTTATGGAATTATTGGAGAAAGAGTATAGAGATGATATAACATTAGATGAAGGTTTGGAATTAGCTATAACTGCTTTAACAAAAGCAAACGAAGACATAAAACCTGAAAATGTTGATGTTTGTATCATAACGGTTAAAGACGCACAATTTAAAAAAATTCCTGTGGAAGAGATAAAAAAACTTATAGAAAAAGTTAAAAAGAAATTAAATGAAGAAAATAAGAAAGAGGAAGAGAATAGAGAAGAAACTAAAGAAAAACAAGAAGAATAAATTATAGTAAAATTTTTAAATCCAACTATTTTAAATTATTTTTAGAGTATTAATATTATTTGGGAGTATCCTACTCACTCTCACTAAAGTAATTTTTATAAATTCAAAACCCTTAGCCGAAACATTTATATAATGTGGGGAGGGATATTATGGTGTCCTTAGAAGAGGCAGTAATAGCAAGATATACATCCCATGGCGAAAAATTTGAAATTTTAGTTGACCCATATTTAGCGGCTAAGCTTAAAGAAGGGCAAAATGTAGATTTTGATGAGCTTTTAGCTATTGAAGTTGTATTTAGAGATGCAAGTAAAGGGGAGAAAGCCCCTGAAGAGTTACTATCAAAAATATTTGGAACAACAGATGTTAAAGAAATTGCTAAAAAAATTATATTAAAAGGTCAAGTTCAATTAACTGCTAAGCAGAGAGAAGAAATTAGAGAACAAAAAAAGAGGCAAATTATAACCATAATTAGTAGAAACACAATAAACCCTCAAACAGATACTCCACATCCACCGCATAGAATTGAAAAGGCAATGGAAGAGTTAAGAATTAACATAGACATTTATAAAAGTGCTGAAGAACAAGTCCCTGAAATTGTTAAAAAGCTTAAAAAAGTTCTACCTATTAGATTTGAAAAGAGAGATATCGCTGTTAAAATCCCAGCAGAATTCGCTTCTAAGGCATATAATGCTTTATACCAATTTGGAGCTGTTAAGCAGGAAGAATGGCAGCCAGATGGTTCTCTAATTGTATTAATTGAAATACCAAGTGGTATTGAAGCGGAGTTTTATGCTCATCTAAATAAAATAACCAAAGGAAATGTCCAA
Source organism: Methanocaldococcus jannaschii DSM 2661 (assembly GCF_000091665.1). Classification (NCBI taxonomy): domain Archaea; kingdom Methanobacteriati; phylum Methanobacteriota; class Methanococci; order Methanococcales; family Methanocaldococcaceae; genus Methanocaldococcus; species Methanocaldococcus jannaschii. Next base: position 526,330 of record NC_000909.1, read on the forward strand.
ACAAAGGTTGTTAAGAAATACAGTGAATAATTTATAGATATTAAATAGATATTAAAGACGAGGTGAGAGAGTATGTTCAGCCACACAAAGAAAGTAGGTCCAACAGGAAGATTTGGACCAAGATATGGTTTAAAAATAAGAGTTAGAGTTAGAGATGTTGAAATTAAAGCTAAAAAGAAATATAAATGTCCTGTCTGTGGATTTCCAAAATTAAAGAGAGCTTCAACATCAATATGGGTTTGTGGAAAGTGTGGAGCTAAGATAGCTGGAGGAGCATACACACCAGAAACAGGTGCAGGAAAGGCTGTTATGAAGGCAATTAGAAGAATTGTTGAGAGAAAAGAAGAATAACTTTTCATTATTTAGCATTATTATTTTATAAATTTTTATAACTTTTATTTTTGGGGATGTATATGGTAGAATACAAGTGTTTAAACTGTAAAAAGATAATAAAACTTGAAGAGCTGGGAAAAAGAGCAAGATGTCCTCACTGCAGTTATAAGATATTGGTTAAACTTAGACCAAAAGTAGTTAAACATGTAAAGGCGAGATAAAATGATACTAACAACTTCAAGAAAACCCTCCCAAAGAACAAGAAGTTTTGCGAGAGATTTAGAGAGAACTTTAAATATTCCCTATGTTCAGAGAGGGAAGCTTTCATTAAAGGAGATTTTTGAAATTGATAAGCATGTTCTTTTAATTGGTGAGTTTAAAGCTAACCCTGGAACTTTAGTTGTTTATGATGTTGAAAATGAAAAAAGACTATCAAGCTTTATCTCTGTTAAATTACAGAGAGAGATTTGTGGAGAGAAAATATATAATGATGATGGAATAAGAATAAAAATAAGTAGAGAACTTAAAGATAACGAGGAATTTCAAAAATACTATGAAATTTATGATGAATTTTTATTCCAACATTTAAATATTAATGAGGATAGTGATATAACATTGAGGTTGGAAAAAGACCCAAAATATCTATTTGCTATACAATTTTATAAAGGGAGAGTTAAAATAGGGCCTTTGATTAGAATAAAATCTATTAAGTTGTTTGACAGCCTTTTATAAAGGGATTTTCATGAATTCTTTTGAGTTAATATTGGAGTTTGATAGTGAGGAAGAGGCTGAAATTATCTATAAATCCATATTTTTGGAACATTTAACTTCTCAAATAAAATCCTCCGCCACAATGGAAATAAATAAAAATATAATAACGATAAATGTTAAAGCTAAAGATATTTCTATATTAAAGGCATCTATCTATTCCTACTTAAGATGGATAGGTGTTGCACAAAACATTTATAAGATTTGTAAAGAATGAGGAGGTGGTAATTTGGCTAAGATATTTAGAATAACTGGAATTATGAGCAAAAAAGGTAAAGACCCATTATACTTTAGAAAGGAATACAAAGCATTAAAACCAGAAGATGCTTTAGAGATATTATACTCTGAATTTGGAGGAAGATACAAAGTTAAAAGAAGTAGAATAAAAATCTTAAATATTGAGGAAATAAAGCCAGAGGATGTAACAGACCCTGTCTTAAAGAAATTAGTTACTGCCTAATAGAGACTTAATTAAAGAGAATGATAACCTTCGCATCTAAGTCTTAAATTGATTATTATATAAACTGTAAAATCTCAACATCCATCTTTTTTGTTTATTTTTTTATTTTATAATCCATTTTTAACATTCAATTAAGTCTAAAATTTTATTTTGGTGAGATTGTGGAAGATAAAATTGAGTTTATGGCTAAGCATAAAAAATGGTTCGTAGTGAAAAAATTAAAAATAGATGAAAATACTGAAGATATTGAGATAGCGAGGTTATTGGCATCAATAGATGAGACAGTTTTAAATAAAATCCCTGAATATTTGCCATTTGATATGAATAAGTTGTATGAGATTGCAGATGGAATATATCAAAAGAAAAAAGGAAGGATTACAGAAGAAGAGATTGCAGAAGTTTTAAAGAAATTAAAATCTCCAGCAACTACAAGAAAATTAAATGAGATTACTGAATCAAAGGAAGGTAAGGAGATATTAAAAGCTATTTTAAATAACATAATATTAGAGAGATTAGGAATTCAAACAAGAGTTTCTCCAAAAGTTATTGAGAAATATATTGAGAATAGTCAATCTTCAAATAGATAATTAATTTTCTATTATTTAAGCCAAAAGCTTATAAGTTCATTATTAAATAATGAAGTTTGAAGATTGACTATCGGGAGAGAGAAAATGAAGGTTGAAGAAATATTGGAGAATGCAAGAAAGGCATTTAAATTAACAACAAAACATTTCGGAAATACAGTTACATTTGAGAGGGCTCTTTTTTTAGGTTGGTATTGTAATCTAAAACAGCCATGTAAGTTTTGCTACATGGCTACACAGAAAAACAAAATAAAAGACCCAAGAAAGGCAAGAAGAAGATTGGAGAGTGTTTTAGCTGAGGCAATTTTAATGAAAAGAATTGGTTGGAAATTAGAGTTTATCTCTGGTGGTTATGGCTATACACCCAAAGAAATAAATGATATTGCTGAAATGGTGGCTTATGTTCAAAAATGTAGGCAGTATTTGAATGTTGGAGTTATTGATTTAGACAACATTAATTTGGATGTAATTGAAGGAGTTGTAGGGGCTGTTGAAACTGTAAGCAAAGATAGGGATTGGATTTGCCCAGGAAAGCCATTAGATAAGATTAAAGATAATTTATTAAAAGCTAAAGAATTGGGTTTAAAGACAGGGATAACAATAATATTAGGATTAGGAGAAAAAGAGGAAGATATTGAGAAGTTATTAAATTTAATTGAGGAGTTGGATTTAAATAGAATTACCTTCTACTCTCTAAATCCACAAAAAGGAACTATTTATGAAAACAAACCATCAGTAACTACAATAGAGTATATGAACTGGGTTTCTTCTGTTAGGTTGAATTTCCCAAAGATTAAGATTATTACTGGAGTTTGGGTTGACAAAATTCCAATGATAAGCCCATTAATTATGAGTGGCTCCAATGTAATAACCAAATTCCCATTATTTTCAGTATTTGGAACAAAGGAAGCTCATTGGATAGAGAAAGAGATTTTAGCAACTGGTAGAGAGTTGTTAGGGACATTTACAGATATTGATATCTTGGCTGGAAAAAAAGTGTTAGAGAAAACCCCATACATAGAGGAAGAGATAAATATAAGTAGCGAAAATATTAAGAGGGTTGAGGAGCTTAGAGAAAATATAAATGAGAGAATAGAAAGTTATGTATCTAAAGTTTTAAGGAAGATTAAAGCCAGTTAATCTAATTTTTTGGGATAAAATGGAAGTTAAACCTTTTTTAAAATGGGCTGGAGGAAAAACACAAATTTTAAGTCAAATAGAAGAAAATTTACCAAAAGAATTGAAGGAAGGAAACATTAAAAAATATATAGAACCCTTTGTTGGTGGAGGGGCAGTTTTATTTTACCTTTTACAAAAATACGAATTTAAAAAAGTTATTATCAGTGATATTAACGAGGATTTGATGCTATGCTATAAAGTTGTTAAAAATGATGTCGATAGATTAATTGAGGAGTTATCATCCTTAAGGGATGAATTTTTATCATTGGATGAAGAAAAAAGGAAAGAATTTTATTATAAAGTTAGAGATGACTTTAACAAAAACAAGAATGATTGTGATGAAGTTAAAAGAGTGGCACAGTTTATATTTTTAAATAAAACATGTTATAATGGGCTATATAGGGTTAATAAAAAAGGAGAATTTAATGTTCCTTATGGAAGGTATAAAAACCCAAAGATTTTTGATGAACAAAATTTGAAAAATGTTTCAAAATTATTAAAGAACGTTAAAATCCTCTGTGGAGATTTTGAGATTGTTGATGAGTATGTTGATGCTGAAAGCTTTGTTTATTTCGATCCACCATATAAGCCGTTAAATAAAACATCTTCCTTCACATCCTATACAAAGTATGATTTTAACGATGATGATCAAATTAGATTGGCAAAATTTTATAGAAAATTGGATAAAAGAGGGGCTAAGTTGATGTTAAGCAACTCTTATAATGTTGATTTCTTTGGAAAGCTTTATGAGGGCTTTAATATAAAAAAGGTTGTTGCTAAGAGGATGATTAACTGCAAAGGAGATAAAAGAAAAGATGGTATATATGAGTTATTGATTATGAATTATTGAATAATTTTAAGGTGATTTAATGCAAATAAAGCCATTTGAAGAGAATAAGCCCTATCCAGAATGGGATCCAGATGAGCCAGATAAAGTCCCAGGAATTCCTAATTGGAATAGAAATTTTGGAAATATCATAATAGAATTTGATAAAGGTACTCGAACATGTTATTATCATAGAAAAAAGAAAAATAAATATGATGTTGAATGTGGAGATTACAGAATAAAAATTACGTATTCACAAAAAAATTGGAATAAAAAAGTAGTTTATGACAATGATGCTTGGAAATGGTTAGTTGATTGTTTAGATCCAACGGAAATTAATAAATTCTTATGCCATCTATGTAAAATACTTGATATGAATATAGATAAAGATGTTTATGATTACCTAATCAATAATGTTAATTTTAGTGTAAATAACAATGACTTGAGGGCATTATTATATTATTTCTGGCATCGTGCAATCATTGAAGATAGAATATACTCACAAAAGAAGGGATATAACGGAAGAAAGCAAGTAATTGGTGCAACTTATGAAGTATTAAAAGAATTACGTAATAATCAAAATAGAGTTTATTTATATGAAAAATGTGATGAGATTTATAAAATGGCAAAAAAGAAATTGTAAAGAATTGTATAACGAATTAACGAAGAAACCATCAAAATAATTAAGGGATATTTATGAATTTTGAATACATCATTAACAGCCTCTTAGAAACCATAAAAACCTACAATTTCTTTGTAGATTGGGAAAAAATTGAAAATAATATAAAAAAGATAGAGAAAAGATTACATATCCTAAATTATCTAATTGGAAAAGAGAATTTTAAAGAGGAGTTTTTTGAATTACTAAAAGAGTATCCAGAGGTTATTACTGTTTTTCCAATTTTAATAGCTGTTAGAGATAACAAAATAACAATTTTAAACGAAAATATGGAATTAGAAACCTTAGAATTTAAAGAAAAGAAATATTTAACTGATGAAGAAATTGAAAGATATTATAAATTTTTTAAAGAGACTGGATTGGAGGATTTGTTAAAAAATAGAAAAATAAAGAATTTAGTGGATTATGTTTTTGGTGTTGAGGTAGGAATGGACACCAATGCAAGGAAAAATAGAATTGGAGATTTAATGGAAAATATTGTTAAAAAATATATTGAAAATCTATGCAAACAAAATAAAAACCTTGATTATATCTTCCAAGCAACAAAAGATAAAATAAAACAAAAATGGGGAATAAATTTAACATTGGATAAAACAAATAGAAAATTTGATTTTGCAGTTTTTAATAAAAACACTAAAAAGTTATATCTCATTGAAGTTAATTTTTATAGTGGAGGAGGTTCAAAGTTAAAAGCTACTGCTGGAGAGTATAGATCATTAAATGAATTTATAAAAAACAATAACAATAATGTTCAATTTATATGGATAACTGATGGAAAGGGATGGAATACAGCAAAGAATCCATTAAAAGAAAGTTTTAATAGTGGAGTTGTTATATTAAACTTAAAAATGGTTAAAGAAGGATTATTAAAAGAAATATTAACTCAGTAATATTAGATTTAAAATTGTGAATGATACCATTATTCAATTTCCAAAATGTATAAAAACTTGATCTTGAAAATAATATTGAAACTAAACTTTAAATAATATTAAAAATTACAGATGGTGAATCTAATGAATATAAAGGATATAAAGTTGAATGCAGATGAAACAAAAACAACTAAAGCTATATTGAAGGCAAGCTTTGATATGTGGTTAGATATTGTTGAAGCTGATGTTGTTATAGTTGGAGCTGGACCAAGTGGTTTAACATGTGCGAGATATTTGGCAAAAGAGGGCTTTAAAGTCGTTGTTTTAGAGAGGCATTTAGCATTTGGTGGAGGAACCTGGGGAGGAGGAATGGGCTTCCCATACATTGTTGTTGAAGAGCCAGCTGATGAGTTGTTGAGAGAGGTTGGAATTAAGTTAATTGATATGGGAGATGGTTATTACGTTGCTGACTCTGTTGAAGTTCCTGCCAAATTGGCAGTTGCAGCAATGGATGCTGGAGCTAAAATATTGACTGGAATTGTTGTTGAAGATTTAATTTTAAGAGAGGATGGAGTTGCGGGGGTTGTTATAAACAGCTATGCAATTGAAAGGGCTGGATTGCATATTGACCCATTGACTATAAGAAGTAAAGTTGTAGTTGATGCTACTGGGCATGAGGCTTCAATAGTTAATATCCTTGTAAAAAAGAACAAGTTAGAGGCAGATGTTCCTGGAGAAAAATCAATGTGGGCTGAAAAGGGAGAAAATGCATTATTAAGAAACACAAGAGAAGTTTATCCAAATCTATTTGTTTGTGGAATGGCTGCCAATGCCTCTCATGGCGGATACAGAATGGGGGCAATATTTGGTGGAATGTATTTATCAGGGAAATTATGTGCAGAATTAATTACTGAAAAGTTGAAAAATAAAGAATAATTTTAATTTTTTATACTCTCTTTTAATAAAACAATCTGCTCTCTCAATTTGTGATTTCCCACTTTTCTGGCAATATTTAAAATTGATTCAATCTCTTCATCAAAATTTTTTAAAATGCCTTCCTCAATTCTATAAATCTTTAAATTTATTAAGAAGAGGGCTTCATAATCAAAAGATGATTTAAATTCTTTTTTGTCTATAAAGTCTTTAACCATCTCTAAAATTTTTATAATTGACAATCTCTTCTGTATAAATTCTTCAGTTAATTTTCTCCTTCTTCTTCCAGTTAATAATAGCTCAATCTCATTTTTTAATTCATAACTTCCAACTCTTAAAGCCATGTTAGTTAAGCTCCTAACTTCGGAATTATAATCTAAAACAATCCCATTATCCAACCTCAAAATTTTTAAACCAATTAGATTTAGGATGAGTTTATCTTCATAAGATTTGTATGGCTTCTTCTCTATATAACTCTTTAGATACTCTAAAATCTCAATAATCTTTTTTATTTTATTTTTTTGGGATTTTGTTAATCTTTTCCTTTCTCCAAATAGTAAAAGGCTTATTTCCCTCTTCATATCAAAACTACCAACTTTTTTAGCTATTTCTGAAATTTTGCTTGCTATTGGTAATATATCATCATCTAAAACATATCCTTTTTCAAGGTAATCTAACATCAATCTTATAATTGCCTTCTCATCACTGCCTTCCTTTGCATACATCTCTAAAATTTCTAAAATATGTATAAATTGCTCAATAATCTCTATTTTGCTTTTTTCTAACAGCATTTGAATCCCTTAAGAGAAAATTATAAAAATAAGTTAAAATTATTCTAAACCCTCAAACACATCCTCCATAGCCTTTATTGTCTTATCAACAACCTCATCATCATGTTTTATTGAGGTAAAGCAACATTCAAACTGTGAAGGAGGAACAAAAACCCCTTTCTCCAACAATCTCCAGAAGTATTTCATAAATTTCTCAGTATCACTCTGCTTGGCAATCTCATAATTCACAACTTCCTTATCATTGAAGTAGATTTGGAACATTGAAGCAATGTTATAAACCTTAGCTTTAATATTATGTTTATCAGCCAACTCTCTTAAAGTATCTGCCAATATCTTAGCAGTTCTTGCTGTTTCTTTATAAAACCTATCATCCAACTGCTTAAGAGTGGCGATTCCAGCAGTTATTGATATTGGATTTCCGTTGAATGTTCCTGCTTGATATATAGCTCCCAATGGAGAAAACTGCTCCATAAGCTCTCTTCTCCCCACAATAGCACCGATTGGAAATCCTCCTCCCAATATCTTTCCTAAGGTAGCTATATCTGGAACTACTCCAAAATACTCCTGAGCTCCTCCCTTAGCTAATCTAAACCCAGTTATAACCTCATCAAATATCAACAAAATATCATTTTCCTCAGTTATCTCTCTTAAAAACTCTAAATAACCTTCTTTTGGTAATATACAACCAACATTTCCCATAATTGGCTCAACTATAATACAGGCAATTTCATCTTTATTTTCATTTATTGCTTTTTTTACAGCATCTTCATCATTAAACGGAATTAAGATAGTATTTTTTGTTGTCTCTTCTGGGATTCCTGGAGAGTTTGGATGTCCGTGGGTTAGAGCACCACTTCCACTCTTAACCAAAACATAGTCATGAGCTCCATGATAAGCTCCATCAAACTTAATAATCTTCTTCCTTCCAGTAACTCCTCTTGCCAATCTTATAGCTGACATCGTCGCCTCAGTCCCAGAATTAACAAATCTAACCATCTCAGCACATGGAACTCTTTTAACAACCTCTTTAGCTAAAATAATCTCTTTCTCTGTTGGGCATCCATAAGCACTTCCTAATTCAAGTTGCTCTTTAACTGCTTTAATCACAGCATCATTTGCATGCCCTAAAACCATCGGCCCGTAAGCTAAGCAGTAATCAATATAGCAGTTTCCATCAACATCAAATAAATAGCAATCTTTAGCTTTCTCAACAAAAAATGGATATGGTTTAAAATATCTAACTGGACTATTAACTCCTCCAACCAAATATTTTTTAGCCTCTTCAAATAATTCCTTTGACTTGTCCATTTTTAAGGCCATATTTTCACCTTTACATTTTCTCATTAACTTCTTCCATAATGGAGAGGAATTAACCATCGATTTTATTCTTAATACAACACTCTTCCTTCCTCTAAAACATTCCTATGGAATGACCAATTTATTTTTTTATTAAATAATTCCTCACTCTCAACAATTGCATTTATAACAACTCCATACTTCAATAGCAATTTAGTGCATAAATCAATAACATAATCAAAATCCACATCCCCAACTATTAAAATGTCAATATCACTCTCTTCAGTGTAATCTCCCCTTGCATAGCTACCAAATAGTATAATTTTCTTAATTCTACCTCTATATTTTGATTTTAATGCATTCACAAACTCTTTTATTGCTTTTTCTTCATTCATAATATCTCCTTTAATGCCTTTTTTATCCTATCAACAAACATCTCCGCCTCATATATTATTGATTCTGCTTCTTCTTCAGTTGGCTTGTCAGTTGTATAATCTGCCTTCCATCTTAAATTATAACTTTTTGTTATTATTCTCCCATATATTTCTTCAATATATCCTTCATTAACAAAATAAAGCCCAAACATCTTTATTACTCCAGCATGCTTTTTTGGATTGAGATTTTTAGTCAATAATAGCGCCTTTGCAGAATGGAATATAGCATAATATGCCCTCGCAACGGCATCCCTATACAATTTATTTTCAAATAAAATTTTTGCTGCAGATAAATTCTCCTCTGCAATCTCTATAAGTGCTTGAATCTCCTCCCTTATATCTTTATTAAGCAAAGCTTTCACCTTAACAATAAATATATAGCTCCATAGCCTTTAAACCATTTCCAAACTTTCTTCATCATATTCTAATAACCGATTTAAATCAGCCCATTAAACTTCAATACCCAAACAACTATAGCTACCAAAAAGAAAGGTAGAACTCCACAACCAAGCCACTGTTTTTGAGTTAAACTCTCCTCTCCAAATGTTTTAGCAGAAATATGCCCAAAAATTACAGCTCCAATAAATAAAAATATCAAAGTAGCTATTCCACTAAATATCCCCAAACCAGCAGTATATACATAATTTGCCAAATATCCAAAAATAATTCCACCAATTGCGTGAATTAAGCAGCATTTTCCTTCTAAATCCATATTAATCCCTCTTTATATCTTCTATTATATAAAGCTCTATCTTCTCCTTAGGTCTCTTTGAATCAGTAAAAGAGTAATCAACCACAACTTCAACATCATCATTTGCATAAAATTCTTTATTGTTTAGGATTTTATCTCCTATTTCTAACAAAAATGCAAACTTCCTCTTTGTTTTTAATGAACCTTTATCTATCTCAATAATCTCTTTTTTACATTTTGGTTTTATTATGGAGTAGTGCATAAATCATCCCTAATTTTCCTCATTCTTTATTTTTCATCTTTTTATAACTAATCTCATAAAATTCTAAATCTATATCTTCAATATCTCTTTTAAAATCTTTTCCAAGTTCTTTAAGAAGTTCTTTAGAAGTTAATATATCAGCTCCCATAGTATCACAAAAAATTAAAAAGATTTATCCATTATAAGCTCTCTCCAATGGTGGAACAACCTGTTTCTTTCTTGACATAACTCCTTCTAAGAATACACTGTTTCCTTCAACTTTGACATTAAATGCTTTCTCAAACATCTCCTTATTTCCAACAACCAATGCCTCACTACCCTCTTTCATAATATCAGTTATCAAAAAGACGATTAAATCATAGCCCTCATTTTTCAACTTCTCCTCTAACAATTTATAAATATCTTCTTTTTTACTCTCAACTTCACTAACATCTATAACCTCAACCTGCCCAATTCCAACCTTCTTTCCATTGAAATCAAAGTTCTTAAAGTCCATATTTATGATTTCTTCTGGCTTTAACTTACCAACAACTGACTTAGCTTTTAAAATCTCCATTCCAAACTCTTCTATATTGCTTATTCCAGCAATCTCAGCTAATTTTTTAGCCATCTCTTTATCTAAGTCAGTTGTTGTTGGTGATTTAAACAAAACTGTATCTGATATAATTGCACTCAATAAAAGCCCAGCTAAATCTGGTTTTAGCTCTTTCTTCTTACCTCCAATTAAATCTATAGCATCTTTAAAGTAGAGTTCAGCTATAACTGTAGCTGTTGAACCAACTGGCTTAGCATAGTATAAAATTGGCTCAGTTGTTGTTAAACCAACCTTGTGGTGGTCTATAATAGCTATTAACTTCCCTTCTTCTAAATCATCAAAGCTTTGGCTCTTTTCTGAATGGTCAACTAAGATAATCTCTTTACCTTTAGCTGATTCTATCAACTCTGGTTCCATGACTCCAAACTTCCTCAAAACAAACTCTGTTTCTGGGTTTATATCTCCCAATCTTGCTGGATAGCAATCTAAGAAGTAAGCTAAAACAATAGCTGATGCTATACTATCAGTATCTGGATTTTTGTGCCCTACTACATATCTCACTCTCTCACCTTCATTATTTGTTTGTGCTAAATTTTATATAACCGCATAGAGATATATATTTATCCCCAACGAACCGACCCAAATGGAGCATATCCAGAGAGTTGCGATGATAGCGGGTTCGAAGTTGGGGGAACAAAAAAGGAGGTCTGGGCGCGTCGTGGGAAGAGGGCTTTTGCTCAATGAAGATGACCACGATACAGCACGACCTCCTACAGCTTTAATGTTAATAATGTTAAAATTTAGCTTTTAACATACATATTGTTGGAGAATGTTCTTTTTGTTACTTTTCTATAGATAATCTCAAATATCAGCACTCCAATAAATGTTGCTATTATCCCATAAAACACAAATCTATTGGTTATCCACTGATAATACAATAAAAGTAGAAAAACTCCTAATACAACAATAAAGCTAAAGATTACAATCTCTTTTCTCCCTCCAACTTCATCGATAAGGATATAGTGGGAGAGAATAACAAAGAGATATATAACCATAAATACGGCACTTGTTATTGATGCCACCCCCTCCATATTAAACAGTAATGCAAACAACACTCCAAGGGCTGAGGTTATATAAAGTCCCTCTGTGGATTTAAACCATACCTTTCTCTCAAAGAATTCTGGAAGTTCTCCGTCTTTTGCTAATGAATAGGCAACATTAGCCCCTCCGTATATTGTGGCGTTCATTGCTGATGAAATTGAAAATAAAGCTCCTATAGATATTAATAAAAACCCTAAGTTTCCTAAGAATGGTTTTGCCGCCACTGCTAAGGCATTTTCACTGGCTTTAATTAGTTCATCTATTGGTAAATTTCCTATTGCTGAAATGGCTACTCCAACATACACAAACATCACAATCAATATGCTTATAAATATAGCCCTTGGAACGTTCTTTTTAGGGTTTTCAATATGTTCTGAGGCATTAGTTATAACTCCAAAACCCATATATGATAGGAAGAATATAGCTGATGCAAAAATCATCCCACTTACTGCAGATGGGGCTAAATCTGGAATTACATAAGATGGATGAATTGTTATCAACCCAGCAAATATAAACAACCCTAATATTAAGAGCTTAACCAAAACAATAAAAAATTCAGCCCTCCCTACAGCCTTAGAACCAAAGAAATTCAGAGCAGTGAAAAACGCAACTATGCCTATTTCAGTTATGGCAATATTGAATGTATTTATTGGAGCATTTATTAAAGGTAAGAAATAGCCAGCAAACCCTTTTGCAAATAGAGCAATGGATATAACGTAACTCATCCATAATAAAATGCTCAAAGCTCCAGTTATTATATTATCTCCAATGGCTTTATGGATGAATGCAATAGGTCCCGCATTTGAAACTATCTTTGCTCCAAGTTTTGTATAGGAATAAGCAACTAAAAGTGCATAAATTCCAGACAATATAAATGTTTCTGGAAGGTTTCTTCCAGCTATTTTAGCTCCAACTCCAAATATAGAAAATATACTTGCCCCAATCATTACACCAACAGCCATAGAAACAGCTTCCCACAAACTAAGCTTTTTATTTTTTAACTCCATGTTATCCCTTTTTATAAAACCTCATCCAACTTCTCAATAACTTTGTAGATATCCTCTTTTTTAACTCCAATAGCTGAATTTACAACTATATAGTCATAAGGATACTCTTTTAAATAGCAAGTTCCAAATTTGTCATTCCTTCTAACTCCTCTCGGCCCAGTAACTCTCAAATTGTAAAGCTTACCAGCAACATCCAATGGGTCTTTTTTTGTTGTTATACATGAAGAAATTGGATTCTCTACATTCAAAACCTTCTCTCCTTTTTTCTTAGCTAAATCTTCCAATAACTCATTCAATAGCTTTTTACACTCTTTTTGTTCTTTCATTAAATTTAGATAGTCTTTAGTTCCAATTGCCAAGAGAGATATTAAAATATTAACAATTGGATTTGCTGATGCCCTTCCTGGATAAGTAAGAGATATTTCTTTTAAAAAACTCTCATCCTTTGTATAAATTATTCCTCCACCAATTGGCGTAAATAGATTTTTATCTGATGAGCTAACTACAGCATCAATTCTATACTTTAAAGCTTTTTTTAGCTTCTCGATATAGTAAAAATTTTGGATAGCATAAGCACCATTTATTATATGAGGGATGTCATAATCTTGGCATATCTTTGCTATCTCTTTAATATCATCACTCTTTCTTGGTGGGAAAAAAGTTAAAGTGCTTAAAACTACTGGGTTGTTGTTCTCATTAATTTCTTTTCTTATAGCATCTTCAATATCTGAAACCTCAACTTTAACAATATCTCCATCTAAAACAGTCTCAACCAACCTCATCCTCATACCAATAAATGAAGTTGCCTTTATAGGACTTTTATGGGCTGCATAGGGATAGATAACAACATTTGAGTTATATTTTTTCCTTGCTGCTGATAAACAGAGGGCTAAACTCATCCCAGTGGCTACTGGTGTTGCTATCGCATTTACCTTTAACCCTAAAGCTTTTAAAAAACTCTCTAATAATTTATTAGTTAGCTTATACATCACACTTGCTCCTGGAGCTTTTGGTTGAGGGTCTATTAAATTCCCACTCCTTCCAACACCATGGCAGAAATCAAAAACACCATCCCTTTGAAGTTTTGTATAAACCCTTGCCTCTCTCTCACCAATCTGCACAACATTTGGGTCTTTGTCAGTGTCCATAAAAGATAAGAGCCTCAACAATAGCTTTATATGCTCTTCATCGATTCCATTCTCTGGAGCTTTTCTCTGCTCTAAAATATTTTCAATAATTTTTAAGTTTTCTTTTAAAGTTAGTTTTCCCCTATTCTCCATGTGTTTAGGGATGAGTCCAGTTATATTAAGTCCCATTCAATCACCTTTTTATAGGTCAATAACTTATTAAAATAATCTAAAAATGTCACATAAATGTGATATTTGTTATAAAACAATAATATAAACGAATTATAAATAAATGTGTGGGGGAGGGTAGAAAATGATTAACATTTTAATAGTGGGGATTTGCATAGCTATGTTTATTATTAGTGTTTTTATGCCACAGCTATATTACTATTTTGCATTATGGCCAAATCTCTTTACCAATATGCCTTGGCAAGTAATTACAAGCATATTTATGCATGCAGGCATAACTCATTTATTGGTGAATATGTTAGTATTATTTATATTCGGAACATACTTGGAAAATATAGTTGGCTCAAAAAAATATCTCATAATCTTTTTATTCTCAGGAATTATTGGGAATTTAGCATATATTGCCTATGCCTATTTCACTGGGGATTACAACCCATCAGTCGGAGCTTCTGGGGCAATATTTGGAATAATGGGAGCTTTAGCTATTTTAGCTCCACATTTAAGAGTTGTTGTATTTCCCTTACCAATCCCAGTAAATATAAGAGTGGCAGTAATCATATTTGCACTTATAGATTTAATTCTACTCCCTTACTCTTTAAAAACTGGAATTGCACACATAACACACTTAGCTGGGCTTATAACTGGATTAATATTTGGAAAACTACTATATAGGAAAATGGATGTAAGATACTATTAAAAATCCAATGGTGAAAAAATGAGTATCTTTAGATTTTCACAAAGAGAGATAATTGACTTAACAATATCGGTATTGGCAATAGCGTTTATTTTCTCTTATCCAAATTTTTCAATTCTTGTTTTTATTATTAGCTTAATAGCCGTTGGTAGTGGCTTTATATTCCATGAATTAATGCATAGAACTGTAGCAAGGAAGTATGGAGCGTGGAGTGAATTTAGAGCATGGTATGAAGGCTTAATATTAGGTTTTATATTAAAGCTTGTCTTTGGAGCTACATTCATAGCTCCCGGGGCAGTTTATATTTACAAAGATTATTTAACCCCAGAAGAGAATGGAAAAATAGCTTTAGCTGGACCTCTAACAAACGTTGCTTTGGCATTTGTGTTTTTTATATTAATGTTAATCTTTAAACCGGGTTCTTTATTATATTGGATAGGAATTTTTGGATTCCATATAAACCTATTCTTAGCTGGCTTTAATATGCTTCCAATACCTCCATTTGATGGAGAAAAAGTTTTAAAATGGAATCCATTTATTTGGGCAATTGTTGGACTCCCTTTAATTGGATATATGCTATATATGATGTTCTGGTGAAAATCTTGAGTATAAGAGAGATTTTTCAAATACTCTCTTTGATGTATTTGTTATTTTTATACATTGGATTCTTACTCATTTCAAAATTTGATATCTCTTTATCATTAGCATTTTTCTTTCCATGTGTTTTTTGGATATGTTGGGCAAAGATAAAAAATGAAACATGGGATATTCCTAACAGAAAAAATAGATTAGTCCCATTAATTTTTACTTTAATTTATTTATCAATATTAGCAATATTTTGGAAAAATATCTTTATAATAATTTTTCTGGTTAATGTTTTAGTAATTTTAATAATCACAAAATTTTGGAAGATAAGCATGCATAATTATGGATTATCTGCCATGGCTTATCTCATATATGCTTTCACAAACAGTATTTGGTTATCCACCATATATCTAATATTAGTAATCATTACTGGATATGCAAGAATCTATTTAAAGAAACATACAGTTTCTCAAGTTATTGCTGGAACAATTTTAGGAATTTCAGTTAATTATATTTTATTAAATCTTATTTAGGTGAAATTCATGGAAAATAAAAACCTAACAATGAAACTTTTAGAAAAAGTTTCATCAAAATATATATACTACAATCCTATAAAGGGGGAATATTATGAAAAATACGAACTTAACAATCTCAATTATTGGAGGAACTGATGGTTTAGGGAAGTGGTTTGCAAGATATTTAAAAAATAAAGGGTTTAACGTTATAGTTACTGGGAGAGATATTGAGAAAGGAAAAAATGTTGAGAAAGAGTTAGGGGTTGAATTTACTAACAACAACATTGAAGCTGCTAAAAAAGGAGATATTGTTATTGTAGCAGTTCCAATAAATGTTACAGAAAGGGTTATAAAAGAGGTAGCTCCTCATGTTAGGGAAGGATGTTTATTAATGGACATAACCTCAATTAAAGAGATTCCTTCAAAAGCTATGGAAGAGCATGTTAAAGAGGGAGTTACAGTTATTCCAACCCACCCAATGTTCGGCCCATCAACACCTTCTTTGTTAAGACAAGTGGTTATCTTAACCCCTTCTGAAAAGCATAAAAATACTGAGTGGTTTAACAAGGTTTATAATTTTTTAAAGAAAGAAGGGGCTAAGGTTATAGTCATCCCTCCAGAAAAACATGATAGAATTATGGGGATTGTTCAGGGTTTGACTCACTTCGCCTTTATATCTTTAGGAGCAACGTTAAAAGAACTCAACGTTGATATAAAAGAGTCAAGAAAGTTTGCCTCCCCAATATACGAGTTGATGATTTCTATCATTGGGAGGATTATAGGACAGAATCCCTATTTATATGCTGACATCCAAATGTTTAATCCAAGGATAAAGGAGATTCATGAAACCTTTATAAATCAGTGTAAGGAAATCAGTGAAATTGTTAAAAATAAAGATAGAGAAGGTTTTGTTAAGATAATGAAAGAAGCTGCAAAGCATTTTGGTAGTGAGGCAAAGAGAGGGGCTTATTATTCAGATAAGGCCGTGTTTGCATTAACATCTGAAATTGAAAAGCTAAATAAACTCATTGGTAAAGATGTGGCTGTAAAAAATATAAATTCAAATGTTGTTCATTTTGGAGTTTTAAAAGACATTGAAGATGATTACTTAATATTAAATAAAAATGGCAAAGAGCAGAAGTTTAATATTTTAAGGGTTGAGGTATTTGCTGGAGATGAGTTGAGTAAACTAAAAAAGAAGCACTTAGAAAAAAAATATATAGATGTGTCTGTTTTATTTAAAAAGGATGTTGATGAGGAAGTTATTTTAAATTTATTAAAGAAAATGTTCGATATTGAGATAATTGATGTTTATGAGGGAGAAAAAATAGAAGAAGGGTATAAAAGTATAACATTTAGAATTTATGGATACAATAAGGATGAGTTAAAAAATATAGAAAAGGAATTTTTGAAGATAATTAAAAATATTGGTGGAAAGGAGAGATTTAAGTAAATTATGGTTTTAAATAGAAGAGATGACTCTTACAGCATAGGAGGAGACCTCCTATTGCTATGAAACTTTTAGAAAAAGTTAAATGAAAATCAAAGATTTTCATAGCCCGAAGCTAACGCTTCGGTTAAATGAAAACTAAAAGAGTTTTCATAGCTGGAAAGCGTAGCTTTCCATTTCATTAAAACAGGATGCATTACCTCGCTTCACTCGGCAATGCCTCTTAATTAAGTGGGGCTGAACGTAGTGAAGCCCCGCTCTGGGTATCCACACCATAGAGGGGGCTACGCCCCCTCTATGGTTTCAAATAAAATAAATGACTCTTACATTTACAATCAGAACATCCAAAGTTCTCAACAAAATCAAATTTTTTTATAAATTCATTTGCAACCTCACACTCAACTCTCTCATTTGTAATATAAATCTCTTCAATCTTACCATATTTTAATAAATAATCAATATGCCAGTGCATCTTTTTATCATCCTTTAAATGCCTCTCTATCCTATTTTTTAAGTTCATTGAATTTCCAAAGGCAGAGCCAATGTAGAAATAATATCCTTTTTTAAAAAATCTCTCTGTTTTTCCAAATTTTATTTTTTTACCTTCTTTTAACCTAATTTTTAAGATGTAAGTTCCTTTTTCATTAGGGATTTTGTTTTTTGAGACTTTTCTAAAATTGAATTTTTTTAATATATTTTCAAAGTGCTTAATTTTTTCATAGTAAGGGCATTTCTCTTTAATTTCTTTAAAACATTTATCACACTTAGATTTTGAAGAACAAATCTCCCTTCCAAAAACCACCAACAAATTATTTATTACTTTCCAATATTTTTTAGGAAGCTTTTTTCTTAATTCAAACTCTGTCTCTTCAGGAGTCTCAGTATCAACTATTTCCCATCTATTACATATCCTATGGACATGGGTATCTACACAAATCCCATCTTTGTTGAAAGCTAAGGTTATAACCAAATTAGCTGTTTTCCTTCCAACCCCTGGGAGCTTTAACAACTCTTCCAAAGAATCTGGAACTTTCCCATTATAATTTTCTTTTAAAATTTTGGCTAATTTTTTTAAATTTTTTGCCTTATTTTTATAAAATCCTGCTGGGTATATCAAATCTGCTAATTTTTCTTCATCTATGTTTAATAAATCATCAACATCCTTAATCTCTTTAAATAGTTTTTTAGAAACCTCTTCAGTTACTTCATCCTTTGTTCTTGCACTTATTATAGTTGATATTAAAACCTTAAAAGGGTCTTTATCTTTGGCTATCTCTGTAACTACTGCATTTTTGTTTAGTTTTTTTAGCAATATTTCAATTAACTCCATAGGAATCCCAAAATTAGCATCTTTCAAAAATAATAAAATTTTGTTAAATTTTCTATAAAGAAATAATAAAAAAGTTTTTAGTAAATTACTTACTCTCTTTTTTCAGCTGCAAGTATAAGTAACATTCCGATTAAATCTCCTTTCTTCACTTCTCCCTCAAATCCACATGCAAACATTGCCATATCAACTTCTCTTTCAACATCTATAGGCATTGGAACCTCTTCTCCCACAGCTACAACATGCCCAACTCTGTGCCTACCGTAAGGACAAATTAACAAAACTGACATTGGAGGAATTTTAATTTTCTTAATTCTTATAGGTTTTATATCACCCTGCTTAAACTCCATATCCTCTTCAGCAACAATTGGTTCAATTTTTGCTTCATTTTTAATTATTAAATCGTACTTTGCCTCTTCTTCCTTAATTTCTTTTTCTATTTTAGTCATTCTTCCAAGTATTCTGAATACCATAAACATCACCAAAAAACTAAGAATTATTTATTATAATTATTTAATTTCTATACTGTCTCGCCCTCTGCCTCCCTTTTCTCAATTCTTGACTTAATCAACTTCAATCTGAAGAAGTTTTCCCTGCAACTTTTAGAAAAAGTTAAACAAAAACTCTTCGAGTTTTTGTAGCCAGAAAGCAAAGCTTTCTGTTAAACAAATCCTTCGAATTTGTAACCCGAAGCTAACGCTTCAGTTGCATCAAAAATTATTTTTGTAATTATACTGTCTCCCCTTCGGCTTCTCTCTTCTCAATTCTCGATTTAATTAACTTCAACCTGAAGAAGTTCTCTCTTTCCATCTCATCCAATCTCATTGATATATACTTTTTGAGAGATTTTAATCTTGGGATAATAACATACTCTAAAGCATTAACTCTTCTTTTTGTTGTTATAATCTCCTCAGCTAAGAGTTTAATTGATGTCTCTATTTCAGCCAATTCAGTTATTAATTCTAAAGCTTCTTCAAATTTCTTAGCTGCTTCATCTAATTTTGAGCTAACTCCGTAAGGTGAGTAGCCTCTTTCACCAACCTTTCTTCTAACGTTGTATATTTCAAAAGTAGGAACAGTAACACCCATAATATTCTTTGTATCCATATCAACTTCTAATTTATCATTCTTAGCTGCTAATGCTGCCTCTTTAACTGCTAAAGTTCCCATAACTGTCTGAGCCATTATCAAATCTTTATATGCCTCAGCTAACTTTGCCTCAACCTTATCCCTCAAATCTGAAGCTTGCTCTATAATTTGGAAGAATTCCATGATTAAAGCATCTCTTTTCTGCTTAAGCAATTTATGCCCTTTTTCTGCCAATTTAATTTTATTTTTTAATTTTAATAACTCCATTCTTGTTGGATTCACTCTCTGCATGTAAATCCCTCTCCACTTTTATAAGTAAAAATTATTAGCAACGTTATAACATAAAAATTTAATGGTTATAGTTATTTAAACATTTCCTTAACTTTTTCATCTGATGCATAAACTTTCTTCTTCATCTTCTCTCTATATTCAATCAATTTTTTTGCAATATTTTCATCTTTTAAAGCTAAGATTTCTAAGGCTAATATAGCAGCGTTTTCTCCTCTATCAATTCCAACAGTAGCAACAGGAATTCCAGGAGGCATCTGGACTGAGCTAAGTAAAGCGTCTAAACCATCTAACTTTGCATCAACAGGAACAGCAATAACTGGTTTTGTTGTTAAGCTTGCTACAACTCCCGGTAGATGAGCGGCTAATCCAGCTATAGCTATAAATACATCAGCCTTTGAATTTTTAACAATCTCCTCAACTAACTCTGGTGTTCTATGGGCAGAGGCAACTCTAACCTCAAACTCTACACCAAATTCTTTTAAAATATTAACTGCTTTTTCAGCTATTTTTAAATCGCTTTCACTACCCATGATTATACATATCATCTTTTCACCAAAAAGGTCTAAATTTTTATGTAAGAGATTTTAAAACTAATTATAAATAAATTATGGTTTTGATTATAGAGTAAGCTATAAAATATCAGGAGGGATATTTTGGAATATACATTTAACAAATTAACAAAAAAAGATGTTAAAAAGCTTAAAGTTGGAGATATTGTCTATTTAAATGGCAAAATATACACTGCGAGGGATGAAGCACATTTAAAAATTATTGAGATGCTAAAAAGCAATGAAAAACTACCTTTTGATTTGAATGAATCTATTATCTACCATGCTGGCCCAATAATGAAAAAAGTAAATGATAGCTGGGTTTGTGTTTCTATAGGCCCAACAACATCTGCAAGGATGAATGATGTTGAAGAGGAGTTCATAAAATTAACTAACATCTCTGCAATTGTTGGAAAGGGAGGAATGAAAAAAGAGTTATTAAAAACTTTTGAAGATTATGGTGTGGTTTATTTAGCAGCTCCAGGAGGTTGTGCAGCTTTGTTAGCTAATTCAGTAAAAAGAGTTGATAACGTATATTTTTTAGATGAATTAGGGATGCCAGAGGCTGTTTGGGAGTTGGAAGTTAATAATTTTGGCCCTTTAATTGTGGCAATGGATAGTCATGGAAACAGCATCTATGAGGAGGTAAATAAAAAAGTTTATGAAAAGCTTAATGAATTGATAGGATTATAAATATCTTTTTAATATTTCAATAACTTCATCTTTTTTAATATCTCCTATCAATACAGTTTTTTGTGGATTTAGCTTTCCAGATACTATTTCAACATCTTTTTTAAAAATTTCCTTAAAAAATTTAATTATCTCCTTGTTTGCCTTCCCTTCTGTTGCAGGAGCTTTTATTTTTATTGATAATCTCTTTCTCCATTCGTTTATACCAACAATTTCATTCTTTTTAGCATTTGCCTGAACATCAATATCAATTAAAACCCCTTCCCTACTCTCTTTAATAATCTTCTCTATCATCTTCTCCTCCTATTTTATGCATTCTTTTCCATTCTTCTAATGGTATTGAGAACTTCTCCTCAACCTCTTGTCTATGTAATGTATTATATGTACAGAATGGGATGATTCTATCATCAGGGGTTGCGTAGTGAATACAGCATCTCATAACCCTTTTAACATCAAAGTTATATGCATCCATAAAGTGCATGCAACTAATCATCAACATGTGGTAGTGAAGTTCAGCTAAAGCACTGTAATCACTCTTTAAAACACTTAAGATTAAATCAATTATCTTTTTTATATTAACTGATTTCGGTGCTTTATCTAAATCAATTAAAGATGGCAATTTTAAAGCAATTTCTCCTAAAACTTTAACATCGTGCATTTTTGATTTTCCAATTTCCTCTATTTTCTCTTTAACAATTTCTAAAAATCCTTCAACATCTATAAATCTTGTAATTGGAATTAGTTTTCCATCTTCATCAACAAATACGTATGTTGAAGTTCCACAGTGTTGATGGGAACTTAAAGTTGGTTTTCTATCATTTGTCAATTTTTCAACTAACACAGAGATTGGAGCTACTGAAGGAACTGGATAGAAATCTTCCTCTGTTATTTCTCCATCTGTTTGTTCCTCAACTAACTTTATAAAGTCAGGAATTGTTATCCTTCCCTCTAAAAGTGTTTTTTCATCAACCCTTCCAGTGAATGAAACTGGTTGGAAGTTAATTCCCCTAACAACATCCACATTCTCAGCAGCATACCTTATAATACCCCCAACTTCATTATCATTAACACCCCTAACCAAGGTAGGAACCAAAACAACACTATCAAATCCTACTTTTTTACAATTTTCAATAACTTTCTGTTTTATAGGAAGGAGGTTTTTACCTCTTGCAACTAAATATGGTTTTTCAGAGATTCCATCAAACTGTAAATAGATTGTTGATAATCCTGCTTCTTTTAGCTTTTTAAGATAATTTATGTTCTTTAATTTTATACCATTAGTTGCAAGTTGAACATGCAGAAATCCCATATCTCTGGCTAATTTTATTAATTCGGGTAAATCACTTCTAACAGTTGGCTCTCCCCCTGCAAATTGAATAGCTGGTGTTGGTGGAATCTCTTTTCTTAAGTTTTCCATCATCCTCTTTATATCTTCAAAAGATGGCTCATAAACCTTTCCAGATTTGTTGGCATTGGCAAAACATATAGGGCAGTTTAAATTACATCTATTTGTTACATCTATATTGGCCAGTATAGTTGTAGATTTGTGATTGGGGCAAAGACCACAATCATAAGGGCAGCCATTCTTTACCTTTGTATTTGTTACTTCAATTTTTCCAATAAACTCATATTTATCAAATTTTTTGTATAACTCAGCATCCCCCCAATAGATATCTTTAAATTCTCCGTGTTCTGGGCAGGTTTTTTTAATAATAATTTTCCCGTCTTCCTCTAAAATTGTCGCAGGGATTCTTTTTAAACATATAGGACAGAGTGATAACGTTTTTTTCTCCATTCCATCACCATAATAATTTGATATATTTAAAATATATGCATGAATATAATATTATTTAATAAAAACATCTCTCATGTCAAAAATTATATAGTGTCTTTTAAAACTTTTTAGAATAACTAAGGCACTCATGAACGCCTTCCAAAGGAAGGCGTTCAAACTTCATTGGTAAATTTTATTATTTTTGTTTTATTATTTTTCGAAAGACATTAATTTTACTCTATGCAATAAAGATAAAACTACATAACATACTTATAATTAATTGTTATATACTTCATTAATATTTAACTGTTTAGTTATATAAGGGGATAGTAATGAAACTTGGTATAATTACCATAGAAAGAGATGCTGTAGTCAATGATTTAATAAAATCCTGTGAAAAGTATGAAGTAGATTATAAAGTTATAACCCCTTCAAATATTGTAGCTGGATTTAATTTGGATTTTAAATTAAAATATTACAAGTCATTTTTAGATGAATTAGATTGCTGTTTTGTTAGAAATCTTGGCTGGGATAGTTTTTTTAGATTTGATGTCTTAAAGTATTTAAATCATTATATTCCCGTTATAAATCCTCCAGATGGAATAGATAGGGCATCAAATAAGTTTTTAACCTCTGTATTTCTTGAATTAAATAATCTCCCACAACCAAAGACTGTTGTTACTGAAAGTATAAATGAAGCAATTGTCTGGATAGATAAATTTGAAGAAGCAGTTTTAAAACCAATATTTGGATGTGGTGGGGAGGGAATTGTTAGGGTTAAAAAAGAACTGCCAATATCTACTAAGTTAAAGATTTTAAATGAATTTAAAGAAAAATATAATACCTTCTATATCCAGGAATTTATAAAACCAGTAAGAAATGAACATAGAGATATAAGGGCTTTTGTAGTTGATGATGAGGTCGTTGCGGCAATGTATAGGATTGGAGGAGAAAATTGGAAAAACAATGTTTCTCAGGGAGGAAGAGTTGAGAAATGTGAAATAACTGAAGAAATTGAAAAATTGGCTTTAAAAGCAAAAAATGCTCTTGGTTTATTTTATGCTGGAGTTGATTTAATTGAGTCAGAAGATGGTTTAAAAGTTTTAGAAGTAAATTCAACACCATCTTGGATTGGATTATCTAAGGTCTCTGAGGTTAATATAGCCGATAAACTCTTAGAAAAAATAATTCAATATGTTAAATCTTAATATATTATTCATTTATTTTCTTTGCAATTATTTCTAATGCTTTCATAAACGCATCCTTTTCTGGAATAATAACAGCTACAGGGACATTAACGATTTTTTCAATAGTTGCACTAACAATAGGAGCACAAACTATGCCCTTAACCCCTTCTCTTTCAGCTCTAACAGCTGCAACAATACACTCCTCCAAAGAATTGGCTGGATACTCTTTTATTAAATAACTTTTTCCATTAATCCCTATCTTCCTTGTCGTAATTTTATTTAGGGCAGGTCTTGCGGCAATAATTGCTATTGTATCAATATTCTCATCCTTTTCAAAAGACCTTATCGTCTTTAAAATCTTTATTAGAGTTGAGACCCTAAAATCCTTCCCCTGAATAACTTTGTATAATGTGCTGTATGGAATCCCTGAAATTTCAGAAAATTCCTTTAAAGTTAAGCCCAACTCAAGCAAAATTCTTTTAAATTCTTCAACAAATTTCTCTTGGGACTCTATCTTTAATAACAATCTTTCGCATGCCTTCATAAATAACCCCTTTAAAGAATAAAAAATTTAAAAAATTTATTAAAAAATTTAAAAGTTAAAAATTAAAATTTTAAAATAAATCCAAATCAATTTAATTAAATTTATACTATAAAGTCAATACCTCCTATTTTACGTTCTTTTCTTTGACTTTGTTCTTTTGAAACTTTTGGAATTA
Source organism: Methanocaldococcus jannaschii DSM 2661 (assembly GCF_000091665.1). Classification (NCBI taxonomy): domain Archaea; kingdom Methanobacteriati; phylum Methanobacteriota; class Methanococci; order Methanococcales; family Methanocaldococcaceae; genus Methanocaldococcus; species Methanocaldococcus jannaschii. The sequence continues at coordinate 551,263 of NC_000909.1, forward strand.
TTCTTTTCGGCTTTGTGTCTTTCCCTACAATGTTTGGAGATTTAACTCCGGTAATTATCGCCATAACTCTAATACAGCCCTCCATTTCAGGGTCTATTCTTGCTCCCCATATAACATTTGCCTCTGGGTCAAGTTCTTTTGTAATTCCTTCTCCAATATCATTTGCCTCTTTTAATGTCAAATCTGGCCCACCAGTTATATGAATTAAAGCTCCTTTAGCTCCTCTATAATCAACATCCAATAATGGACAGCTTAAAGTTTCTCTAACAACATTTTGCACTCTATCTCCTCTGTCACTGCTATCAACTTCCCCAACACCAATCATCGCTACGCCTCCACCACTCATCACTGCCTTAACATCTGCAAAATCAATGTTTATTAAACTTGGAACAGCAATAGTTTCAGTTATTCCCTTAACGGCTTGAGCTATAATTTCATCAGCTACTTTAAATGCATCATTTATAGGTAAATTTGGAACTAAGTCTAAGAGTTTATTGTTATCTATAATAATTACAGTGTCACAAACCTCTGACATTCTTGCAATTCCTTCATCTGCTTTTTTCATTCTTGCCCTCTCAATTTTAAATGGATATGTTACAACTCCAACTACTATAGCACCATTTTCTTTAGCCACCTCAGCCACAACAGGAGCTGAACCTGTCCCAGTTCCACCACCCATTCCTGCTGTAACAAAAACTAAATCAGCTCCTTTTAACTGCTCTTCCAATATATTTTTAGCCATTTCAGCGGCTTTCCTACCAATTTCTGGATAACCACCAGCTCCTAAACCTCTTGTTAATGTAGCTCCAATTAAAATTTTCTTATCTGCCTGTATAACTTCTAAGTGCTGTTTATCAGTGTTAATTGCAATCGTTTCTGCTCCTTGAATACCTATCTCCATTAACCTATTAATTGTGTTATTTCCAGCTCCACCACAACCAACTACTACGATTCTTGCTTCTCCAAACTCATCTTTTAAATATCTGGTTGTATCACTTCTTGATAAGGCATCTTTTACGAGTTTCATAATTATCATCCTTAAATTCCTAATGTTGAATTTATAAATCATTTCCCATTTCTCATAAATTACACATAATAACCTTGCAAACCAATAAGTTAAGGTTAAATCAATACCCATTTAGTTAGTTGTAAAAAACTATACAAAATTTACTTTATATTTTTCAATTATATATACTTTAACTTAAAAATTAATGTGATAAACTTCTACGCACCACCACAAACTATATATAAAAAGTCCTATTATATTATTAATTGGTGTGCATGGCTAGGCCGGGGGGTTGGGCGTCCCCTGTAACCCGAAATCGCCCTTATGCGGGGGCCGAAAACTTGGGGGCGGCATGTCCTCCAGTCCTTCCTTCCCAGACTCCTCGATGAGGTCTCGTCCCGTGGGGCTCGGCGGTGGGGGAGCATCTCCTGTAGGGGAGATGTAACCCCCTTTACCTGCCGAACCCCGCCAGGCCCGGAAGGGAGCAACGGTAGGCAGGACGTCGGCGCTCACGGGGGTGCGGGACGGAGAAGGAATCTGGGGGCGAGGGAGGACTGGAGGACATGCCCACCCCAAGGAAGCCATGCACACCACTTTTTTTATTTTAGGTGGGACTATGCTTATTGGGGTTATCTCTGACACCCATCTCTATGATAGAGCTTTTGAATTACCAAAAGCTGTTTTTGATGAGTTTTCAAATGTGGATTTAATTATTCACTGTGGAGATGTAACTGATAAAGAAATTTTAGACTCATTAAAAGATTTAGCTAAGGTTGTTGCTGTTAAAGGAAATATGGATTATTTAAATTTACCAAGAAAAGAGATTTTAGAGATAAATGATATTAAGATAGGAGTTATTCATGGAGATGTAGTTTATCCAAGGGGGGATAGATTAAAATTGAGGTTGTTAGGTAAAGAGATGGGAGTTGATGTTTTAATATCTGGACACACCCACACACCATTTATAGATGATTGTAGAGATATTTTATTATTAAATCCTGGTTCTCCAACAGTCCCAAGATGTCCTCTAAAATCTATTATGAAGTTAAGTGTTGAGGATAAGTTGGAGGCTAAATTAATCCCAATAGAAGAATAATATTTGGTGCTACAATGGGGATAAAGATATTAGAGAAATGTGTTGGTTGTGGGAACTGTGTTGTATTTTGCCCAAGAAGAGCAATAAAAACCTATGGAGTTGCTATAGTTGATGAAAATAAATGCTCAAATTGTGGGATTTGTGCAAGGTATTGTCCTATAAATGCCATAAAAGTAGATACCTCATTATAAGAGCTAAACAGATTTTAAACAAACATTATATATCTTTTTTGGTGATATTATGAAATTCTATAATAGAGAGAAAGAGCTGAATTATTTAAAAACCTATTGTCAATTAGATCCAAACTCTATTTTATTTGTTTATGGCCCTAAATCATCTGGTAAATCAACTGTAATGAGAAGAGTTATTAAAGAGTTAGAAGATAGTAATATAGTGTTTTTCTATTATAATCTAAGGAAGTATGCAACCTATAGCAAAGAAGAATTTTTAAGAGTATTTTTTGAGAAGTCAGAAAAAAAATATCTGCTAAATAAGTTAGAACTTAACTTGGGAGTTTTTAAGTTTGGTGTTGAGGAGAACTTTGATTTTAATAACTTAAAACTAAATGATGTCTTTGCAAAGATAAATGAGAGTATAAATGCTGTTGTAGAAGATGGAAAGAAACCAGTTTTGATAATTGATGAGTTGCAGAAGTTGAAAAATATTTATTTTAACGGTGGTAAGTCATTGTTAAATGAATTGTTTAATCTCTTCGTCTCTCTAACTAAAATGGAGCATTTATGCCATGTTATTTGTTTAACCTCTGATACATTGTTTATAGAGGAGATTTATCAAAGTTCAACTTTAGAGAATACTTCAAAGTATTATTTAATTGATTGGTTAAGAAAAGGAACTATAAGAAATATTTTGAAAGAGGAGGGGTTTAGTGAAGAAGAGATTAATTATTGTTTAGATTATTTATCTCTACCTTATGAAATAGTTGATTTGATTGAGAATAAAAAATTAGGTTTGTCTGTTGAAGAGACAATAAGGCAATGGATTAATATTGAGAAGGATAAAATAAAGTATTTAATAGATACAACTGATTTGGATGAAGAGGAGCTTTATAAAGTTTTATCTAAATTTAAGGACAAAATAAAAATCTCTTATGAAAAAGAAGTTAAAAAAGAGGAGATGAAGTATTTTAAGTTTTTAATTAAAAATGAGATTTTATTTTATGATGTTATTAATGGAATTATTAAGCCAACCTCTGTAAAGAAATGGTATGCTATAAGAGAGATTTTGAAATAAAGTTAAGATTTTAAGGCTAAACCTAAAAGATTTTTTATTATGTAATGAAACCATTAAGGTTTTAAAATACTCAAAACAATATAAATGCTATTATGGTAGGGAGAGGTGAATTTATGTATATTGGAAGATTCTTAGTTGTTGGAAAAACTAAAGAAGGAAAACCATTCGCTGCCTATAGAGTCTCAAGTAGAAGCTTTCCAAACAGAGAGGCAAAGAAAATGGATGACAATACAGTTGCAATAATTCCAAAGGATTTGAATGAGATGTTTAAAAACCCATATATCACATACAATTGCATAAAGGTTATTGATAAAACGATTGTTGTTTCTAACGGAACACATACTGACTTTATAGCTGAAAAATTGCACTTTGGAAAGAGAGATGCGTTAGCTTACGTATTGGCAGTTATGGACTATGAAAAAGATGATTATAAGACCCCAAGGATTGCGGCTATTTTAGATGAAAACGAATGCTATATGGGTTATGTTGCTCATGATGACATTAGAGTTAAGAAAGTTGAACTAAAAGATGGGAAAGGCTATTATTTGGGAGTTTATAACGCCTGTAAAATAGATGAAAACCAGATTATAGATATTAAAGGAGAGACAGCTGAAGAGATAGCAGATTATATATTAAATTATGAGGAATTTGAGCATCCTGTTGCATGTGCTGTTGCTGTTATTGATAAAGATGGGATAAAAATAGCTACTAAGGGCAAATAATAATTTTTTATAATACTTTTTGGTGAAATTATGGAAATTGATGTTAAAAGCCCAGATTTAATTATCAATACTATAAGAGGTAATGAGAAAATATATTTTGATAAATCAATATTTGAAGAGAGCTTGGACAATAAGTTTGAAATTATTCAATATCTTATGAAAATTCTTGAAAGATTTTTGAAAATCTATGATAATCATATAAAAGAAATAAAACTGCTCATAGATTCTGAAAATCATCCAGAACCGCATTTAATAGTTGTTATAAAATTTAAAAACAAAGAAAATATCTTTAAAATTTCAGAACAGATTGAAAACAAAATATACGAAAATCCAAAATCTAAAAATGTTTTAGTTTATCCCATTACAGGTGGGACAGATGTTTAATCCCTTAGATTTTGTATATATTGCTGAATTCTTAGAAGAATCAAAAGTAGATAAAAAAGAGGCAAAAAATCGAACAATTATTGGGAGATACTATTATGCGTCATTTCTATTTTTAAGAGGGATTTTAAAAGAAAATTTAAAAAATTACAACTCAAAAGAGGCAAAAGAATTTTTATATTTAATTGAACTGTCTAATTCTCATAAAATTATTTTAGATTTTCTTAATGTGCTTAAAAAAGAAGATGGAAAATTTAGAAGAGTTTATAATGCCTTATCTATTTTGAGAGATTTAAGAAATGCATCAGATTATGAATTAGAAAGTCCAGCAAGAGTTAAATCCATTAAAGAAATGGTTGATTTTAATGATGATTATTACGTTGAATTATCTAAAAATAAATACAAAATTATTGTAAATTCAAAATCAGATGTTGAAAATATTTTAAAAGATAGAAGTAAAATAGATAAAATACTAAGAAAAATCTAAAATGGATGTGATTACTATGTCTATTTTTTTATTTGAGAGGGATAATGAGAAAAGTGTAATAGATAATCTTAGATTATTAATTCAGATGTCTCTTAAAAGCATTGAGCTATTAAAAGATTATATGAATTCCAAAGATGAAAAAATATTAAAAGAGATTATAAAAATAGAAGAGGAAGGAGATGAAACTACAAAAAATATAAGGATAAACTTAGAAAAGGCATTTTTACCAAATATGAGAAGAGAGTTATCAAGGTCTGCAGAGCTTTTAGATGAGACATTAGACAGCTTAAAACATGCCGCTATGTTATATGAGTTATTAAAGGAAGAGTTTGATGAGTATTTAAAAAATGAAATAGACCTTGTTTTAATGATTACCGTGGATATGTTTCAACACTTAGATAGAGTTTTAGATGTTATTGAAAAAGGTGGGGATTTAGACCCAATTATCAAAGAGATTAAAGACAAAGAAAAATTTATTGATGATGTTTATCAAAATAGGATTTATAAGTATTTAATAAATTTGGAAGTTGAATCATTTTGGGAGGGAAAAATTTTGTGTGATTTTATAGATAATATTGTTAATATTAGCGACTACATAGAAGATGTGGCTGATGAGTTACATATAATTTATTTACACACAAAATAAAATGAGTTTTAGATAAATGGGTGATTACTATAGAGATTTCTATAAATTTAGAGCTAATCATAAGTTTTTATTTATTGTTTATATTAGGGGCTAATAATGTTGCCAACGCTATAGGCACTGCCTATGCATCAAGAGCAACAACATATAGAAATCTGCTAATTTTATTTAGCATTTCAGTTATAATTGGTTCTTTATTTGCAAAAAATGTTGGAAGTACAGTTAATAGCTTATCTTCTGATGCTTTAACTGCTTTAATAATCTCTGCCTTAGTTATGACACTCTCAACATACAAAAAAGTGCCAATATCATTGCATACAGTTATTATATGCTCTCTAATTGGATTAAATTTTAACTCATCAAATCTATATGTATTTGGTGAGATATTATTAAGCTGGATATTATCTCCAATTATAGCTGTTGTTATTGCCTATATATTGTATTCAGCTTATGAAAAGATAGATATCTCAATTCTCAAAAAGATAACAATGATTAGATATTTTCTATTAATAAGTGCTGCTGTTGTAGCGTTCAACTTAGGAAGTAACGATTTACCAACTGTATTAGGAACATTTACAACATCCCAAATAATTTATATTATCGGAGCTATTTTTTTATGCTTGGGAGCTTATTTATACGGAAATAGGGTTTCAGAAACATTATCTATGATAACAAATTTGAGTGTTAGCTCTGCATTTATTGCCCAACTCTCTGGAGGTTTGGCAGTAACAATTTTTACTGCTTTAGGTATGCCAGTTTCAACGACTCAAGCAATTGTTGGTGGAATCTTAGGGGTTGGTTTAACTAAGGGAATAAAAACAGTAAGATGGAAAGTTTTAAAAAATATTATTTTTTGGTGGGTTGTAGCTCCAATAATAGCTTTAATAATTGGTTTTATAATAAATAGGATGATATAATGAAGGAAATGTTATTGGATAAACTAAAGAACTGCAAAAAATTGGTTATTATGGGCATTGGGAATGAGTTGAAAGGAGATGATGCTGTTGGCATTTATGTAGTTAAAAAATTGATGAGGTATTTTGGAGAAGAAAAAGAATTTATAAACATCAAAAATCTCTATTTAATAAATGCTGGAACTGTTCCTGATTTTTTTACAGATATTTTAAAAGAGATAAAACCAACTCATATTTTAATAATCGACTGTGCCCTAATGGATAAAGATGTTGGAGAGGTTAAGATTATAAAAGAGGATGAAATAATAAATTACAGTTTCTCAACTCATACATTGCCATTGTCTATAATAGTTAAATATTTAAAAAAATTTATAAATGCAGAAATAATTATTTTAGGAATTCAGCCAAAAATTATAGATTTTTGCCCTATATCTGAAGAGGTTAAATTATCTGGGGATAAATTAGTAAATACACTTATTGAGATTATAGAAGAGCTAAAATTAGCTAAATAAGATTAGGGGGTTTAAAATGAAATTCTTCAACAGAGAGAAAGAAATAGAGGAAATCCTGCATATTATTGAGTCAGAACCTCAAAGAATAAATTTTATCTTTGGCTCTATAAATTCTGGAAAAACTGCTTTAATAAATGAGATTATTAATAATAGATTAAATAAGGATAAGTATGTTGTGTTTTATTTTGATTTGAGGGAAATATTTATATCTAAGTATGATGACTTCATTGAAGTTTTGTTTGAGGAGTATGAAGAACCATTTATTGATAAAGTTAAGAGGTTATTTTTATCCCTAATTAAAGATTATCCAGATGTTATTAAGAGTTATGCTTTGTTAAACATTACAGGAGTTGTTGATAGCATTCCAATACCAAAAAATACCCTAAATGAATTGTTAAAAAAGAGGAATGTTAAAAATGTCTTTAGATATATAACTTCTGTATTAATCAAGATTAAAAGAGAAGGAAAACAACCAATAATTATTATAGATGAACTACAAAAAATAGGGGACTTAAAACTAAATGGATTTTTAATTTATGAGCTTTTTAATTACTTTGTCTCTCTAACTAAGCATAAGCATCTATGTCATGTTTTTTGTTTAAGCTCCGATAGCTTATTTATTGAGAGGGTTTATAATGAGGCAATGTTAGAAGGAAGATGCAAATATATTTTAGTTGATGATTTTGATAGGGAAACTGCTTTAAAGTTTATGGATTTTTTAGCAAAGGAGAATAATATTAACCTAACTAATGAAGATAAAGAGTTAATCTATAATTATGTAGGGGGAAAACCAATAGATATAATCTACGTTATTAATGAGATGAAATATAAGAAATTAGAAGATATCTTAACCTCAATGCTTAAAGAAGAAACCCAAAAACTAAAATACTTCTTAGAGAATGTTAAAGAAGAAGATGAAGAACTTTATAAAAAAGTTGTTGATGCATTAAAAATATTTAAAGATAGTTACGAAATTGAAGATATAAAAATACCTAAAAAACTTAGAGAATTTTTAGTTAAGAAAAACATCTTATTCTTAAATCCAATCGAAGGAACTTTAAAACCGCAGAGTTTTTTAGTGTGGAACGCTATAAAAAGAATATTGTAGAACTTTGTAGTTATAGTCCTTTGCAAAAGGGTTAAATTAATAAATGGAGTTTTAAACGCCTTATTAATATACCTTAATTATTTTAATAATGTAATGTTTTGTAAAAACTAAGTATTGAACATTAAAAATGAAAGGATGTGATGGTTATGATTGACTTTAAAGAGATTGAAAAGAAGTGGCAAAAAAGATGGGAAGAGGCAAAGATATTTGAAGCAAATCCAGATGATAGAGAGAAATTTTTTATAACTGCGGCATTTCCATATTTAAATGGAGTTTTGCATGCTGGACATTTAAGAACTTTCACTATCCCAGAGGTTGTTGCAAGATTCCAAAGAATGAAAAATAAAAACGTTTTATGGACTTTTGGTTATCATGTTACAGGAACACCAATCTTAGGTTTAGCTGAATTAATAAAAAATAGAGATGAAAAGACAATTTGGGCATATACTGAATTACATGGAATACCAAAAGAAGAGTTATTAGAACTAACAACACCAGAGAAAATTGTTGAATATTTCTCAAAGAAAGCTGAAGAAGCATTTAAAAGAATGGGATTTAGCTTAGATTGGAGAAGGAACTTTAAAACGGATGATAAAGTTTTTAACAAATTTATAGAATGGCAGTTCCACAAATTAAAAGAGAAAGGGTTAATTGTTAAAGGTTCTCACCCAGTTAGATACTGTCCAAGATGCGACAACCCTGTAGAAGACCACGACATATTAGTTGGAGAAAACGCAACTTTAGTTGAATACATCTTAATAAAATTCACAACAGAAGATGGCTGTATAATGCCAATGGCTACTTTAAGGCCAGAAACTGTCTTTGGAGTTACAAACGTTTGGGTTAATCCTGAAGCAACTTATGTAAAGGCAAAGGTCTATTTAGAGAAAGAAACTGAAAATGGGATTGAATTAATTGAGAATGGCATATGGATAATGGCAAAGGAGTGTGCTGAAAAATTAAAACACCAAGATAGAAAGATAGAGATTATTGAAGAATTTAAAGGAGAACAGCTTATAAATAAAAAAGTAAAAAACCCGGTGACAGGAAAAGAAGTTCCAATATTGCCAGCTAAGTTTGTAAAAACAAATATTGGAACTGGATGTGTCATGTCAGTTCCAGCACATGCACCTTACGACTACATAGCGTTAAGGGATTTAGGATTAGTTGATGAAATTGGTTTAATTCCATTAATTAACGTCCCTGGTTATGGAAAATATCCTGCAAAGGAAATTGTTGAAAAGATGGGTATTAAAAGTCAGGAAGAAGAGGATAAGTTAGAGGAAGCAACTAAAAAAATCTATAAAGATGAATTCCACAAGGGAGTTTTAAATGAAAACTGCTTAGATTATGAAGGAATTCCAGTTAGAGAGATTAAAGACAAATTAACAAAGGATTTAATTGATAAAGGTTTGGCAGAAATTATGTATGAATTTAGTGAAGAAAAGGTTATCTGTAGATGTGGAACCCCATGTATAGTTAAGATGGTTAAAGGACAATGGTTCATCAAATATTCAGATGAGAAGTGGAAAGAATTAGCTCACAAATGTATAGATAAGATGAGATTCATCCCAGAGAATTTAAGGCAGGTATTCCATGAGAAGATTGATTGGATGAAGGACAAGGCATGTGTTAGAAGAAGAGGTTTAGGAACAAAGTTCCCATTTGAAGAGGGATGGGTTATTGAATCTCTATCTGATTCAACAATTTATCCAGCATACTACACAGTAGCAAAATATATCAATCAGCATAATATAAAGCCAGAGCAATTGACTTTAGAGTTATTTGATTATGTGTTCTTAGGAAAAGGGGATGTTGATAAAATTGCTAAAGAGACAGGAATTCCAAAGGATATTATTGAAGGTATGAGAAAAGAATTTATCTACTACTATCCAGTTGATTGGAGATGTTCAGCTAAGGATTTGATTCCAAACCATTTAACATTCTATATCTTTAACCACGTTGCAATATTCCCAGAAGAGTTTTGGCCAAGAGGGATAGTAGTTAATGGTTATGTTACAATTGAAGGGAAAAAGTTATCTAAGTCAAAAGGTCCTGTATTGCCAGTTTTAGAAGTTGCTGAGAAATTTGGAGCTGACGTTGGTAGATTCTATATAACAACCTGTGCTGAACTACCACAAGATGCCGATATCAAGTTTAAAGAAATGGAAAATACCAAAAAAGTTTTAGAGAGGTTGTATTTATTTGCAAAAGAGATTGCTGAGAGAAGAGGAGAAACAGGAGAAGAATTCAGCTATATTGATAAATGGTTATTGAGTAGATTGTATAAAGCCGTTAAACAGTATGATGAATATATGGAAAACTTTGAGCTAAGAAAAGCTGGAATTTTGCTCTATCAGTTGTTGGATGACTTAAAATGGTATAGAAGAAGAGGAGGAAATAATATAAGAGTTTTAGAGGAGTTTTTAGAGGTTATAATAAAGCTGATGATGCCATTTACACCACATTTATGTGAAGAGATGTGGGAGATTTTAGGAAAAGAGGGCTTTGTTTCATTAGCAAAATTCCCAGAGGTTAAAGAGGAGTTTATAAATGATGAGATTGAGAAGGGAGAGGAGTATTTAAAAGCAGTTATGGAGGATATCAAAGAGATTATAAACGTTGCTAAGGTTCAGCCAAAGAGAATCTACTTATATACTGCAGATGATTGGAAATACGAGATATTGAAGATTATTAAAGAAAATGAAGGGAAGACTATTAAAGAATTAATGCCAATCATTATGAAAAATCCAGAATTTAGAAAGTATGGTAAGGAAATTCCAAAGTTAGTTAATCAATTAATAAAACTTAATGCAGAGATTATTAATGAGGTTGAGGTTTTAGAAAATGCCAAAGAGTTCTTAAAGAAAGAGGTTGGTGTTGAGGATATTATAATTAATGGAGAAGATAAGGCTAATAAAAAGAGAGTAGCCATTCCATTTAAACCAGCTATTTATCTTGAATAAAAATATTTATTCTTTATAATAAATATTTAGCTTTTACTTTTGAAATATTTTGTTTTCTTTTCTTAATCGTATATTTCTCATAAAATCTTTATCTAATACAACATAAAAATAAGAAATGGTCTTATTAACAATCTCAAATAATAAAAAAATTTTTATATGATTATCAACATTATTGATATGAGAAAATGCTAATTTTTAAAAGCTCTAAGTTTTTAGCTAAAGGAATTTTTCCTATTTTTATTTAAAGATTTGATGTAATTTTCGATGAAATTCTAACAAAAAAAGTTTATGAAGATGTTTGGAGGTCGTTAATAGAATATCAAATTATTTAAATTAAATGGTGTAGAGGTGATATTATGACAATAAAATCCATGACTGAGTATGAAACCATTAGTTATAAAACATTTTTGGACATATTTTCTCCACTTCCAGAGATTGGAGAAATTTTGGAAGAGAGTGAGAGTGTAGAAGAAGCGAGAGAGAAATTATTTGAATTTTGTAAAGAATTAGAGTGGGAAATTAGAATGGGAAGAATAAAGTTTGATAATGAAGTTGATAGATGGTTGGCTTTAAAGGCAATTGAAGTATTTTTAAACATAATATCCAAAGATAATGAGAGATTGGCAGGTTTCAGCACATTAGAATATTTATGGAAAGCATATAAGGGAGATGAAGAGGCTTTAAAAGAAATTAGGGAGGGGTTTATTGAAGAATTTAGACATTTATTCTTAGCAATGTCTGGAAAGGCAGATTATTCATTAGGGTTTTTAGGGAAGAGATTATTAGAAGAAGGAGTTAAATTTATTGATTTCAGCAAAATAAAAGGTAGAGAGGCAGGGATAGCGAGGTCTAATTTCTTAGACAAGGTTTATGAAATTATGAGGGAGTATATAAGCAGATATCCAAGTGGGTTAGATAAGAGAATTATCTTAAAGAGAAAAAAGAATAGAGAGATTTTAGAGGAATTTTTTGGAATAACTGACGAAGAGTGGTTTAATTACAAATGGCAATTTAAGAATGTATTGAGAGGTTTAAAAGGCGTTAAGATATTGAGAGAGTTAAGAGAGGTGACAAACTTTAAAATATCAGATGAAGATTTAGAGATTATTGAAAAAGCTGTAAAGAATGGCATACCATTTGGATTAACCCCTTATTATCTCCACTTATTTGACTTTGAAAACCCTTACGTTGAGGATTTGGCAGTTAGAAGGCAGGTTATTCCACCAGAGTGGTATGTTGAAAAGATGATTGAGCATAAAGAAGATAGGAACATAGCATTTGACTTCATGGGAGAGCATGACACTTCTCCAATAGATTTAGTAACAAGGAGATATGTAACTATAGCAATCATTAAGCCTTATGAATCCTGCCCACAGATTTGTGTCTATTGTCAAAGAAACTGGATGGTGCAAGATTTTGATGCTAAGGCGTTCCCAGGATGGGAGAAGGTTGAGAAAGCTTTAGATTGGTTTGCTGAACACGATTCAATGATTGAAATCTTAATTACAGGAGGAGACCCATTCAGCTTAAGCGATAAAGCTATCGAAAAAATGCTAAATAGAATAGCTGAGATGAACCACGTTGTAGGAGTTAGATTTGGAACAAGAACAATAGTAACTGCCCCAATGAGAATAACGGATGAATTAGCTGAGTTATTAGGAAGTTTTGAAAAGAGTTTGATGATTTCAACACATGTAGAGAGTTGTTATGAGATAACTCCAGAAGTTGCTGAGGCTGTTAAAAAGTTGAGAACAAATAATATCTACATCTATAATCAACATGTATTCCACAGATATGTAAGTAGGAGATTTGAAAACGTAGCTTTAAGAATTGCTTTAAAGAAGGTTGGAATTATTCCTTACTATACTTTTTATCCAAAAGGGAAGATGGAACATAAAGATTACTTGGTTCCAATAGCAAGATTAGCTCAGGAAGTTAAAGAGGAAGCAAGATTGCTTCCAGGTTCATTTAGAACAGATGAGCCAATATTCAACGTCCCAAGAATGGGGAAAAATCACTTGAGAGCATGGCAGGATAGAGAGTTAATAGCTATAAAGCCAAATGGAAGTAGGGTTTATTTAATGCATCCATGGGAGAAGGGGATATATCCAACTAAACTCTACACATATGAAGATGTTCCAATTAAGGAATACTTAGACAGTTTAAAAGAGATTGGAGAAAACATTGAGGAGTATAAAACAATATGGTATTATTATTAAACTTTCTACTTTTTTTATTCTAATTTATTTTATCTAATTTTTATCAATTGCGCACTCTTTTTTATTTATATTATTGTATTTATATAGTTAAATAAATTTATAGACGAAAAGTTTATATATTAGAATCGCAAATTTGTGGGGCTTCACAAATGGAGGTGATAATATGAAGAGATAGAAAAAAGCAGTGGGTTATAACTAATGATAACCTGTTAGGGGGAGGTGAAATTTATGAGAATAGTAAGAATATTGGCTATTTTATTAGCCCTAATTATAGGAACTTCATTGTGTGGATGTTTAAATGACAGTAAAAGTGAGGCGGATGAATTAATCAAAATGTTACCAGTTGATTATAATGGCTTTGTATATGTGAATTTTAAAAATATTGAAGATAGCAAATATTCATCAGAGTACCGTTCAAAAATTTTGAATGCTTTAAGATTGGGAAATGCAAACGGTGAAAAGACAGGGATATATATCAACAAAACTAAAAGGATGATTTTTTCAGGCAGTGGTTATGATAGGTTCGTTATTATTATTGAAGGAGATTATGACTTTGATAAGTTTAAAAATCATCTCAAAGAAATTGGGGTAAATCCAGTAGAAGAGTATGGAGGATTTAAGATATATACAAAACCTAACGATGATAAAATTGCATTAACATTTTATAAGGATATGATAATTGCAGGGACTAAGCAGGGAGTTTATGACTGCATAAATGTAATTAATGGAGAGATGGATTCTTTATTGAAAAATAGAGAAGTTATGGAAATATATGATAGACTTCCATCAGATGCTTGTGTTTATGAAGTTAGTGGCACTTACAGCCCATGGTATAAAACAGTGGCAGAAGGAATGTCAATATCATTTGAAAATAACGACAGAGTTAAAGTTGTTAGAGTTGAAAAATACAAGGATGAAGAGACTGCAAAAGAAAAATATGAAGAGTTATTAAAGAAAAAAGATAGAGATAAAGAAGAAATGGAGAAAAAAGGAATTACTGCAGATATAAAATTGGATGGACAGTATTTAATTGTAACAGTAGAAGGTCCTGAAGATGAACTTAAAATCTAATTAAAATTTTTTAAATAATATCTATTTTCTTTTTATTTTCTTTTTAAGAGAAAGTTATTCTCATTTTTGCAGAAAAATAGCTTATTGCAATGGTATCGAAAGTTTTAGATAAGTTTTTGCATGGTTTTATTTCAATTGTTATTGTTGTTGTTCTTATTTTTTATTTGATTAAAAAATTTAATTGTAATTGTTATTAACCATTAACTTTATATTCAATAACATTAAACCAATTTTTAATTTTGTTATTTGGTGAAAGTATGACATTAAAGATAGCTGTTGTTGGAGCAGGTCCTGCAGGAAGAACATCGGCTATGTTTTTGGCAAAAAATGGCTTTGATGTTGATTTATTTGAAAAAGATAGAGTTGGAGGAACTTGTTTAAACTATGGATGCACATATATAACTGGATTAAGAGAAATGGCAGATATTATTAATAATTTAAGTATTTTAAAAGGAGAGAAGGTTCATTTAGAGGAAATAATTTCATTTAAAGAGTTGCAGGAAAAAATAAATAAAATTCAGGATAGAATTAGGAATAAATTAGAAAAAGAAACAAAAGAACTTGGAGTAAATATAAAATACAAAGAGTTTAAGAATAAGCATAAGAACGATTATGATTACATCATCTATGCAACTGGAAGAAATTATCCTTCCAATTATAATGGATATGAGGTTTTAACTCACAAAGATATACCAAATTTAAGAGAACTGCCAGAAAATATCTTAATTATTGGTGGAGGAGTTGTAGCTACCGAATATGCTTCAATATTTTCTGACTTTGGCTGTAATGTTGTTCTATACACAAGGTCTAAGATTTTGAAAGAGATTAAGGATGAGGAAATTAGAGATTACTTAATGAAGAAAGTTATAAACTTTAAAATAATCAATGACAAAGAAGAGCTTGAAAATCTGTTAAAGGATGAAAGTTATACAAAAATCTTAGCCATTGGTGGAAATGGCAGATTTAAGACAGATGATTACTTGAGGGTTTTAAATGAAGAGAAAGTTTATGCATGTGGAGATTGTTTAATCAACGGTGGAGGAAATACTCCAATATCAAGGATGGAGGGGAGAGTGGTAGCCCAAAATATCTACAATGAAATAAACAATAAGCCTCTAATAAAACCAAATTATGAATTAATTCCAAAGACTATAAGGCTGTCTTTAACTATATCTTATGTAGGGAAGCAGACAAATAATTATAAAACAATAAGAAGCTGTGTAGGGAAGGGGAATTTCTTTAAAGTTTTGAGTGGTGTTGGGATAAATAAAATCTATTATGAAGATGGAAAAATTGTTGGAGCTATAACCATGATGCCTTGTGCTGAAATTCTTCCATACTTCACTCAGTTAATTAGGGGGATAGATGTTTATAACAACTTCATGGAAGTTCATCCATCAACTGACATATTTTATAAAGAGTTCAGGTCATAAAAACAAAGAACAAAAAAATAATTAATCAAAAACTGGGTATTTTCCTAAAAGATTGATAAATGTTGTATGCCTCTCCAAAGATTTTAAAATTTCTTCTAACTTTTCCTTATTATTTTCAAAGTCAATGTAAAATATGTAAGTTCCCAACCTCTTTTTTGAAGGTCTTGACTCAATCCTTGTTAAATTTATATTTCTTTCAGCAAACTCCTTTAAAATATGATATAAAGCTCCAGGTTTATCTTCTTTTAACTCAAAAACAATTGAAACTTTATAATTTTTTGGATGATATTTAAATTTAACTTTTTTACCAATTAAAATAAACCTTGTCTTATTATTTTTATAATCTTCAATATTTTCATCCAATATTTTTAAATTATAATGTTCTGCAGATTCCTTTGAGCCAATAGCTCCTAAAGTTTCATCTTTACTTTCAGCAACAATTTTCACAGCCTTAGCTGTGCTTTCCACTGCTTTAACATCCCAACCGTGCTTTTTTATATAATTTCTACATTGAGCTAATGCCTGCGGATGAGAAATAACTGTCTTTATCTTATTTTTATCATAACCAATTAAATTGTGGTGTATATCCAAAGCTAACTCTCCTAATATTTTAATATCTTTAAATTGCAATAATAAATCTTGAGTTAAAGATACAGAACCTTCAATAGAGTTTTCTATTGGAACAACTCCTAAGCCATTGTTATCTACTCTTTCAAACACATCATATATGGAATTGCAATAATCTATTTTATAATCTCCATCAATGTAGTCTAAAAATTTCTTTGTAGCTTTTTCACTATACGTTCCTTTTGGTAATGTATAAATAACTGCTTTATTCATTCTTTCACCATCTCAATAATTAAAAACTGCCCTTTATTTTTAAAAATTTTTGAGAGTTTTTTATCCACTGGCTTCCAATATTCTATGATTTTTGATAAAATTATTGGTGGAGATATCTTAAAAATTGAAGGTAGGAAATATACTGAGTTTGAATAAACAATTTTAAAACCATCTATTTCAAAATCTTTAATAGATAATGGTTTATGGAAGATTTTGAAATCATTAAAAATTTCTTCTTTAATTAAACTATCTTTATTTACAACAACAACTATTAATTTTCCTTTATTTTTTAAAATCCTCCTTATTTCATTTAAAGCTTTTAAATAATTTACATGCTCTAAAACATTTATACATAAAACTAAATCAAACGTGTTATCTTTAAAAGGCAAATGTAAGATATTAGCACAAATCTTTCTCTCTTTGAGTTTAAATCTTTTGAGCAAATTTAATGATATATCCAAATATATAGTGTTGAAGTCTTTTGTTAAATTATAAAAAGCTCCAAAGCCACACCCACAATCTAAAACCAAAAAATCCTTTTTATTTTCAAATTTTTTTAACAATAAAGAGATTTCTTCAAAAATCAGCTCATCAGCAAAATTCATAAGAAGTTTTATATAGTTTGGGAAATCTTCTGGCTCCCACTTATCATAAAAATCTTTAACCTCCTTCATAGTATCTCACATGTCAGTGTATATATTATCTCATCCTCAAACAGCTTTTTAATTTTTTCTTTGATTTTATTAATCTCCTCTCCACTTAATTCTTCTCTTAACTCTTTATCAAGCATAAATCCGCATCTGTAATAATAGCCGTTCTCTGAAATTAAAGCCAGCTCTGGATATTCAACAGATAAGATTTTAACATCCTCTCCTAAAATTTTTAAAACTTCTTTAAATGCTTTTTCAAAGTTAAATCCTTCTCTTACATAAAAAACAGCATCTACAGCTAATTTCATAGTTTCACCATTAAAAATTATATTAAAAATTAACAACCACAAATAAACTCTTTCTCAAAATCAAAAACAACTTCTTTATTTTCACCATCCGTAATATACAATTTCTTTTCAGCTATAACCTCACCACATATCTCTGCAGTCATCTCAACATCTTCAAAAATATCTTTAATCTCTTTAAAGTTCTCTTCTTTTGCAGTTAAAACATATCCACTACCCGGATAAACTTTAAGCCAGTGGATTAAATCAATCTCTTCTGGTTTTGGAATTTTTGTTATATCAACAACTCCTCCTTTCCTTGAAACCTCTAATAACATCCCCAAAGTTCCAATAGCCCCTGGATTACTGATATCTTTGCATGAGTTAGCCAATTTATTCTCTGCAATTTGAACTAAAGCATCCATCTGGGCTCTAACTAATTTCTTTGATTTCATTGTTGTTGTATCCCAATTTAATGGAAATGATTTATAAATCTGCCCAACTAAATCATAGGCAAAGATAATCTTATCTCCAATTTTTGCATTATCACTTCTCAATATACAATCCTTTTTAGCAATGCCAGTTATAGAAACATCTAAAACATTGCACATAGCATCTGGATGTGTATGCCCTCCAACCATTGGCACTCCAAATTTTTTCACACCATCTTTAACTCCTTTTAAAACCTCTCTGCAAATATCTTTATCTTTTATACTTATTATATTAGTCATCCCTACACATTTTCCTCCCATTGCCGCTATGTCTTTACAATTAACTAAGACAGAGCAATAACCTGCCCACCATGGGTCTGCCTCTAAAAGCTTTCCCCAAATTCCATCAGCGGCTAATAAAATAGCATTATCTCCATCTATCCCTATAACAGCAGCATCATCACCAAAATCTACTATAATATCAAATTCATAATCCTCATCATTAAAATCAAACGTTTCAACAACATCTTTAATAGCTATCTTCCTTAAAATGCCCTCAAAGTTTCTTATTTCATTAACCACTTTTTTTAAATTCATAGAATCCCCTTTCTTTTTGGTAATATCGTCTTTTTAATTTTTAATACCATTTCTTTTAAAACTTTCGATTTGTTCTTATTTCACATATTTCCAATTTAAACTCAACAATAGAAAAAACTAGTAGAATATTAAAATTAAAAATTAAATTAATTTACTATTTATTGTCCCTTATATTTCTTATATGATTCCTTAAGCATCTCTATTACTGGCAATTTTTCTCCAGCTAAGAAATCTAAGGTTGCTCCACCTCCCGTACTAACATGGTCAATCTTATCAGCAATTCCAAATAATTCAGCAGCTGCAGATAAATGCCCTCCTCCAATAACTGAAAACCCTTTTGAGTTAGCTATCGCTTTCAACAGCTCTTCAGTTCCTTTTGCAAATGCCTCTTTTTCAAACACTCCCGCTGGACCATTGGCAACAATGGTTTTTGCTTCATTAATTATTTCACTGTAAAGTTCGATAGTTTTCTCCCCAATATCATTAATTAAATGTTCTACTTTTTCATCCTTATTTAAATCAGCTTCAACCCTCTCTTCATTAATATTTAGGGCTACATCAACAGGGACAACGATTTTATCTTCAAATTTATTTAACAACTCTTTAGCAATCTCTATTTGGCTTTTTAATCCAAGATTTTCAATAATATCCATATTTACGCCTAAATCATATCCCATAGCTACAAGGAAGATGTTAGCAACAATTCCTGAAGTTAAAACCTTATCAGCAGTTCCATTTTCTAAGACGTTTTTCATAACTCTTATTGAATCATCTGCCTTAGCTCCTCCCAAAACATAAACACAGGGCTTTTCTGGATTTTCTAAAACCTTTGATAAAACCCCAACCTCTCTCTCCATCAATCTTCCAGCAATCATTGGCATATAGTAAGAGAAACCAACTAATGATGGCTGAGCCCTGTGTGCAGCTGCAAAGGCATCATTAACAAAATAGTCAAATAATGGGGCTAATCTTTTAATTAAATTTGTCTCTGCCTGTTTTTTTGGAGTTATATTTTCCCATTTTTTCCAATCACTTAAAACCTCCTCAGAATAAAACCTAACATTCTCCAATAAAATGACATCTCCACATTTCATATTGATTATTGCCTCTCTTGCTGTAGAGCCTATAACTTCATCAATATACTCTACTTCTTTACCAATAACATCTGATAAAACCTTTGCATGGTTTTTTAATGTAGTAAAATCTTTCTTCCCTGGCCTACTTTGGTGAGCTAAGATAACAACCTTAGCACCTTTGTTTATAAGCTCTGTAATTGTGCTTTTTATTTCTCTAATCCTCTTATCATCTAAAATCTCTCCAGTGTTTGGGTCTATTGGACAGTTTATATCTACTCTCAAAACTACCCTCTTATCTTCAAAATTAAAGTCATCCAACGTCAAAAACATAATCATCCCTCTAAGATTTTTATGTTTTTAGAAGTTTTAATAGATTATCGTCATTTGTAGAAACTTTTCTTAGATATTTCCTAATTATCATTTTAAAGTTTTTAAGGTTTTTGCAGAAAGAATAAATATAAAGAAATCTTAAATAATTATTAAGTTAATTTTAATAACTGATGTGATAACTATGGCATTAAATTTTTACAAATACTATAGTCGGCAAATAAAGTATGCCTTACACTTCAATATTCTAAATAATTCAATAATTGATGCTGAAAATAAATACATAAACTTTCAAAAACCATTAAAAAATGTTATTGTTTCAGATTCTATGTTTATAGACACTGCATATCTCTTAAAGATTAAAAAGATGATTAAAAGCATTAAAGGAGTTTTTTGGGCTGATTTTGTGTTAAAAAAATATTATCCTCTATACAGTGATTATTTAAAGGGGAAAATATCAAATGTTGGAACAGATGGAAAAATAAACTATGGAGAAATCTTAAATATAAATCCGGACATGATATTTTTAATTGATTGGAATATATTCAATCCATTATCTAAGTGGTTGGATAAAAATAACATTCCCTACACAAAAACTGGAAACTACAAAGAACCAAAGTTTTTGGGAAAAATGGAGTGGATAAAGTTTTACGCCTCATTTTACAATAAATATAAAAAAGCTGAGAAGGTATTTAACAAGATAATTGAAGAAAAAAGAAGGATTTTAAAATCTTTAAATAGTAGAAGCATAAAATATAAACCAGTTGTGGCATTTTTTGGCTATCATAAAAACCAACCATACATCTATGGAAAATCCCACTATATTCCCAATTGGATTAGGGAAATAAAAGGCAATTACCTATTTGAAAATGTTGAAGGGACTAACTATCACTATATTGATAGAAAAATATTTAACAGCAGAGCAAAATATGCTGATGTGTGTATATTAGACACAATGGGAGAGGATATTGACATAAAAGAATTGTTAAAAAACAATCCTCATTTTTTAAAGTTTAGAGCGTATAAAAATAAGAGATTTTATATAACAACCAAAGATTACCTAAAATTTGAAACACTAAAGTGCTCTGAAGTTATGGAGGAATATGTGAAAATTATCCACCCAAAAATTTATCAAAATGGAGATAATGATTTAAAATACTTTATAAAAGTTGTTTAAAATAAATTTGGGTGATTTTATGCTGATAAGGCCAAGAAGATTAAGAAAAAACCAAAAAATTAGAGATTTAGTTAGAGAAACTATATTAACAAAAAATGACTTAATTATGCCAATTTTTGTAGATGAAAATTTAAAAGGGAATGAGAAGAAGGAGATTAGCTCAATGCCTAATCAGTATAGGTTTAGTGTGGAAGGGGCTATAGAAGAAGCAAAAGAAATAGCTGATTTAGGCATTCCAGCTGTAATATTATTTGGTATTCCAAAGCATAAGGATGAGATAGCAAGCTCTGCCTACGATAAAAATGGAGTTGTTCAAAGAACTATAAGGGGAATTAAAGAAGAGTTAGGGGATGAGCTTTTAGTTATTGCCGATTGTTGTTTATGCGAATACACAAGCCATGGACACTGTGGAATAGTTAAAGATGGAAAGATTTTGAACGATGCCACACTCCCAATATTGGCAAAGATAGCTTTATCCTATGCAGATGCTGGTGTTGATATTGTCGCTCCTTCAGACATGATGGATGGAAGAGTTAGGGCTATAAGGGAGATTTTAGAAGAAAATGGATATGATGATGTTGCTATAATGAGTTACTCAGCTAAATATGCCTCATCATTTTACGGCCCGTTTAGAGAAGCGGCTGAAAGTGCCCCTAAATTTGGAGATAGGAAGAGTTATCAGATGGACATAGGAAACGCAAGAGAGGCTTTAAAAGAAATTGCATTGGATATAGAGGAGGGTGCTGATTTAATTTTGGTTAAGCCAGCTTTGCCTTATTTGGATATAATAAGGATGGCTAAGGACAGGTTTGATGTGCCTATTGGTGGATACTGCGTTAGCGGAGAGTATGCAATGGTTGAAGCAGCAGCAAGAAATGGATGGTTAGATAGAGAAAAAGTAATTTATGAAATACTGTTAAGTATAAAAAGGGCTGGAGCTGATTTTATTATAACATATTGGGCTAAGGAGGTTGCTGAAATAGGACTTTCACAGGAATAAAATTTATAAAGGAAATTGATGCCTTTAGGCATCTAAGTACCTTATTAAAACCTACAAACTGTGAAAGTCCTATTAAAAATTATTGTAGGGAGGGCTATGAATATCTTAAAAAATTTTTCAGTTCCCAATTTATGTGATGCTGGAGCTAAGCCTTTAAATGGCATTAAACCAATTTTAGAGAATCAAAAGCTTGTTTTTGGTGAGGCTATAACTGTAAAGATAAGCTATAACGATTGGGGAACTTTAATTAAGACAATAAGCTTTGCCAAAAATAAATTTATCGTTGCTGAGGTTGTTGGCGAAGGAAAATATGAGACAGCAGTATGGGGAGGCTTAGCCTCTCTAAATGCCAAAATTAAGGGAGTTAGAGGAGTTGTTATAGATGGATGTGTTAGGGATGTTGAAGATATAAAAGCTTTAAAGTTCCCAGTTTTTGCAAAAAATTTCTGCCCTAATGCAGGGAAACCTTTAAATCTTGGAGAGATAAATGTAGCAGTGAATTGTTGTGGTGTGATAGTTGAACCAGGAGATATTATTGTGGGAGACTGCAATGGAGTGGTAGTTATAAAAAAAGAATCTCTTCCAGAGATTATTGAAAATGCTAAAAATATAAAAGAGAAAGAAAGAAAAATTAGGGAAAGAATTCTAAGAGGGCAGGATTTAAGAGATGTTTTAAATTTAGAATAAATTAGAATAAATAAAAATTAGGGTGATAAGTGTTGAGAATTCCACGTAGTCTGAAATCTATTATAAACACAATAAATGGAGAATCTGGGACGAGATACATAGTTAGAGGTCTCATCGATGGTTCTTTATCAGCTCTTGGAGTTGTTATTGGAGCGAGTGGCTCAGCAGATGCATCAGTAATTATAGCTGCTGGGCTTGGAGGAGGGATAGCTAACGGTTTATCTAATATTCTTGGAGCTTTCACTGCAGAGAAAGCATCATTGGAGAGGGAGAGGATACAAAAAGAAAAGAGCTTGTTAAAGAAGAACGGTTATTTAAAGAAGTCAATAATTTACAAAAAGGCTATTAGAGAGACGATGATTTGTGGGCTTATTGATGGAATATCAACAACTATTGGTTCAGCTCTTCCAGTAGTGCCTTTCTTTTTATTTGATATAAAAACAGCTTTATATGTTGCCATAGGTATAACTATAGCGATATTATTCATATTGGGAGTGTTTATAGGAAAGATTTCTAAGGAAAATGTAATAATTTCAGGAATAAAGATGGTTGCTGGAGCTTTAGCTGTGGCAATTTTATGCTTTATGATAGAGAAAGCATTCTAATTGTGAGATTATGAAAGCAAGGGAATTATTTGAAAAATTAAAAAAAGAGCTTAATAATTTTAGCATATACGATATAATGATGATTAGAAGTTTTATTGAAAAAGATGCTAAATATCTCCCTCCACAATACAAAAACCATTATGTTGAGGCGATGATGAAGTATTTAATTGAAACATTTAACGAGATTAGAAAAAAAAGCGTTGATGAGATTCAAGATGAAGAAATTGATGAAGAAAAATTAAATGAGATGCTCAATAGAATTGAAAGGTTTAGGAAATATTATACACCAGATGAAGAGAGATTTATAAACCTTTCAAAAATTCTCTGCCCATACTTGGCATTTATTGCTAAAAAGCCATTGCATCCAGAATATTTAACATTTCCTGGAAATGTAAAAATCATTAAAAAAGGCAATAACTATTATTGCCCAGTAAAAAATAAACAGCTTAATGAATATTCCTTGTGCGAGTTTTGTGTTTGTAAGAGTATAGATGAATTAAAATAAATAATAAAAAATAAAAAAATAATATAATATAATTAAGTTAATTAAGCTTCTTTTTCGTTAATTTTACTTTTTAAGTAATTTATTGCCTCTTCCTTAGTAACCTCTATCCAGATGCCAGACATCTCAATATATACTCTCCTCCCCTCTGGAAGAGATTTCAAGAAGTCAATTACTTCTTGAAACTCATTATTCAGCTTTTTCTTCATTTTCTTCCTCTTCTGCTTTTTCTTCTTCAGATGTTTGTTGAGCTTCTGCAATTAAATCCTCTATTTTTGCATACAATTCGGCAATTGCTTGCTCTAAGACTAATCTGAATGTCAATAGCTTTTTAATTTCATCTTCAATGTATTTCAATGCCTCCTCATACTCTAACTCAGCTGAAATATTCTGTCCAACTGAAACAACAACCTTATCCATCTTTTCAACTTTCATCTCTACTTGAGCAATACTTCCAACAGGAACTAAGACAGTTTTCCCCTCTCCCAATGTTTTTAAGCTCTTTAATGTTGCTAATGACTGTCTCAATGTTGCTATTGTTGCGTCTAATCTTCCAATTTCAGCTCTCAAACCTTCAATTTGAGCTATGTATGCTCTAACTGCTTCATTTATGTCTATGACTTCATTTACCATACTATCCCCTCTTTTATTATTTAATAATCTTATTCTATTTTTAAGTTATTTTTAGTAATATATTAGAAATTTATTTCACAATTATTGTATTAGTTAGAAGTTCTATAAAAACTTTTTGGTTAAGTTCATTTTTGTGTCAAAATCATGATCATCAAAAAGGATAAAAAATAATTTGGTTAATAGAAAACCAAATAACCCCAATAAAAATGGTGAGGAAATGAGAGCAATAATAATAGGAAGTGGAGCTGCTGGTTTAACAACAGCATCAACAATCAGAAAATACAACAAAGATATGGAAATAGTAGTAATAACAAAAGAAAAGGAAATAGCTTATTCTCCATGTGCAATTCCCTATGTTATTGAGGGAGCAATAAAGAGCTTTGATGACATTATTATGCACACTCCAGAAGATTACAAAAGAGAGAGAAACATCGATATATTAACTGAAACTACCGTTATAGATGTTGATTCAAAAAATAACAAAATAAAGTGTGTAGATAAAGATGGAAATGAGTTTGAGATGAATTATGATTACTTAGTTTTAGCAACTGGAGCAGAGCCATTTATCCCTCCAATTGAAGGAAAAGACTTAGATGGAGTATTTAAAGTTAGAACTATTGAGGATGGTAGGGCTATATTAAAATACATTGAAGAAAATGGCTGTAAAAAAGTTGCTGTTGTTGGAGCTGGAGCTATTGGCTTGGAGATGGCTTATGGTTTAAAATGTAGAGGTTTAGATGTCTTAGTTGTTGAGATGGCTCCTCAAGTGTTACCAAGATTCTTAGACCCAGATATGGCTGAGATAGTTCAAAAATATTTAGAAAAAGAAGGAATTAAGGTTATGCTATCAAAACCATTGGAAAAGATTGTTGGAAAAGAGAAGGTTGAAGCAGTTTATGTTGATGGTAAGTTGTATGATGTTGATATGGTTATTATGGCTACTGGTGTAAGGCCAAATATTGAGTTGGCTAAAAAAGCTGGCTGTAAAATTGGAAAATTTGCAATAGAAGTAAATGAGAAGATGCAAACCTCTATACCAAACATCTATGCAGTTGGAGATTGTGTTGAAGTTATTGACTTTATAACTGGAGAGAAAACACTATCTCCATTTGGAACTGCTGCTGTAAGGCAAGGAAAAGTTGCTGGTAAAAATATAGCTGGAGTTGAAGCAAAGTTCTATCCAGTTTTAAACTCTGCTGTTAGCAAAATAGGAGATTTAGAGATTGGAGGAACAGGTTTAACAGCATTCTCTGCCAATTTAAAGAGAATTCCAATAGTTATTGGTAGAGCTAAGGCGTTAACAAGAGCAAGATACTATCCAGGAGGAAAAGAGATTGAGATAAAGATGATATTTAATGAAGATGGCAAAGTAGTTGGATGTCAAATCGTTGGTGGAGAGAGAGTTGCTGAAAGAATAGATGCAATGTCTATAGCAATATTTAAAAAAGTTAGTGCAGAGGAACTTGCAAATATGGAGTTCTGCTATGCTCCACCAGTTTCTATGGTGCATGAGCCATTATCATTAGCTGCTGAAGATGCTTTGAAAAAGTTGAGTAATAAATAATTGGTGAATTTTATGAAAAGAATCTTAATTTTCTTTATATTATTTTTATTATTTTGTGGTAGTTTAAAAGCACATTTGATATTTTATGATAAGGATGTTTCTCAATTGAAGTCATTGGGATTTATTGGAGATTACAATGGCAAATACTGGCTAATATCTGATAAGTGTAAGCTAATTAAGTATAACGAAATTCCCATTTTAATTGTGCCGTCTAAGCCATTAAATAATATTGAAATAATCAAATGGGACAAATATAGGGAGTCATGGCTAATTATAACAAATAATGAGAGTATATCGAACGTTAGCAGTGATATATATCTTTTAGAGGGCAAAAAACTTATTCATTTTGGGAGATTTAATTTTTTAATTGAAGATATAGATGATAATGGAGATTATTTTTTAGTTTCTGCTTTCTGTCCAGATAAAAAATCCAAGATTTTTATAATCTATAATAACAAATCAATTGAAGATATAAACAAATATTTAAATATAAAAATTGATGATTTTTCTTTTCCTAAAATAAAATATATTCCAAACGGAAATTTTTGGTTGATTGTAACTACTACTCTAGAAGGACAAAACTGTTTAATAAAATTTAATGGGACTTATGGAGAAGACATATCCCCAAAACTCAATATTCCAAAACCTCCAAATAAAATGGGTTGTTATAATATAATAGAAGATGTTGATTTTAATGGAACATCATACCTAATAGTTGGAAAATTCTCAAAATACAAAGATAGGTGTAATTATATTTTGTCATATGAAAATAATCGTTCAAAGATTTATAAATATAACTTTGATGGGCATTTTAAAAGAGTGAGTTGGATAAATAACAGTTGGATAGTTGAGATTGTGAATTTCTCAAGAGATAATAGCTATAGCTATGAATACTATGCCCTCAAAAATGGAAAATTAAAAAGGATTAAAGTTGGAGAGTCAGCAAATTTTACACCAATTGTTTGGTATTTAGGCACTTATATAACCGATATTGCAAAAATTAATGATAATCAATACTTAATTACCTTAAAATCTATAGAAGACTTTCCAAAATATCCAAATATTGGTGCTTTAATAAAACTAACAATAAACAACTCAAAGATAGATAAAAAGATAATATACAAAGGCAAGGGCTTGACATCTATAGGATATAATGGAAAATATTGTTTAATTGGTGGGAAAGGTGTTTTATTACTTTATAATGGAAAGAATATAACTGATTTGACGAAGAGAGCTAATATTTCAAATTCAGATTTGATTTCCTCTATTGCCTATGGGAAAGATTGTTGGTTAATTGGATTAGATGAAGTAAATCTTCACTATCCGTCAAAATCGTTAATAAAATTTGATGGAAAGAAGTTCTATGATTTGACAAACATTTCAAACATCACAATATGTAAAATTTTAAAATCCAATAAAGAGTATATCCTAATTGGCACTAAAAATGTCTTAATCAAATATAATGGTTCTTTCATTACTATAATTAATTATACGAATTATGAAAAATATGGGCTATGCTATATTTTTGAAGCAATGGATTACAATCCAAAAGAGAGATATTGGTTAGTTGGTGGAGTGTGTTTATATAATCACCCGTATTCATCAGATGCTATCTTATATAAGGTTTATGATAATGGAAGTTATGAATCTCTGCCAATAAACGACAACCTTCATAAGATTTATGGAGATTTTGGTTTTGCATTAGTTTCTTTAATTAAATATATTCCTAAAAATAACAGCTTTTTAATTAAAGTATGGGTTGGACTCAATGATCACTGGCTTATCTATAAAAATAATACACTAACGGAATTTGTAACTCAAAAAAATCCTGGTTCAATAGAAATTGATAACTATACATTATACATATTTAACTACTATAATACAATAGAAATTTATGACAACAACAAACTGTTATCAACTGTTGAATTAATTGATATTCCAAAAGAGACCGTTTGTGTTGAAGAATACCACTATAAAGAGAAATCCTCGTATAATAATTACTTATATATTCTCATATTTATTATACTAACAATTATAGCCATTTATATAGTGGTAAAAATTAATAAGAAATTAACTTAATAACTCAACTCTTCCATTAATCTTTTCCATTCCATATAAAACTTCTCCAATTCCTTTTCCAATTCCATAACCTAAATAGTATGTTAATCCAAACAATCCTTTATTCTCTTCTAAGCCATATTCAACAATCTCAGGATTTGAGACATTAGCTAACTGTTCTAATTTTTTCAAAGCATCTTCTTCAGTTCCCACTTCATCAACTAATCCAACTTTTTTAGCATCCTCCCCACTATATATCTTTCCATCTGCTATTTTTAAAGTGTAGTTTATTGACAAATGCCTATGCTCTGCTACCCATTTAACAAAATCCATGTATGTTTCATTTATCATTTTTTGTAGGTATTCCTTTTCTTCTTTAGTCATTGGTCTAAATGGAGAACCAATATCCTTATACTTTCCAGCTTTTATTGTAGTTACATTTATACCAAGCTTTTTCATCAATCCATAATAGTGCATTAAATCCATCCTAACCCCAATACTTCCTACTATTGAGTGCTTTTCAGCCACTATATAATCTGCAGGGGCTGAAACCATATAAGCACCAGAAGCATCTAAGCCCTCAACATAAACAACTACTGGCTTTTTCTTTGCAAGTTCTTCAACCTTTCTTGCTAATTTCTCACTTGCTATAACCTCTCCTCCGGGAGAATTAACAACCAATAAAACCCCTTTAACTGAATCGTCCTTCTCTAAATCATCTAATAAATTTATATAATATCTTGCATCTTTTTTTTGTTGTGGAAAGATTCCATCTCCTTGATTATAATCAAAATAGATTTCATTGCATAAATAAACCTTGGCTATTTTTTCCCCACCAAACAAATCGACATTTTCTCCTGATAAGCTCATAACTAATAATATACTTGCCCCTATTAAACTAATTAAAATCACAAAAAGAATTAGAAGAATGATATAAATTTTTTTCATTATCTCCCTCAATTATTTATTCTTTAACTGCCTTCTTCTTAAACTTCTCAAATAATTCAATAATCTTTTCATCCTTTTTAACCTTTTTCTTTGGTTTTTTAGCTAAATATTTCTTCCAACCTTCTCTTGGTCTAAATAAGGTTATAACATGTCCTACTACACTAACAACCTCTGCATCACATGCCTTAGCAAGCTTTTCAGCAATTTCATATTTATCTTCATACAATAAAGCAGCTTTTCTTACTTTAACCTTTATTAAACCTCTCTCTTTTAACTGTCTATCTACTTCTTTAATAACCTTTTCACTTCCCTCTTTTCCAACCCATACAACAGGTTCTAAATGATGAGCTTTAGCTCTAAGCATTCTCTTCATTTTTCCAGTAAGTTTTCTTTTTTGTTCTTCTGTCATAAATATCACCAAAAATAGTTTTTAATTTTATTACTGTAAATTTATTATATATTATTAAGATTAAAAATAGTTAATGTAAGGTATGATTTTAAAGGTATATATATCTAATGTTATCCTGAGACGAAACTGTCAAGTTAAGTTTTTTATTAAATATTGATAAAAAATAATAAACTATGAGGCTCATGATAGAAGTTATAAAGAAGAAAATCGTAGAGAGGAAGCTTTTTAAAAGGAATAGGAATCGATAGAGGTTAAAATCTTAGCAGGGCTTTTATACTACCTCGGATTATCATTGAGAAAAGTGGTTTATCCCCCTCCAAATTCGAAGATATAAGTCACGAATCGATTAGAATTTATTATCACAAGATTAAAGAGGTTTTAAATAGATTTCCAAGTAATAGTAAATTCGATACGGTTGTTAGTTGGATAAAAAGCTTCATAATGTTCTACAATTGGATGAAGTCGTTAACTTAACAACCTCATTGTATAAATAATAAAATATATATAAACCATTATAATGTTTTATATTTTCTTTATTAGAAAACTTTTAGGGTGGGGTTATGAAAATCGCATGTGACATCCCTGTTTCAGAAGTCATGAGTTTTCCAGTAATTAAAGCCACAAAAAATATGTCAATCTACGATATAGCCAATATAATGACAGAAAATAATATAGGAGCTGTTGTTATTGTAGAAAACAATAAACCAATTGGTATTGTAACAGAAAGAGATATTGTAAAGAGAGTTGTTTCAAAAAATTTAAAGCCAAAGGATGTATTGGCTGAGGAAGTGATGAGTAAAAAGATTATTACAATCCCTCAAAATGCTTCAATTACTGAAGCAGCTAAAATTATGGCAACTCATGGGATTAAAAGATTACCAGTTGTGAAAGATGGAGAGTTGGTTGGAATAGTTACACAGAGCGATATAGTTAGAGTATCTCCAGAGTTGTTGGAAATAGTTATAGAGTATGCATCAATAACACCAGAAGAAAAAGAAGTTATTTCATTAGATACCGATGAGTTTAGTGAAGAGTATATAAATGGAATTTGTGAAAACTGTGGTTATCAAGGAAGAGTTAGGTTATATCAAGGAAGATACCTATGCGATGAATGCATAGAAGAATTTGAAGAAAAAGAAGAATAAATAGTTCTTTACAAAACATTTTGGAATAAAATTTAACAACTTTTTGAAAAGAACTAAATATTAAAAAATTATTCATGAGCCATCCCAACAATCTCTTCCAATGTTAAATTTTCCTCTTTTAAAAAGCTTATTATTTCATCACAAACTTTTTTAAATATATCATAACCTCTATAATAAACTCCACTTCCTATTTGAACAGCTGAAGCTCCAGCCATCATATACTCAATGGCATCCTCTCCACTCATAATTCCTCCAACACCGATAATTGGCACATCAAAATTCTCATACAAATCCCAAACTACTTTTATTCCAATTGACTTTATTGCTTTCCCACTTAAGCCTCCAAATTTATTAGCTAAAATTGGTTTTTTTGCTCTAATATCTATAGCCATTCCTCTAACTGTGTTTATAGCTACTAATCCATCAACACCAGCATCTACAACTGCCTGAGCAATCTCAATAATATCTGTAACATTTGGTGTTAATTTAGCAAAAACTGGAATTTTAACAGCTTTTTTAACTGCCTTGCAAACATCATAGGACAAATCTGGATTTTGCCCTATGGTAGCTCCATAACCTTTAGCATGAGGGCAGGAAATGTTTAGCTCAATAATATCTACATACCTCTCCATTTTCTTAGCTACTTCAGCAAATTCTTCCTCATCTTTCCCATAGATTGAGCCAATAATTCTAACATCCATCCTATTTAACTCATCTCTAACCTTTTCTATCTCCTCCAAATACTCATCAACTCCAGGATTAGGCAAACCCATGGCATTTAAAAATCCTCCATAAACCTCTACAATAGTTGGATTTTTATGTCCAGGATTTGGATTTAATCCAATAGATTTTGTTGTTACAGCTCCAGCTCCTCCTTTAGCAATTCTTTTTAATGCACTTCCAGTTTCTCCCATTATTCCACTTGCTAAAAAAACAGGATTTTTAAATTCTATTCCACAGATGTTTGTTTTCAACATACATTCACCCAACCAAAAGTTTTAAATACTAATTCTTATGGTATTATGATATTAAATTTTTAATGGTAAATTAAAAATTAAGAAAACATTATAGAAATACACACTATGATTACGATTTTTTGATAATAATAAGAAGCTAATTCTAATACTATCAAAATTCATACTAAAAGGTGAGTTAAACATGCCAGCACCAAGATACAGGTCAAGGTCATACAGAAGAATATACAGAAGAACACCAGGAGGAAGAATAGTTATCCATTATAAGAGAAGAAAGCCAGGCAAACCAAAATGTGCTATATGTGGAGCTGAATTACACGGAGTTCCAAGAGGAAGGCCTGTTGAGATAAGAAAATTACCAAAATCACAGAGAAGACCAGAGAGACCTTACGGAGGCTACTTATGCCCAAGATGCTTAAAGAGATTGATGATTCAGAAGGCAAGAAACCTCTAAATTAATTAAAATTATTTTAATTAATGCCATCAAAATTACAATGAAAAAATATTTATACTAATTAAATCCATTTTGGATGGGTGAATAGATGATAATCACCATTGGGGGGCTGCCAGGGACAGGAACTACAACAATTGCAAAGATGATAGCAGAGAAATATAACTTAAGACACGTATGTGCAGGATTCATATTTAGAGAGATGGCAAAAGAGATGGGAATGGATTTACAGGAATTCAGCAAGTATGCAGAACAGCATAAAGAGATTGATGAAGAAATAGACAGAAGACAGGTAGAGATAGCAAAGCAGGGAAATGTTGTATTAGAGGGAAGATTAGCCGCATGGATGCTTTTAAAAAATGGAATTAAGCCAGATTTAACAATCTGGTTTAAAGCCCCCCTTGAAGTCAGAGCTGAAAGAATTAGCAAGAGAGAAAATATAGATAAAGACGTTGCTTTAAAAAAGATGATTGAAAGAGAAGCAAGTGAGAAAAAAAGATATAAAGAAATTTATAATATAGATTTAGATGACTTATCTATTTACGATTTAGTTATTGATACTTCAAAATGGGACGTGGAGGGAGTGTTTAATATTGTCTCCTCTGCTATTGATAACTTAAAAAAATAAAAACGAGGGGGCGATATTAAACCTCCCTCATTGGAGGATGAGTTGTGATTCGCGAGAGTCACAACAACAAAAATGAGGTGAGGTAAATGCCAGCTATTGAAGTAGGAAGAGTTTGTATAAAAACAGCAGGAAGAGAAGCAGGAAAAGTTTGTGTTATCGTAGATATCTTAGATAAAAACTTCGTTATAGTTGATGGGTTAGTTAAGAGAAGAAGATGCAACATAAAACACTTAGAACCAACAGAAAAGAAAGTTGATATCCCAAAAGGAGCTTCAACAGAAGAAGTTAAATTAGCTTTAGATGCTGCAGGATTATTGAAGGAAGAATAAATCAATTCTTATTTTCTTCTTTTTTATTTTTATTTTGAAACTATATTTGTAAATTTAAATTTACAAATATAGAAACTTTAAATAACAATTTAAAACAAAAATAAGATTGAACAAATAAAATTTTGGTGGGGTTTATGCTATTCAACATCTTCAAAAAATCCAATAAAAAGAAATTGGATGAGTTTTTAAATGAAAATAAAGATAAAGTTTTAACATTGAAGTTAGATAAACCAGTAGATTGCTTATGCGACTTTACCTACAACTTTATATGGCAGAGTAAATTCAATCCAGAAACTGAGATAAAAGAAAATATTACCTTTAAAACCCTTGTAGAGCATTTAAAGAATGGAGGGGTAGTTTATATTAAAGGAAATGTAGGGAAAAGATTCTGCTCCTCTATGGGCGTTGATTTAAAATATTTTAGTGGAAGTGGAGAAAGGATAAAAGTAGGAACTGTTATAGTGGATGGAGATGTCGATACAAGATTTGGAATAAGCATGTTGTCTGGAACCGTCTATATTAATGAAAAAAATAAGATAAAAGAGCCGATGGGGAATGTTATTGAAGTTGAAAGCGATATAAAAGGATATAGGAAATTTATATCCATAACAGAGTTTGTTGAAGAGAGATATAAAGAAGAGAAGCTTCTAAAACCAAATAAATTTGATAAAAATAAAGGAATTTTAGAGATTAATGATAAAATAAAAAGAGATACTGTTGGAGCAAGGTTAAATGAAGATAAAACAATTGTAGTTAATGGAGATGTTGATTTATCCACTGGAATTTTAATGAGAAAGGGAAAGGTTATTGTTAATGGAAATGCTGGAAAAAATACTGGGGCTGTTTTAAATGGTGGAACTGTTATAATTAACGGAAATACTAATGACTTCACAGGTTTTGAAATGAGAGATGGGATAATAGTTGTTGATGGTAATGCAGGGAAATACTTGGGCGCTAAGAAAAAAGAAGGAGTTATATATGCAAGGGATGGGAAAGAAGTTCCTCCAACAAAAAAATATGAGTTAAATAATGATGATATTGCTTTTTTAAAATCTCTTGGCTATACTGGGAAGTTTTATAAATTTATATAATCCGATTTAACTTTTTTAATTTTTATATTTATAGATGTCCAATATTATGACATAAATTTACACAAAATAGTAAATTATATATATCAAGTGGATACATAGTAGATAATGTAAAAAACATGAATAAAAATTCTAAAATGGTGAATAAAAATGGTTAGTGAAATAATAAAATTAATTGAGGAAGGAAAAATAGAAGAAGTCCTTAAAAAAGTTGAAGAAATAAAAGGAGACGCTCAGTTAGAGATAATTGCTTTAACTTTAATAGAAAAAGGTTACTGCGATGAAGCTGTTAAAGTTGCAGAGAAGATATCAAGTTTTGGATTGAAAGATGAGGTTTTGAGAAAGGTTGCTATTGCATACATTGAAAATGGAGAAATAGACAAAGCAATGGCTTTAGTGGAGAAAATTAAGACAGAAACTGATTTGGAAAAAATAGCTATGAAATTAATAGAAATAAAGAAATACAGAGAAGCATTAAAAGTTGCTGAAAAAATTAAGTCAAGGGCAATTAAAGAAGGAATATTAATGGCAATTATCAACGCTTTATTGGATGAATTAGGAAAATAAACTCTAATTAATAATTAATTTTGTTAATCTTTAAATTGTTTCTCAAAATGAAAAAAGTATTGAAAGGTTTAGCTAAACCTTAAAGAGATTTTAAATTTTTTCTGCAAATGCAAACTTACTTTTTACAGCAGTTATTTTTACATTGACTGTTTCTCCTTTTTGTGTTTCAGGGACGAAGACAACGAATCCTTCAACTCTTGCTATTCCGTCTCCGCCTCTACCCATATCTTCAATTGTAACAGTGTAGGTTTCGCCTTCTTTAACTGGAACATTTCTTCTAACTTCATTATTTCTTACATTTCTTCTTCCTTTATTATTAAACATTCAATTCACCAAATTTATTTAAGGATTCATCGCATTTCGCTCAATAACAACCTTGTCAAAAGGGGTATAAATACTTATGGATGTGCAAATATTTTTATATTTTTACACAACTATAAATAAAAAGGTTTAATCTTTCTTTTTTCTATACTTTAAAGATTCTTCCAATAACCTCTCTTTAGCCCTTTTAAACTCTTCTTCATCAACACCCTCCTCAAATCCTAAGTATTTTAAAACAAGTTCAGCATATTTAAAGTATTCATCCTCAACTTTACCATCTCCCAAATAAAGCCCTCTACAATACCTTAAAAACCATATATCATAGGTTAAAGTTAATTTTCCATTTCTAACTTGGACTGAGTAAGGTCTTAACCTACAAATTAAAGGCCTAACTTTATAAATTTTACATTTTTTGGTTTTTTTATCTAAAAATATGCATTTTCCTCCAACTTCTTTAAGCTCACCAATATATCCATTAAAAAATCTAACATATCGCTTTAAAACCTCATCAAATGGTATTTTTAGATAACCAGCTATTTTAGCCAAGTCCTTTTTTGTAACAGTTGGAGCATCACAGCAGAATCCGCATTTTATACAATGATAAGCTATTCCATTCAAATAGACATCAAATTTTATTTTCTTATTTTTCATGAGTTTCCCTCTCCTTACACTTTCCACATAAAATACATGGTTTTATATGTCCAGCTAAAAAATCAAGTGCTTTACTAATTTTTATATGAATGGTTTTAGGGAATTTATATATAATATAACCATATAAAACCCCTGTAATGACATCAACAATCCAGTGCATTCCCATAATTAGAGTTGAAATTGGAATTAATATCGCCAGTGCAAAATAAATATAATTTAATGGCTTTTCATCTTTAAAATGTAATGCTAACAAAAAAGAATATGCTGTATGCAATGATGGAATTTCGTATGTTGGTTTTGTAAATATCCAAAAATAATGCATATTTATTAAATCCTTAGCAACACCTACCTGAAATGGAGATTTTACAACGACAAAGGTGTATATTAAACCAGCAAACAGCCAACCTAAAGCTAAGTCAATTAAAATAATATCACTCTTCAAAAAATCTCTCTTTATAAATAGATAATAGGCGATACCTCCAATAATCATAGAAGAAAATCCATATAAATAAATAATTTTAAAAAATTCAATAACAATATTTGGTAATGACTGTAAAAATATATAAAATTCTTTATTGCATAAGGGAAGCTTTAATAACAAATTTGTTACATCAAGTGGAGTTATAATTTGAGAATACCACATCAACCCGCCCCATAAGACATAGGCGATAGGATAGATTGCCAATCTAACTAAAATCCTTTTATCCACAATCTCACCGTTTAAATCAATATTTTTGTGGGTGGTAATATTAAATTCTTAGAAGCTATGGTAGATTTCTTAGAAAGAAATGTAAAAACTATATTTTCCTATCCGGGAGAGCAGATATTGCCGTTGTATAATGAAATAGAGGGTAGCAGTATAAAAAATATTATGGTTAGGGATGAGAGAGGAGCAGGGTTCATGGCTGATGGCTATGCAAGAATAACTAACTATATAGGAGTTTGCTTAGCTACTGCAGGTCCTGGAGCTACGAATTTAACAACGCCAATAGCAACAGCCTATAAGGATAATTCATCTGTATTGGCAATTACTGGAAGATGTCAGAGAAAATATATTGGCAAAAATTATTTTCAAGAGGTAAATATGGATTTTTTAAATTTTTATAAAGGATATTTTGTTGATAAAGCTGAAGTAAGTTATATAGCAAAAGCATTTGCTGACTGCCTATTTAATAAAAAACCTGTTCAGCTAAATATTCCAGTTGATTTATACAAGGAAGAAGCAAAAGATATAAATATAACCACATATACAGATATATATAAAGATGATGAAACTCCTTCCAACAACATAAAAGAAATAGATGTCAAAAAACCACTATTTTTAATTGGGCAGGGTATATTTGGGACTTTAAGTTATAAAGAGATAGTAAAAATATCAAAAATATTAGAAAAGATAAACTGTCCCATAGCTACAACATTTCCAGCGAGAGGAGTTATTAATGAAAAATTAGAGAACTGCATAGGCTTAGTTGGGAGGAGAGGGGATTTAAAATCTTTGTTAGAGGCAGATAAGATAATAAATATCGGCTCATCTCTATCTTACAACACCTATGTAGAGAGTGTTAGGGAAAAGCTTTTAAGTAAAACTGAAAATATACAACTAAAACCAAAAAGCATCAAAGAGTTAAAAGAATTTTTTGAAAATTTAGATGTAAAAAATAGTAGCTGGATATATAAAAATAGCAACAAATTTCAGCCTTCTGGAGATTACTCAAACAAAATCTATGAGATTATTAAAAATATTCCAGAAGATGCCATAATAGTTACAGATGCTGGTAAGCATACTGTATTTACCTGCTTATTAAAAACCTGCGTTATTCCAAGAAATATCATTTCCTCACACTCATTTGGAACTATGGGTTTTGGTTTGCCTGCATCCATTGGAGTAAAATTTGGAACTATAGATTTCAACATCGATAGAGAAGTTGTATTAATTAGTGGGGATGGCGGATTTTTGATGAATGTTGAGGAGTTGCAAGTTGTAGCTGAAAATAACTTAAAAATCTTAATGGTTGTGATGAAAAATAACAGTTTGGCAGAGTTCTGCAAGATAAAAAATCCAAACTTCAACAAAATAGCTGATGCATTTGAAATAGATAATTGCTACATTGAAAATGTTGATGAAATTGGTTCAGAAATTAAAGGCTATTTAAAAAAGAATAAGCCGTTATTGGTGGTTGTTGAAACAGAAAACGAGCCATTGCCTAAACCAAATATTTAAATTTAACAATTTAATTTTATAAAATTTGAAAAATTTAGTTTTACGGAGGGATAATATGGGAGAAGTTTTAAATGAATTATTTGAAATTTTATCAAAAGATTTACACTTCAATGCCACTAAACTGAATTCTGAAACTTATGAACAAAATTGGAAAGTTCCAGAGGGGTTTATATCAATAATAGGAATTGAAAATGCTAAAATGCCAGTATTTTACTATGGAATAACAAATTCATATAAAAAAGAATTTGAAATTAAAAAAGTGATTTCACCAAAAGGTCAGAAACAGATTTTTGCAAGAATCTACTACATATTTGACAGGAGAGATATTATTGAAAAAGAAAAGTATGTTGTTGCTAATGCATTTAACGGACTCTTATTATTAATAAAATTTGATAAAACTGAGTTTATTGAAAAAGCTATAGAAATGCTCACTAAGGGCTATGAAGAAGACAATTTCATTAAAGAAGTTCTTAACAATATAAAAGAGAAAAATATGTTTGACAATATTGATGAAACAATAAGATTCGTTGCTAATAGAGATTACAATTGGTTAATTGGAAGGATAAAATATAATATGGGAATTTTAGAGTATTCTGGGCAAGGTTATTATTTAATACCAATAAAAACAAATATGCAAATAACACCCGGAATAAAAATCAATAATGGTAGAGTTATAATTGATTTAGAAAACTCTCACTTGTTTAAAAACTTCATTGTATATGTTGATACCATAAACAATAAAATAATTTACAATAAAGAGAGATTGTGTAATAAAAATCCAGCTATATTGGATATAATGTCAAAGATAGATGATAACACTTGCCCATGGTGTGGAGCTAAGTTGAGAGTAGTTAGAACAAAAAAAGGAGAGTTCTTGGGATGCACAAATTATCCAAACTGTCTATATAGAAGATTTCCAAAGAAAAATTAATATTTAATATTTATTTTAAATAATTACAAACCCTTTCAAACATTAAATCAGTTGGGTCTTCTAACTCAATAACACCCATTCTTTTTCCTAAATTATCTTCAACATAGTTTATTATTTCCTTGATATCATTTGTATGAATCATCCTATCTTTTTCAATTAAATATTTATCAACTCCAAGTAACTCTTGAGGATAGCAAGATACCGTTGGAATGCCTAAGATAGCACTTTCCCTGTTCATCGTTCCTCCAGCACCAATCATGAAATCGGAATTATACAATAAAGAAAGAGCATCTATTGTCTCTTTTGGAACTATAGCATTAACCTCTCTATATATCTCTTTTTGATGTTCATCCCTTGGGAACACAACTATATTACAGTCAATTCTTTTTTGAAGCTTTTCAATAATTTTTGGTAGTATATCTTTATGTCCATTACAATAAGAAGAGTTTGGGCAAGGTCTCATAACTATTGTTGGATTATCATCACAAATTCCCAATTTTTTTAAAATTTCATTATCTATTGGATAATAACCCTTTAGCCGTGAATTTACATTTGCCACTTCACAAGTTCCTTCAAAGCTTATAAAATTTCTTCCTCCAAATTCTTTCAGCTTATTTTCATCTGTTGCTATAGGTTTAATAATCTCATCTGCCAATGGTAGAGTTAATTTATTTTGAGCTTCAGCGTGTTCATTATCTACAACAAAGATTACTGGAATGTTCAAACCAAAAGCTACCCTTGGCAACTCAACGGAGTGTTTTGCTATAGCTACTTTTGGCTTTACATTTGATATTAGTTCAGTTAATCCAATAACCCTCTCAGCGTAGAAAATTAACTTATCCTTCAACGTGTTTCCATGCTTTCCTATACACTTCCCTACAAAATTGTAAATTTCAACTAATTTAGCTAAATTCCCTGAATCTCTAAAAGTTAATAAATACTCAATCCCTTCTTTCTCAAATTTTTTTATCAATTGGCAGAAATAATGCACATGGGGGGCGTTTGTTAAATCAATCCATACATCCAAGTTAATCACCCATTAAATATATTTAAGTGGGTTGAACGTAGAGTTCCCTCTGGGTATCGCACTATAGAGGGGATATAGCCCCTCTATTGGGACACACCTCCAAATAGAAAGTGGGGTTGCCAAAGGCAATCCCGCTCTGGATATCCCAATAGGGCGAAGCCCTATGGTTGTTAAATCAATCCACACATCCAAGTTAATCACCCATCAATAATTATAAATAATCATTTTAGCAAATACACATCTACAAGCTCTCCTTTTTCATAACCTTCAACATTTTCTGGAATTAAGATATAGCCGTCACTTTTTATTAACGAGGAAATAACTCCACTTCCAGTAATTCTTATAGGTTCTACTTCTATATCCACCTTAACTCTAACAAAATCAACTCTACCAAGCTCAGAGGCCATATTTCTTTTTAAAGGTAAGGTAACTTTCTTCCTTTCTATAAAAAATCTTTGAATAAATAACTCAAATTGAACAGCTGAAGCTACAGGATAGCCAGACAGCATGAAGACTGGTTTATCATTAATTATTCCAAATCCAAATGGTTTTCCAGGTCTTATATTTACACCATGAACTATAACATCTCCCAATTCTCTGACAGTCTCAACAGTTATATCTCTCTCACTCACAGAAGTTCCTCCAGTTATTAATAAAGCGTCATTTTCACTCAAAGCTGTTTTAATAGCTTTCTTTAGTTTTTCTTTATCATCTTTAACAATATCATAAATTTTTGCATTAAACCCAAGATTTTTTACTAAACCATATAACATATATGAATTGGAATTTATAATTTTCCCATCTAATTTACTAATATCTTCCTCAATATCCCTAATTTCATCCAAATTGATGAGCTCATCTCCCGTAGATATTATACCAAAACTTAAATCATAAACCTTAATTTTTTTAATTCCTAAAGATGCGAGCATATTTAGATGATAAGGATTAATAATCTCCCCCTTTTTCAAAACTACATCTCCCTTTTTAACATCCTCCCCAATCCTTGAGACATTTTCGTTTGGATGAACAGTTTTATAAACTTCAACAAAATCATCAACTTCATTGCAAAACTCTTTCATAACAACAGCATTGGCATTTTTTGGTAGTTTATCTCCAGTGAATATTTTTTTAGCTTCTCCATAAGTTATTTCATCTCCATCAGCAAGATTTAGTATTATTGGGTTTGTTTCAGAAGCTCCAAAAGTATCTTCCGCTATAACAGCATAACCATCCATCGCAGCCTTATTAAAATAAGGTAAATCAATTGGAGCTTTAATATCTTCAGCAGATATCCTGTTTAAAGCTTCAACAATATCAACTTCTTTAACTTTTTTATTCTCATCCAAATACTCTGATAATTTTTCAAAAACAATCTTTTCAGCACTTTTTAAGGGCATTAAATTTTTTATAAGCTTCATGTTTTCACCAATGAGAAGTAATATTAAAGAAAATATATAAAGTTTAGAAAATATAAAAATTTAATAGATAAAGAAATTAGTGGTGATTTAAATGCTATTTCTAAAAGTTAGAGTTTTAGATATTGACTTGGAGAATTTGGTTTTAATTAATTCTGAAGACTTAAAAAGCTCTCAGTATTTCCCTCAAGATAGAGTAGTTGTGGAGTTTAAAGGAAAAGAAGTTATTGGAATCCTACATTCTTCAACCACATTGATAAACAGAGGAGAAATAGGGCTTCCACAAAAAGTAGTTAAAGAGTTAGGTGTTAAAGAAGGGGATATTGTTACAATAAAACATGCTGAAAAACCTAAATCTCTCCCATATATAAGAAAAAAGATGGATGGAAATAAATTAAAAAAAGAGGAAATTTTTGAAATTATAGATGAGATGGTGGATGGAAAGCTAACAAATATTGAAATATCTGCCTTTGTCACCTCATTATATATAAATGGAATGGATATGGATGAGATTGAAGCAATGACAATTAGAATGGCTGAAACTGGAGAGATGGTTAATTGGGAGGGGCATATATTTGACGTGCATTCAATTGGAGGAGTTCCTGGAAACAAATATGCTTTATTAGTCGTGCCAATAGTTGCCTCTGCTGGCTTAAAGATTCCAAAAACATCTTCAAGGGCAATAACTTCAGCGGCAGGAACAGCAGATGTTGTTGAAGTTTTAACAAGAGTGGATTTAACCATTGAAGAAATAAAAAGAGTTGTTAAAGAAACAAACGGTTGTATGGTATGGGGAGGGGCTTTAGATTTAGCTCCTGCAGATGATATAACAATAAATGTTGAAAGACCTCTTGGCATAGACCCAGAGCCCTTATTATTATCAAGTGTCATGGCAAAAAAATTAGCTATGGGTGTTAATAAGCTATTGATTGATATTCCAACAGGATATGGAGCAAAAGTTAAATCTATAAAAGAGGCATCAAGCTTAGCAAGGAAGTTTATTGAATTGAGTGATAGATTGAGGATAGTTACTGAATGTGCTATAACTTACGGAGGACAGCCAATTGGAAGAGCTATTGGTCCAGCTTTAGAAGCAAAAGAGGCATTATTGGCTTTGGAAGATTATACTCAAGCCCCTACAAGCCTTGTTGAGAAATCTATTTCATTAGCTGGAATTTTGTTAGAGATGGGAGGAGTAGCTCCTACTGGAGAAGGTAAAGAGTTAGCTGAAGATTTATTAGCAAGAGGGAAGGCACATGACAAATTTATGGAGATTATTGTAGCTCAGGGAGGAAAAGAAGTTAGTTCAGATGAAATTGAGGTTGGAAAATATAAAGCTGATATTCACTCACCAATTGATGGGTATGTTACAAGAATATCAAATGCTGGAATTACAAAAATTGCCAAAGAAGCTGGAGCTCCAAATGATAAAAAAGCTGGTATCTATCTAAACGTAAAAGTAGGAAATAAAGTTGAAAAAGGAGATGTTTTATACACCATATACTCTGACTCTGAAGAAAGGCTAAAATCAGCTATTAAATTAGCAAGAATATTGTATCCAATCAAAGTTGAGGGCATGTTACTCCAAAAAATTTCAAGATTCTAAATAGGACCTTCCCGCAGTTTATATACAATTCTGTTTGAACTTAAATACCAAAAGACATCATATTTCAATAAAACATTTATTAAAAGTTCTATTAATTTAATTTGATTCTTCATTAATTTCTTCTAATTTAGGACATGCAATTAAAATTAACTTATATAATTCTGTGTTTTTTGTAGATTCTAAGATTTTATATATTGATTTCTTATCTTTCATATGGGATTCAATAATATGCCTTATCATAAGAATTTTAATTCCAACAAATTTTGCTTTGCTATTAATAATTTTTAAATCTTCAATAATTTTTTCATCGTTTTCCATAATAACCACCAAAAAAAACAACATATAAAACAACAATAAAATAACAATTATATCTAATTTGTAATATTTAGTTAAAAAGTATTTATGAATTTTTTGTTCTGTATATGTGGTTATGCAAGTGCCTATGGGTGATATATTAATTTAAAATAAATAAAATAAAATTTATCAATAGCAAAAATAAAAAAGATTTATCCAAATTTTAATTTCTTGATTTTCAATTTCATTGCTCTCTCTATATATCTCAGTTTTTTATATTCCCTTCTATTTATAATTGATATTGCCTTCCCTTTCTTTCCAGCTCTCCCAGTTCTTCCAATTCTATGCATATAAGATTCAGGATTTTGTGGAAGATGGTAGTTAATTACACAGTTTAAATCATTGACATCTATCCCTCTACTCATAACATCAGTGGCAATTAAAATCCTAATCTTTTTTTGTTTAAACAATCTTATAACCTTCTCCCTTTGAGATTGACTTAAATCTCCATGAATTGCTCCAGCTTTAAATCCAATATCTCTCAACATACTTGCCAATTCTTTAGTATCTCTCTTAGTTTTACAAAAAACTAATCCATAAAATTCTTTATTTTTTAAAAGTCTGCATAAAGCTTCAAATCTCTCATTTTCATTAACTTCAACATAACTCTGTTCAATATTTGCGTTTATCTTAGCTTTTATAAAGCTATAATCTCCCATATACTTTTTAGCCAAATTTAATATCTCCCTTGGCATAGTAGCAGAGAACAACAAAATCCTCTTGTCTTTATTACAGGCATTTAAAATCTTTTCAACGTCCTTAATAAAACCCATATTGAGCATTTCATCTGCCTCATCCAATATAAAATATTTAACATTTTTTAAATTTAAAGTTCCTCTATTTATGTGGTCTAAAATTCTTCCTGGAGTTCCAACAACTATATTGGCATTTTTTAAAGCCTTAATTTGTGGATATATAGCTTTTCCACCATAAATTTTGGCAATCTTTAAATTTTTGTTACCTTTTAATGACTCTATCTCATCAGCCACTTGTATAGCTAATTCTCTTGTAGGAGTTAAAATAATTGCCTCTATTCCATTGTTTTCATTAACGAGCTCAATTAATGGAATTGCAAACGAAGCAGTTTTCCCACTTCCAGTTCTTGCTTGAGCTACAATGTTATATTCATCATTTAAAAATAGTGGGATGACTTTCATCTGAATATCTGTTGGCTTTTCAAAACCTTTATTTCTAATGGCATTTAAGATATTATCTGACAAATTTAATTCGTTAAAATTCATATATTCCACTTCCAATAAAATTTAATTTTTAAAGATGCTAAAAAGAGATTTTAGCATCCTCAACAACTATGGGCTTATAGTATAAAAATGTTTGCATCTTTGAAAAACTTCAATCTCATCTTTTTAATTATTTCTGATGAGTTTAAATCCTCTTTTTGAATTTTTAAAATTTCTTCTGGGATGTTACCTTTTTTTATCTGTTTTGTTGATAGATATTTTCCTATTTTAATTAATTTTTCTTTTAACTTTTCTCTTCTTTCCTCTCTATCCTCTATTATTTTATCTTTAGTTAAGCTTAATGTTTCATCCCTATAAGGTAAAGCTATAACTGATA
Organism: Methanocaldococcus jannaschii DSM 2661; assembly: GCF_000091665.1. Classification (NCBI taxonomy): domain Archaea; kingdom Methanobacteriati; phylum Methanobacteriota; class Methanococci; order Methanococcales; family Methanocaldococcaceae; genus Methanocaldococcus; species Methanocaldococcus jannaschii. The sequence continues at coordinate 596,143 of NC_000909.1, forward strand.
AAGCTATAACTCTCTCATCAACCTCATTAATTCTATTTGGTTTAAAATTTGGGTTTTTATAAGCTAAGGTTATTCCTCTTTTTCTCCCAACACTCTCCTTTTCTGAAATTACAAAACCACAATCAACCAAAGCACTTCTAAATGGAATGGCTGAAGAGTAAGATATCAAAACTCCATTATCTTCCATTCTTTTATAAATTTCTTTCAAAAAATCGTAAGTGTAGAGGGTAGGGTCTCTTTTTGGTGAAAATGCATCGTGAAAAACCACATTGTATTTTTTATCACTCTTTATTATAAATTTTCTCGCATCTCCAACGTATAGATTGATATTATCATAATCTGACTTATATTCAATGCCAATTTTATTTAAAAAATACTCTCTAACTTTATCTTTTATAATCTCATGCTCTTTATATGGAATATCTAAAAATAAAGTTAAAAATAAAACTTCCTCACAAATCTCAACCATATCAATCTCTGCATTTTTGTTATAATGTAAAGCAGCTATAGCATTGTATCCCATACCACTGCACAAATCCAAAACTCTTGGATTGCTTAAATCAGTTATCTTTGATGGCTTAGCAAACTTATAAATTGCTTCTTTTAAAGCTCCAACCTTTGAATGCATCATCTCCTCTTCATCCTCTGCCTTTAAAGTGTAAGTTCCATCCTCAGTTTCTACTAAGACATGTTCTTCCTTTAACTCTTTAATTAATCTCTCTTTAATATCTTTTTCATTCTTTCCATTGTAAATTTTCATATACTTTCTAATAATTTCTAAGGCTTTTTTGTTTGGAAGCATAACTCTCACATTATATTTATTTCTTTACTTTAAATTCCAATACAATTCCTTCTCCTAACCTATAGAAGTTTTTTAATTCTAATTTAACACACTCATCTACTGTTTTAAACCCTTCCCCATCTACATATGTTGGGGCTTCTTTCCCACCAAATATTTTTGGAGCTATATAGACGGAGACCTCATCAACTAAGCCCTCTTTAAACATACCCCAGTTTAAAGTTCCTCCTCCTTCCAATAAGATGCTTTTTATCCCTTTATCATATAAAATATCCATCAATTTTTTTAAATCTACCTTTCCTCTACCACATTTAACTACTTCAACTCCCATATCTTCTAAGATTTTTATTTTCTTTTCTTTCTCTTCATTAGTATCTTCTGTTGTTGCTATAATAGTTTTAGCATCTTTATTTAAAACCCTTGCATTTAATGGAACTCTTAGCTTACTATCAACAACTATTCTAACAGGATTTCTATCACTTTTAATCTTATGAACTGTTAATCTTGGGTCGTCCTTTAAAACAGTCCCAATACCAACCATAATCCCATCTACATTAGCCCTAATCTTATGAACTCTTATTAAATCCTCTTCGCATGAAATTCTCGAATCGTTGTTTATAGTAGCTAACTTTCCATCTAAGGTCATGCCTACATTTGAGATAATGTATGGCTTTTTTTCCATTACCATCACCAATTTTAAATGTTTAGTTAATAAAATTTAAGTTTTATATTCTAAATGATAGCTAAATTTTATAGATAAAGAATGGAATATAGAGTTATTACAGCTGCAGATAGTATTGATAAAATCATCCCAATTTTCATCATTTCTTCTTTTTTGACACCTTCACTATATACAATAGCGTTGGGAGGAGTCCCTACTGGCAGAATAAAAGAGCACGATGCTGACATACCAACAGCCAGTATTAAAATCTCTTTTGGAATTCCTAAAGATACTCCAAATAGTATTGGGACTATTATTCCAGTCAATCCAGTGTTGCTTATAAAATTAGTTAGAATTATTGTTATTGTAACTACTAAAAATAAAAGAACAATTGGAGTTAAATTTCCTAAGATAGCTATAAGTTTTTCAGATAAGAATGTATTTGCTCCACTCTTAACAATAACTCCTCCCAAACATAAAGCTCCACCAAATAAAATTAAAGTTCCCCAATCTATTTTCTTAAAATCATTAACTTCAACTAAATTAAATACAAACAATAAAATTATGGCGAATATGGCAATAACTGAATCAAAATATTGGACATTAAAAATTTCACTCAAATAGTCGCTAATTATCCAAAGTGAAGCTATTAACACAAATATGACCAATAATTTATAAGCGTTTCTACTCAACTCCATTCTTGCTTGAATAGCAATATCTTCTTTTGGAATCCACTTTTTAAAGTAAATATATAATGTTAAAGTACAAATCAAAAATAACAATAAACTTATTGGAAATCCCACTTTAAACCAGCTAAAAAATCCATAATCTAGATAGCTACTTGCTATGGCATTTGGTGGAGAGCCGATAATTGTTGCTATTCCTCCTATAGAGGCAGAATAAGCAACTCCTAACAATAAAAAATCTCTCAATTTACCAGTTTTTTTATGTAATAGACCAAGAGCTATGGGCAACAAAATTAATGTGGCAGAGGTGTTACTAATCCACATTGATAGAAAATAAGCCGATAGAAACATTAAAAAACATGTAGTTTTAAAATCCTTTCCATAATTTAGTAGCTTATAGGCAATAAATTTATCTAAGTTATGATTTTTTAATGCCTGTGCAAGCATAAATCCTCCCAAAAACAAAAATATTATTGGATGGGCAAAGTATGTTAAAGCCTCTTTTAAATTAAAAATTCCTAAAAACACTGCCATTATTGGTATTGCTAAGGATGTAACTGGAAGAGGCAATAATTCAAAAAACCATAAACATCCAGCAACTATTAATATAACAATACCTTTGTATATATCTGGTAAAGATGAGCCAAAAATAAGAGAAGCTGTAATTATCCCTAAGCCTATAAATTCTTTGGATAATCTCATATCCCTCCCCCACCAGATTTATTTCTTTACTTTATAACTTAGGTATGTTAATAGTTAAGTTTTTATATCTCTTGTATGTTTATTCATTATTCATAGACTCGCATGGCCTGACCCGTGTCTCTTTTACAAAACAAAACTTAAAGTAAAAATTATAGAATTTATGAAGTATTTGGAATAAACTAACCAAAAGGCATGGAAATAATAAAATAATAAGAAAGAAATCCAGTTAAAAAATATTAAAAACAATTATTACAGGTGTTAATATGAGTGTATGGCAAGGAAGAAGTAGAAGAAAACCAACAGGTGGGTTGTATAGACCAGCGAGAAAAAAGAGAAAATATGAAATGGGTAGAGAACCAATAGAAACACACGTAGCAGAAGAGGCATTTAAAATAAAAAAGGTTAGAACAAGAGGAGGAAACTTAAAGGTTAAGGTTGTTAGAACAGGATTTGCTAACGTATTAGACCCAGAAACAGGAACTTGTAAGAAAGTTAAGATAATAACAGTTAGAGAAAACAAGGCAAACATCCACTATGTCAGAAGAAACGTTATAACAAAAGGAGCAATTATTGAAACAGAGATTGGATTGGCAAAAGTTACATCAAGACCTGGGCAGGATGGAACTGTTAATGCAATATTAATTAAGGAATAAATTTTTCAAGCTTAATTTTTAATTTTTTATACTTCATATAATTTATCTATTTAAATTAATTACTCAACTGATGTGAGATTATGAAACTTGGTAGATATTTAGCGGTTTCAAAAGATTTAGCCCCAGCAAAGTTTATAATAGCTAAGTGTATAGAAGTTGAAGAATTTAAGGGATTAGAACTAAATGAATTATGGGAAATCCATAACAAGGTCTTGAAAAAAGTAGATTTTGATAATTTTGATTTTAATGATTTAGAGTATGTAAAACCAAACCTATTGGACTTAAAAGTAGAGATTGCCAAAAATATCTTTAAAAATTGCCATTTTTGTGAGCATAGATGTTATGTAAATAGAGAAACTGAAAGAGGTTTCTGTAGGATAAAAGAGAGCTATTACTCAACAGAATTTCTACATCTCGGTGAAGAAAGAGTTTTAGTTCCATCACATACAATCTTCTTCTGTGGCTGTAATTTTAAATGTGTCTTCTGCCAGAACTGGGATATATCTCAGGTTTATTTTGATAAAACAATTCCTAACCACTGTATTCCATATAATCCAAAAGAAATGGCTAAAATTATTAAACATAAAAGAGATTATTCAAAAAACGTTAATTTTGTTGGTGGAGACCCTACACCACATTTATTGAGTATTTTAAAAACTCTAAGCTATTTAGATAAAAACATCCCGGTAGTTTGGAATTCAAATATGTATCTAACTGTTGAAGGAATGCATTTATTAAAAGGAGTTGTTGATGTCTATTTAACTGACTTTAAGTTTGGAAATAATGAATGTGGAGAAAGATTATCAAAAGTTAAAAACTATTTTGATATAATTAAGAGGAATCACTTGCTTATAAAAGATGAGGAAGTTATAATAAGGCATTTAGTAATGCCAAACCACTTAGATTGTTGCACAGAGAAAATATTTGACTTCATCTCAAAAAATTTAGATAACGCTGTAGTTAATGTTATGTTTCAGTATCGCCCAGAATATAAAGCTAAGGAATATCCTGATATAAATAGAAGATTAACTTATGAAGAGATAGAGAAGGCATTGGAGTTGGCAGAGAAATATAATTTAGATTTAATCTATGATTAAATTTTTAATTATTCATTTTTCAACTTTTCCCTCTTAATCATTTTAAATTTCTTCCCTCCACACTCACAAACTAAATCCTCAACTTTCTTAACCTCTTCTCCAACTTTATGGATTTTTCCACATTTTAGGCATTTATAATATCTTATAACTGGCTTAACTAAACCAGTATATATCTTCTCAGTGTCTCCAATATTTATCTTCAAATTTTTCCCAACCAATCTCGCTATAAATGTTGTGTTTGCAATTATCTCACTACCTTCATAATAATTAAAGTTTGGAATTAACTCTGAGATAACAAAACCCATATTTGTAATTGCTTTTTGAATAGAGAGCCACTCATCTATTGGTTTGTGAGAATAGGAAAGATAAGCAATCCCTTCTTTTCCTAACGCTTCTATCCCTCTTGATAAAAATAACTTTAAGCCATCAACAGTATATGGCGGGTCTGTTGAGATAACATCAAATCTCTCCTTTAAATCTTGTGGTAGTGGGTTTCTTAAATCATGCTTAATTGTTTTAATTTTAACTCCTTCTTTTTGTGAAAATTTTTCTATAAGCTTTAAAATCCTCTCATCTATATCCACAACAGCTATTTCCTCAGCCATATTTGTTAGAGCGGTTGGTAAAGAAGTTAAGTCATCATCTCCAACAAATAAAATTCTCTTTCCTTCTAAATCTCCTCTTTCATACATCAAAGCAGCCCTATAAGTTGATGTTTCTGGTGTTGCAAAGGATTGGTCTATAGTTGTATCAACTAAAGGCCTTCTCTTAGCCCAAACTCTAACCTTATTTAAAATATCTTCAAAAAATTCATCTAACACAATACCTCTACCATTACAAGTTTTGCAGGTAAGAGATTTTTTATACTTCAATTTTAAAAAGTTTTCAGCAAATTCTTTACCCAAATCTGTTAGCTCTGCTCCTCTTTCAGTTCTCTTTAATATTTTTTCTCTCTCTAAGATAGTTCTAACCTTGGCAACTATTGGTAAGGGCAATCTCGTTTTTTGAGCAATCTTTTTTGTTGATATTGGCTGATGCCTATAGATAACTCTAATTATATCTTCAACAGCTCTTTTTCCCTCAGCAATATCAGCTTTTTTAGCAACATTGTTTAAAAGTATTGAGAACTTCGTCTTTTCATTAACTTCTACTTTACCTTTTCCAATTTTTCCAATGATTTTCATTATTTCACCAAAATAAGGAAAATATTACAGAAGATTAACAGACCCTTGGTATTGGGTCTCCAATCGGCATATCGACAATTCTCCTACCAACAATATGTCTCGCATGAAACTTTTAGAAAAGTTTCATCAAAACTTTTAAAAATTGCATTATGAATATTAACAAACTCTTGGTATCGGATCGCCAATAGGCATATCCACTATCCTTCTACCAACAATCGTCTCTATTATAACTCCCTTATGTTCTTTTGTAGCATAGCCAATGATTTCAGCATTCTTTCCTAATGGATGCTCCCTTAAAATCTCTAAGCATCTTTCAGCATCTTCCTTTTTAACTGCCATAACTACCTTTCCTTCATTTGCTATAGTTAAAGGGTCTAAGCCAAGAATATCACAAATTGATTGAACTTCATCACTTATTGGGATTTTATCCTCAAATATAGTTATGCCAATATTACTCTTTTCAGCCATCTCATTTAACGCATCTGCCAAACCTCCTCTTGTAGGGTCTTTCATGGCATTTATTTGAATGCCCTCTTCTAAAACCCTCTCAATTAATTTATTTATTGGAGCTACATCTGATTTTATGTTTGTTTCAAAATCAAATCCCTCCCTTGATAATAAAATAGCTAATCCATGCTCTCCTATATTTCCAGAAACAATTATTGCATCTCCCTCTTGAACATTACAATCCCTTATTGCCTTTCCCCTATCAACAATCCCTATTCCAGCAGTTGAGATTATGATATCATCAACTCCATCAGATACCTTTGTATCTCCTGTTATTATTGCTACTTCAGCCTCTTTAGAAGTTTCGTTTATTGATTTAACTATTTTCTCCAAATCTTCTAAGTTAAAACCTTCTGGAATTATTAAAGATAGAGATAGAGCTAATGGCTTAGCTCCCATAACTGCTAAATCATTTACAGTTCCACTAACAGCCAATCTTCCAATATCTCCACCTGGGAAGAATATTGGTTTAACTGTGTGTCCATCAACAGTAAAAACAATCTCCTTATCACCTATTGGGATAGTTGCTGAATCATCCAAGCTTTCTAAGCCAATTCCTCCATTAACTGATGTTATCTCCAAATTTTTCAATATTACATCTTTTATAAGCTCCTGCATTACCTTTCCTCCAGCTCCATGCATTCGTGTGATTTTCATAATCTCACTCTTTAACTTTTATTGAATACTTAAATATTTTGATATATTTTTTACAATCTTTCAATAAAATTTTAAAACAAAATTAAAAAAATGAAGTAAAATTCAAATTTAATCTCCTCTATATTGCATTTTCTCAGCTTCGCTTATTTGAGTTATATCTATTCCTTTCATAGCTTCTCCTAAATTCTTACTAACTTCAGCAACAATATCAGGCTTATCATAGTTATAAGTAGCTTCAACAATTGCCCTTGCTCTCTCCAATGGATTTTCTGATTTAAATATTCCTGAACCAACAAATACTCCATCAGAACCAAGCTGCATCATTAAAGCAGCATCTGCCGGTGTTGCAACCCCACCAGCTGCAAAATTAACTACTGGCAATCTTCCTAATTTTTTAACTTCTAATAAAACCTCATACAACCCATCAATAATCTCAGCCAGTGTAAAGCCCTCATAGATTGGCTCATTTTCTAAAACAGTTGCTGGCAACCCCATTCCCTCTCTAACTGTCTTAGCTAATTCTGCATATCTGTTAGCATAGAATTTAGCAACTCCATAAACTTCTTCATCTGTCATTCTCTGCAATTGAGCTATAGCTTCATTCATCAATCTCATGTGTCTAACTGCCTCAACTATATTTCCAGTCCCTGCCTCTCCCTTAGTTCTTATCATTGCCGCTCCTTCCCAGATTCTTCTAACTGCCTCTCCTAAGTTTCTTGCTCCACAGACAAATGGGACGTTAAACTTCTTCTTGTATATGTGGAAGAATGGGTCTGCTTGGGTTAAAACTTCACTTTCATCAATCATATCTACTCCAATAGCCTCTAAAACTAAAGCCTCTGTTGTATGTCCAATTCTACACTTAGCCATAACTGGAATTGAGACAGCATCCATTATCTCTTCAATTAAAGCTGGGTCTGACATTCTTGCAACTCCACCAGCTGCCCTAATATCCGCAGGAACTCTCTCCAAAGCCATAACTGCAACAGCTCCAGCCTCTTCGGCTATTTGTGCTTGTTCTACGTTGGTAACATCCATTACAACCCCATGCTTAACCATCTTGGCAAATCCTTTCTTTAATAAGTCAGTTCCTTTTTTCATAACTCTCCCTCCATAATCATTGATAAAAGTTTGTTATGAAATTATAGTCTCCAACTATATATGTTTAATTTAGTGATAAATTATTAGCACAAATATTGCTATAAATAATGTAACCCATAATAAGATTGCATATAGAGTATATTTCCTTGCTTCCTCTTTTTTCCACCATCTATATGGAGAAATTCCATAAGCTGAGAATATAACAATGGCAGATAAATTTATTGCTATCATATTTATTAAAAATAAAATTAATGCTGAAAAACTCTGCTCAACATAACCAGCCCCTATTAGCAAACCAAACACAGCCAATGGTGGCAGTAAAGCTATAGCAATCATAACTCCAACAGCAATCGATGAAATATTAGATACCGTTGATAAACTTCCAGCAATCCCTGCCGATAATGCAATAATGATACTCCAAAAATCTAAGGTAATTCTTGAATGTATCTGTGGATTATCTAAAGATATAGGCAGATAATGCCCAGCAATCATTGATAAAATTATAACAAAAATCAGCTCAGCTATTAGGGTCTTTATACTTTTTAATGCCAATTTATAGTCTGCTACTGTAATTGATAGTGATAAAGCTATATTCGGCCCTAATAAAGGAGCTATAATCATTGAAGCTATTAATAAGGCTACATCATCTTTATAAATTCCAGCTATAGCAACAATTGTTGATAATATAAGCATTAACATATTTTCTTTACTTAGATTTGCAATATCTGAGGCTATGTTATATAGCTCTTCCCTAATTAGTCTCTCTGGTTCTTCTTTCTCTTCTTCCTCTTCAATTGGTGGATAAGTCATAGTTGGTTCAAATACAACAACTCTATAATTTGCCCCTCCATACATCTCTTTAAGTTTATCAACAATCTTCTCACTATCTTTTAATGTTGTTAAAATTTGTATAGTTGAAATCGTCCCATTTGTTTTAACATTAGCCCAAATAACCCCATCCCATTCTCTTATTTCATCAATTCCCATAAATAAATGCTTAGGTATATGGCACTCAATAAATCTAAGTTTCATAATCCCAACAATAAAAGTTTATTTGAAAATAGAATAATAATTTTATTTTATTTATTTTATTTTTATTCTTTTTTCATTTCTTCCATGATTCTCTTAGCTATGCTCTCCCCATCTAAGCCATAGTATTTTAAAAGTTCATCTGCCTTTCCACTTCTTCCAAATACATCATTAATTCCAATTCTTAATAGTTTTTTATTTAAGCCGTTTGAGGCAATAACCTCAGCAACTGCTCCTCCTAAACCTCCTATAATGCTATGGTCTTCAACAGTAACAACAAAATCCTTTGATTTTTTAATAATTTCCTCATCTATTGGTTTTATTGTAGCCATCTCCACAATCTCAGCTGATATTCCATTCTCCTTTAATATTTCTCCTGCCCTTAAAGCTTCTGGCACTTCCTCTCCAGTTGCTATAATGGTTAAATCCTCTCCATCAACTAAAATCTTTCCTTTTCCTATTTCAAATGTTGCTTCCTCCTCATTTTCATAAATTATCTCAGTGTCTCTTCTTGGCATTCTTACATAAACAGGGCCTTTATACTCTGCTATAGTTCTAATAACATTTTTTGTGTGATAGTAATCAGTTGGGGCAATAACAACCATGTTTGGGATTGCTCTCATTATAGCTATGTCCTCACACATCTGATGGGAAGCTCCATCCTCTCCAACTGTAATTCCAGCATGAGTAGCAACAATCTTCACATTCAACTTTGGATATGCCACTAAATTCCTTATTATCTCCCATGCTCTTCCAGATGCAAACATGGAGAATGACGAAGCAAAAACTATCTTACCAGTTGTTGCTAATCCCGCTGCCATTCCAATCATGTTCTGCTCTGCAACTCCTGCATTGAAAAACCTCTCTGGAAATTCCTTAGCAAACATGGCTGTTTGTGTAGAACCAGATAAATCAGCATCTAAAACTACCAAATTTTCATACTTTTTCCCTAACTCTATCAATGTTTCTCCATACCCTTTCCTCATCCCCTTATAAACTCCACTCAACTTAACCATGATTTTTCACCCAAAATAATTAATTTATTATTTTTGTTTTTACTGTTTTTCTTCATTTGAATTAAAGCTTTTAGTTAAAAAATCTTTGTTTAAAGCTTCTAAAGCTGCCTCTCTTAAGTTTTTAACGGCTGTTTTAACATCATCCTTTCCAAATATTGCAGATGCAGCAACTAAAACATCAGCTCCAGCTTTTACTGCCAATGGAGCTGTTTCAACATTTATTCCTCCATCAACGAATATTTTTGTATCATATCCATTTTCAACAATCATGCTCTTTAACTTTCTAATCTTCTTTGTCATCACTGGAATAAACTTTTGTCCAGAAAAGCCAGGTTCAACAGTCATAACTAAAACAGCATAAACATCTCCCAAAATATACTCTATTGCATCCAAAGGTGTTGCCGGGTTTAAAGCAACTATCGGCTTAGCTCCAATACTTTTAATCCTATTTATAATTCTAAAAGGAAACTTAACCGCCTCTATGTGGAATGTTATATAATCCATCTCCTCAAATTCATTAACAAATAAATCAACATTTTCCACCATTAAATGCACTTCTACTGGGAGTTCTGTTAGCTTTTTAACATGCTTTGCAATTCCAATTCCCATGCTTATATTTGGGACAAAGTGACCGTCCATCATATCAACATGAAAGAAATCAACCCCTGCTTCCTCTGCCTTTTTAATCTCCTCCCTTAAATGCCCAAAATCAGCAGATAGTATTGAAGCTCCAATTTTAATCATTTAAATCACCAAAAAATAAAATTTTATTCACTTAATTCTTCTAATGCTTGTTTTAATTGTTCTTCATTTGGAGCCTTTCCATGGAATGCAACATTATTCTCCATGAATGAAACTCCCTTACCTTTAACGGTATATGCAATAATCATCTTTGGTTTGCCATTTTTCATGCTTTTGGCTTTTTCTACAGTATTTATAATCTCTTCAAAGTTATGTCCATCTATTTCAAAGACATCCCATCCAAATGCCTCAAATTTAGCTTTTATATCTCCTAAACTCATAACATCCTCAGTACATCCATCTATCTGCAGTTTATTTCTATCAATAAAGGCAATTAAGTTATCCAACTTGTAGTGGGCTGCTGCCATTGCAGCTTCCCAAACTATACCCTCTTGACATTCTCCATCCCCTAATAAGACATAAACGTAGTTGTTTAACTTATCTAATCTACATCCCAAAGCCATTCCTACTGCTGCTGAAAAACCTTGTCCCAATGAACCGGTGCAAATCTCAACTCCTGGTGTATCCATTGATGGGTGTCCTTGCAACTTCCCTTCCAATCTTCTCAATTTCCATAACTCCTCCTCTTCTATTATACCCAACTCAGACAAAACTGCATATAATGCTGGAGCAGCATGTCCTTTACTTAAAACAAACCTATCTCTATCTTTTTTATATGGATTATCTGGAGAGTAGTTCATTAGTTTAAAGTATAGAGCTACTATAATATCAGTTGCTGATAAACTTCCACCTGGATGTCCAGACTTTGCTAAACCAACCATTTTTACAATATTATATCTAACCTTTTTTGCTATTTTTTCCAAATCTTTTATTTCTAAGTTATTATCCATAGTTTCACCTTTTTAAGATTTAAAAAATAATATCATTACTCAATGAATTAATAAAAAAAGCAAAAACAAAAAATCCATAATGATGTTATGCTAAAATAATTGTTAGTCATATTTAAAACTTACACCTAAAAATAATAGATAGTAAATAGAGGAAGTTTATCCTTTAATAACTCCTAATGGTCTCATTCTTGCTACTTTTAATGATATTCCAGCTTTATGACATGTATCTGCGACTAAATCAACACTCTTATATGCCTCTGGTGCTTCCTCTGCCATAACTGCCTTTGAATCACTCATGGCAACGATTCCCATCTCTGCCAATCTTCTTTGTATCTCTTTACCCTTCCACAACTTTAATGCCTTAGCCCTACTTAGCTTTCTACCGGCTCCATGTGCCGTTGAACCAAACGTCTCTTTCATAGCAATCTCTGTCCCTCTCATTAAGTAAGAGGCGGTTCCCATATCTCCAGGAATAATAACCGGCTGTCCAACACTCCAATATTCTTTTGGAATTGCCTCATGCTTTGGTGGGAATGCCCTTGTAGCTCCTTTTCTATGCACTATAACTTTTACCTTCCTTCCATCTATTATGTGTTCTTCTTTCTTAGCTATGTTGTGGGCTACATCATAGACAATATTCATCTCTAAATCCTCAGCATGTATTTTAAATACTTCTTCAAAGCTCTCTCTAACCCAGTGAGTAATCATCTGTCTATTTGCCCATGCATAGTTTGCTCCACAGCACATTGCTTTAAAGTAACTCTGCCCTTCTTCTGATTCAAATGGAGCACATGCCAACTGTCTATCTGGAAGTTTTATTCCATAGTTTTTGGCTGCTTTTTCCATAATTCTTAAATAATCAGTACAGATTTGATGCCCTAAACCTCTTGAACCGGTGTGCACTAAAACAACAACTTGATTTTCCTCTATTCCATATATTTCAGCAGCTTCCTCATCAAATACCTTTTCAACATACTGCACTTCTAAGAAGTGGTTTCCACTTCCTAAACTTCCTAATTGAACTCTTCCTCTCTCTTTTGCTTTATCTGAGACATAGGAAGCATCTGCATCTTTTAAACAGCCATGTTCTTCAATAAACTCTAAATCTTCCTTCCATCCATAACCCTCTTTAACAGCCCATCTAACTCCTTCCTCTAATACATCATCCATAACACTTTTGCTGAATTTTAAAATTCCCTTACTTCCCAAACCAGAAGGGACATTTTTGAATAAGGTTTTTATAAGCTCTTTTATCTTTGATTGAACTTCTTCTTTTGTTAAATTTGTTCTTATAAGCCTAACTCCACAGTTATGGACAACTATGCTATTTGCTATGAAGTTGTGTTCTTTGCTTACTATTCCAACATCATACAATTTTGAATCATAAGAAATTTCTTCAATCTCCTTTATCTTGTCTATTACAAATCCTCCAATAACCCCATATTTTTCAATAAATTCCTCAAACTTTGGGAATTTTGTTGAAATTCTTACATCATCTTCATCCAAGTTTTCATATACTGCCCTCTCAATTAATCTTTTGCTTATAAACTCATTTCTAAATTCATCCATCTTTAACATTTCTGAGACTGTTACTCCTTTTTTATAAAGTTCTTTTGCTCTTTTAATACATTTTTTTCTAATTTCTTTTGCAATATCCTTCCTTCTTAAGTATTCATAAGCCAACAATCCAATAACTTTTTTCTCCCCTGAATATTCATAGTTTATTCTTCCTAAGAAGTTCTTTATGCTCTCTTCCCCAACAATTGCCAGTCTGTATGAAACTCTACCATCTAAAGATTTTATCTCATAAATCATACTTTCAATGTCAAACTCAGCCAATAATAGCTTAATTTCATTTAAAAACTCTAAGATATTTTCTTTTAGCTCTTCACTCTTTGACATCGTTAAGTTTATTGGTAATGGTGTGTAGTTTTTAAACACTGCCCTACTTCCATCAGCTCCAAACAATCCAGCTAAGAAGTTTCTCTTTACCCATTTTGGAGCTTTCTTTATCCACTCTGGGATTTTGTATATCTGCTCTGTCTTTTTACCAATTGGCATTCCCAATTTATGCATGAACAATGCAAATGCCTTTGAAGTTATTTTTATAGAGTTGTCTTCACACAAGCTTGTATATTCATCTCCGTAGGCATTTCTTATCTCAACTTCCCTCTTCCTTGAATATATTCTTGAAGCTTTTATTCCTAATTTCTCTAAATCTTCTCTAATTTTAATAAGCGTCTCTCTCTTTCCATAAAATGCCACATACAACCTCTCTCTATCCCCATTCTCTTTAACTATACTTCCATCTCCAAATGCAAAACCTAACAATCTTGCAATAATACCAATATTTTTGTTGTCCATTCTAAGTGGTAATAACCCTCTATCTTTTAGATATTTGATAATCTGTTTATCATACTCTGCAAAATCATCCTCATCTAATATTATCTCATCAGACGGTTCTTCATATTCAACCCCTTCATAAGGATAAACTATTACATCATCCCCTTCTTTTAACATGCCCATTGGTACATAACCGTTTAATGTTAAAACTGGATGGTCTTTACTTCCCTCTAAAACTCTTCCAGATTCTGTTTTTATCCTTATTATCTTCTCATCTGCATATCTTTCAGAGACAAACAATATGTTTGAACTCTTTTCTCCCTCCTCTGTATTATAAATCTTAATATGTAAATCCAATTTTTCTTTTAGTTTTTCCAATTTTATGTAATATCCATCATCCGTTAATATTTTTGAGTTTGATGTAAGGCAGTTGATATCAAAACCAACCCCTCCAGGGCTTATAACTCCTTCTCTTTGGTCAAAAGCCGCTACCCCGCCAATCGCGAACCCATAACCGTAATGCACATCAGGCATAGCTATAGAATACTTATAAATCCCAGGCAAGCATGCAACGTTCGCTATTTGTTCTAAAACCTCTGGTTCTAACTCATCTAATAGGATTTCGTTTAAGTAGATTCTTCCAGGAACTCTCATGCAATCTTTGTAATCCTTAGGTAATTCCCATACTACATCGGAGACCCTTTTTAATACATCTTTCATTATGCATCACCATTAATGTGTTTTTATTAATGCACACAAATGCCTTTAATAGCTATATCTTTCTTCTTTATGGTATTTATTACCTCATCTATGTATCTTTTAAATGCTGTTTTATTGCTAATTATTTCATAACTCTCTGGATAGTTTTGCTCTAAGTAGTGTTTAAACTCTCTGCTTGCCTTTAAATTCAAAAATTCAAAGTAATAAAAGTTGGTAAAGGGCTTTGTCTCACCTATTATATATTCAACATCAATCAAATCTGGGATTATTGGAGATATAAAGGCATAGTTTTTAATGCCGTTTTCATAGAGTGTTTTTAAGGCATCTATTCTCTTCTCATTGCTTGGAGAGAACGGCTCAATATCTTTTTTAAGATTTCCTTCAAAGTTGTTAATGGTTAAGCCAACCTCTATACTGCTGAACTTTTTAAATAAATCCATATCTCTCAAAACCAAATCTGATTTTGTTAGTATAGATAGCTCAGCCCTCTTATCAATATTTTTTAAGATATTCCTTGTTAGTTTAAAATCTTTTTCTATCGGTCGATAGGCATCTGAAACACTACTCATATATATTTTTCCTTTGATGTGTTTGTTTTTAATTAAATCTGGTAGATTTTCTTTAACAACAACCCAACTGCCCCATTTTCCATAATTATACCATTTACACATAAATCTTGCATAGCAGTATTTACATGCATATTGGCATCCAATATATTGATTTATAACATACTTTGCTCCGGGTATCTTTGTTGGGTTAATAGGTTTTTTAGCTTTAATTTTTATTATTTCTATTTTACTATTCATTATTAGCCCCTTATAAAGTTTTTGCTTATCTATTTGTTTAAAAATTCCTTAATTCTCTCTAAACCCTCTTTAATGTTTTCATAGGAGTTGGCATAGCTAATCCTTATATAGTTTTTCCCTTTACTACCAAAGCCTATTCCTGGAGTTAGAGCAACAAATTTCTCCTTCAATAATTTATAGGCAAACTCTCTTCCATCTTCTCCAATGTTTGGAAATACATAGTAAGCTCCAATTGGATTATTAACCTCCCATCCAAAATCTTTAACGTATTTTAAAACTAATCTCCTCCTTCTATCAAATTCTTTTATCATGCTGTTTATTTCTCTTTCAGTTTCTTTCTCAAACGCCTTTAATGCCGCATATTGAGATATGGTTGGAGCAGAGATAAATAAATTCTGCTGTAATTTTAAAATTGCTTCAATAATCTCATCGTTAGATATAACATAACCTATTCTCCACCCAGTCATTGCATACAACTTAGAGAATCCATTAATTAAAATGGTTTTTTCCAAATTTTCATCAAATTCAATTGCTGAATAGCATTTCCCTTCATAAACTAAGCCATTGTAGATTTCATCAGAGATTATATAAGGGATGTTTTCATAGGCAAATTCATAAATCTCTCTATCTATAACTTCTCCCAATGGGTTTGAAGGAGAGTTTATAATTATAGCCTTTGTTTTATCAGATAAAGCTTCCTCTAAGCTCTCAACTGTAAAATCACAAAACACTGGCTTAGCTCCTAAGAATCTGATAAAATTCTTATAGCATGGATAGCATGGATTTTGAATTAAAACCTCATCTCCATCATCTATTATTGAAGATAGAGCAAAAAACAGCCCTAAAGAACTCCCTCCAGTAATGATTATGTTATCTGGGATTATATCTGCCTTGTATTTATCTTTATATAGCTCACTAATTTTCTCTCTTAACTCTAAAATACCTCTACTGTCGGTATAGTGTGTTTTTCCTTCTTTTAAAGATTTAATTCCTTCATCAACAATAGGTTTTGGTGTGTTAAAATCTGGCTCTCCTATCTCTAAGTGTATAACTTTCTTCCCTTCACTCTCTAATTTTTGTGCTAATGCTAAAATATCCATAACTTCAAATGATTCAAAATTTAAGAGCCTTTTTGATAGCATGACATCACCATTTATAAACACTAAAAGGAATTATTATTAATTAATAATACTTTTCGTGGTGGCATAAAATGATTATTGCTGTGAGTGGAAAAGGTGGAGTTGGAAAGACAGCATTTACAACATTATTAATTAAGGCATTATCTAAGAAAACAAACAGTATTTTGGTTGTTGATGCAGACCCAGACTCAAATCTACCAGAAACTTTGGGAGTTGAAGTAGAAAAAACTGTTGGAGATATTAGGGAAGAGCTAAAAAAGTTAGTTGAGAGGGATGAAATTCCAGCAGGAATGACGAAATTAGATTATTTAAGGAGTAAGATTTTTGAAATTTTGGTTGAGACAAAATATTATGATTTATTGGTTATGGGAAGGCCTGAAGGTAGTGGATGTTACTGCAGTGTAAATAACTGGCTTAGGCAGATTATAGATAACTTAGCTAAGGATTATGAGTTTGTTGTTATAGACACTGAGGCTGGCTTAGAGCATCTCAGCAGAAGAACAACCCAAAATGTTGATGTGATGATTGTTATAACTGATGCATCAAAGAGAGGTTTAGGGACTGCAAAGAGAATTAAAAAATTAGCTAATGAGTTGGAGGTTAAGTTTAAAGACATCTATGTTGTTGCAAATAAGGTTAAACCAGAGTATGAAGAGCTAATTGATAACTATGCAAAAGAGCTTGGTTTGAATTTAATTGGGAAGCTTCCTTATAATAAGGAAATAGCTGAGTATGATTTAAAAGGCATTCCTTTATGGAATCTTCCAGAAAATAATGAAGTTTATAAAAAAGTTGAGGAAATTGCTGAGAAGATAATTAATAAAAAATTTTAAGATATTAATTCCAATATTTTCTCTAAGATTAATTTTTCTCTAAGCTCTATAAATCTATTAAAGTTCTCTTCAATTTCATCTTTTGATAATGAATCATCGGTATTTCTTAGAATTTCAAACATTTCTTCATTTATAAAATGCCCTTTTAGAATTTCTTTAACTTTATTTACTGCTTCATCTTCGGATAATCCTTTATTTTTCTGAATTTCTATCATTTCTTTGACATATTTGGATGGTGATTTTTTTGAGATTTTCTTATTGGTTTCATCAAGAATGGGTGTTTTATTTAAAACTGAATCTATATATTCATTGGATATGCCTTTATTTCTTAAAAATCCTTTAGGAAATATATGATGGTCTTCAAGCTTATAGTAGGCAATATTATCAGGCTTATAGAAATCCATTGGTTTATTTTTAAATATCAAATTAAATACTCCCTTATATTTTGAACTTCCAGAACTTTTAACTTTCTTTAAACTGTATGCTCCATATTGTATTTCAATCTTTAAGTTTTCAACGACTTCTGGAATTTTGTTATTGTTCTCAATCCATTGTGAAACTTCTTTAAAATCTTTCATCATCTTGGATTCTGTAGAACCCGAGTATCTCTCAGAAAATACTGAACTCCAATACCATTTATTAACTTTGTCCATATCTGGAATATCATGTTTTAAAAAGAATGCCAACATCATCGTTATTGTTGGTGTATATGGATTCCATTTTTTAATATCTGCAATTCCATATTCGCTAATATCAAAAATTCTTTGAAATACTTTATTTTCAGCAATATCTACAACTCTATTCCATGATTCATCATTTAAAATGGAGTTATCAATTTTAATTAAATCTCTTGACTTGATGCTCATTCCTTTACTTAAAGCTAATGCCTGAATAAACATATAAGGCACTTTTGTATCCTCAACATCACCTGCAAAATTTTTAATGCGAATGTTATTTTCAAACGCTTCTGCCCACTTTTCCCTTAATTTTATAAATTTATAAAATCTTGCAACCAATAAATCGTAAGGCGATAATTTTATACCAGTTTTGTTTATTCTTTCGAATAACACTACAACTTGTTCGGGTTTATCATTGTAAGATAATCCTAAAATTAGTGTAGGAACTTTATATTCCAATATGTTATGCATATAATTAAATACTTCTTCAGGAAAAATTTCACTAAAATGCTTATACCATATCTTATAAAATTTATTTGAATTTGATAAAAATGTTAATGGGAAAAATCTTTTTTCTTTTAATTTTTCTATATCGAAAGAATTATCTTCATTTAATAAAGCTTTATATTGTCTACAATCTTTAGACAGGCTAAAAACAGAATTATCAATATCATCTTCAACTAATTTGTTTAAATCTATAAAAAACGCATAAGGTTTTGTAGTATTTTTTAATGGAAAATTTGGGCTATATATTGCATAAAATAATGACGTTAGTCTTTGCTGACCATCAAGAACCAAAATTCTTGGTTTTCTTAATGTTATATTAGGATTTAATTCCTCTGCCCCCCTAATGTAGATTGTCCCAAATGGTGGATTTTCAGGATTTATTTCTTGGATTAAAAAAGTTCCTATAAACATATTTTCCAAAAGAGATTTAATTAGTTCTTCTATATCTTGTCTTGTCCAGACAAAATTTCTCTGAAAATCAGGGAGTGCTACTTCCCCTTCGTATGCTTTTTTTACTAAATCTAAAAGGTTCTTTGTATCATGACTCAACTCCATACTTTCACCCTCATAATCGCCAATCTCATGTATTTCAAACGATTAAAAAAATAAAAAATAAAATTTTTTATTCAATCATTGAGTTTGCTATTTTTATAAGCTCATTTTTATCCAATTTTCCAGCTATTATTACTTTTATTCCATTGTATTCAAACATTAACATTTTTACATCTCCACTGTCTGAAATTAATGCTTTAACTCCATTTTTTAATGTTATTAAATTGCTACCATTTTCAGGAATCGTTAAGGGTTTGTTGTCCTTACTTTCAATAATTGCCAACTCCCCATTTTCTCCATAAGTTAAAATTACTGTCTCTGATTCTTCATTATTGGCATTTTGTTTTGTAGCCATTGCATTCTGCAATTCAAGCCCAGCAGTGTATTTTGGAACTAAGATTTTAAAGCTAACATCCTTTTGAACTTCATCTATATTTTTTGATGTTGTCATTGCTCCAGAACTCATCAATTTAGCTCCTTCTGGAGGAACAAACTTAAATCTATCATCTGGAACATCCACATTAAATTTAACGTTCTTATATTCTATTGTTACGCCATCCATCTCTATCTTCAGAGGTTGCCAATACTCTTCATCAACATACATCTTCATCTTTTCTTCAGGGTTTTCTTTAGAAATTAGCTCTAAAACATAACATTTTCTTCCATCATAAGTTTTTTCTCCAAGGTATGAAACATTAAATTTCTCAAGCATTGATTTTATAAACTTTCCGTAGTCAGGGTTAAACATATTATTTAATTCTCCTTTAATCTCCATCTTTGTGTATTGATTTTTCTTTTTATCATACATATAGTAAGTTTTCCCATCACAGACAATTAAAACATCATCATTTTCCATATAAAACTTATTTGGCTTTTCAAATGCATATTTGTATTGCATCGTCTCTGTCTGCCCCATTATGTTCGTTGTAATTAAAACATCTGCCTCCATTGACTTCATTGCCTCATACTTCTCCTGCATCTTCTTTGCTATCTCATCTGCATTCATCTGCTGTGTGCATCCAGCAAAGAAAACGCCAACTATTAAAAATAAAGAAAGTATTAGATATTTGTAGTTCATATTTCCCCTCCCAGTTTAATAAAGTAAAGTATAGTTTCTTGCAAAACATTTTAGAATAAATAATACATTTATGAACACCTTCCAAAAGGAAGGTGTTCAAACCTTCCTTACGAACTTCAGTAACTTTTGCAAGAAACTATAAAAGTCCAAATTGGACAGAATTTTTTATTTTCACATTTATATTTAAATGTTTCTAAAATTTCAAAGATGTGAAAAAATGAATGTTAAGATAATAGTTGAGTTTATAAAAAAGTTCGCAGAAGAAAATAACTGTAAAAAAATAGCTGAGATTGGAATTGGATTTAAATTTGATGTTGCAAGAGAATTAAGTAAATATTTCGATTTGATAGCCATAGATATTAATGAAAAAGCTATTGAAAAAGCTAAATTGTTGGGATTAAATGCTTATAAAGATGATTTATTTAATCCAAATATAAGTTTATATAAAAATATTGATTTAATATATTCCATAAGACCTCCAAGAGATTTACAGCCGTATATTTTAGATTTATCAAAAAAAGTTAATGCAAATTTAATTATAAGACCTCTTTTGAATGAGATGCCAATAAAAGAGCTAAAACTAAAAAACTACAAAGGAGAAGTGTTTTATATAAAAGAAAAACAAATTTAAGCTTTTAATTTCTTCCTTCGAAACTTTTAGTAAAAGTTTCATCAAAACTCGTCCATTAAGTTAGGGCTTTCAGCCCTAATTAATGTCCATTCACTTAAGCCTTCAATTTCTTCCTTCTCCAGTATCTCATTTTTGGGTGGAATCTAACTCTCCCTCTTGTTTTAACAATGACAAACAATGGAACTCTTCTATTCTGCTTTAATGCTTTAGCCAATCTTACCTTCTTTCCTAATGGCTTGTTGCTTCCCATCATCTCACCTAAATCTCCTTTTTTAATCCAACAACCCTTGTTTGTTTATGTTCAGGGAAATATTTCTCTGGACTTTCTCCTCTCTCCTTCAATATATGTCTAATCTCTGCCTCGTAGTCAGAGCTCAACTTAGTTCCACTTTTTATCTCTTCTAATATAAAAAATTCACTTGCTAAATGCCTCAAAGTTTTATAACCAAAACCCATTAATGGGGTTATATATTGGATATTTTTCCTCATCTCTAAGCTCTGAATCTCTGAATAGCTAAGCTTTGGGACTCTATCATCTCTTCTTGTCCCATCCGCTAAAATGCTATATTCATCAGCCAAAATTTCTAAGACAGTTTTATGAACATATTGTATTGCAGGGCCAGGATATTTATGTTCAATAATCATATCAGCAGCTTTTTCAACAATTTTTCTATCGAGAGTTATAACTTTATGCTTAAATCCTAAAATTTTAGCAGTTTCTTCAGCTAATTTATAAGAGGGAATAACACCAAAATTTATAGTTATTAGATGAGGATTGTAACCAAGTTTTTTTAATATCACTGCAGAGAGGGAGCTATCTTTCCCTCCACTAAAGAGAACATGAACATCCATAAGTTTCACTTTCTAACAATTTTAATTTCTCTCTTTCTCTTTGTCAATGCACTTATTCTCTCGAGTAAAGCTTTAAAGTCCTCATCACTCAATGGGATTGGTAATCTTCCAAGTTGAGCTAATTGGATTAGTTGGACTTCAACAGCTTCAGCAAATTCTGGTCTTGCCAATCTTATTCTCTCCAATCTCTCTCTTGCTTCAGGTGTTAATATTTTCCTTAATAAAGCTCTTTTTTGCATCTCCGCCTCTAATAATGCCTCTTCTTGCTGTTGTTGTTCAGCAAGCTTTTTTTGCAATTCAAGAAGCTTTTTTCTTTTAATTTCTTCAACATCCATTTAGCATCCCCTTAGTATTTAGCAAGAGCAGGGATTTCATTAATTATTTCATCCCTAACCTCTTTAGCAATGTTGTCTAAGAAACTTCTTCCTTTTGGAGTAACAACTCTTCCCTCAGGTGTCTTTTCAACTAAACCTAATTTTTCTAATTCTTGTAAAGCTTTTCTAATGATGTTTCCACTACCTTTGTAGAAGTGTTCTGGTTCATGACCTCTGTTTTTTCTTCCTCCGTAAGCAGTTCTTAATCTTGAAACACCTACTGGGCCGTAAATATAGATTTTTCTTAAGATTGATGCACACCTTATATACCACCAGTCATCTTGGTCTGGTCTTCTCTCTCTGCTAACTCCTGTCTTAACAAAATCTACCCATTCTGGAACTCCTATATTCATCTCTTTTAATTTCTCAGCTGTCTTCTGAATTAACTTATCAGCTGGAACATCATAGACAGTTACCATTTTTGCACCTCTCTTAATTATTTTTTAATTAATTTATTTTGATTTTCTTTCTAATCTATTTATTTTGTGTTTAAGATTATGAGTTTTTGTAGCATAAAATCTATTTAAGGATATGTAGTTTAAACCAATAAAACAAGCTTAGTATTAATTTGATTAGGTTATATTTATATCTTATTATTATCGATAGATACATCTTTAGGTTTAAAATTTAACTCTATAAAAAAGAGAAGAGAGTTAAATATAAAAAATGGAGCCGGGGGTGAAATTTAAACGAAACTTTTAGTAAAAGTTTCATCAAAACGGATGCATTGCTTCCTAACGGAAGCAATGCCTCTTAATTTACACCTCCGAGCGTAAGCGAGGAGGTGTCAGATTTTGATGAAACTTTCTTAAAGTTTCAAATGGAGCCGGGGGTGGGATTTGAACCCACGTAAGGCGGATCTGCAGTCCGCTGCCTAGCCCCTAGACTACCCCGGCTCTTTCAAAACCTATGAGTTGCATACATAAACTATATAGAGGTAGTATATAAATTTTATGGTTTTAACTTTTATAGTATTTGCTCCACAATATTCTTAAACATTCAATAACCATCCTTTTAGCAATCTCATCTAATGTATATGGTGTTATTGGCTCAAAATCTCTGATAAATTTCTCAGTTCCTACAACTATATGCCCCTCTTCATCTAAATTTAAAAATTTGGCTGGGCCTTTTGCATATTTGGCATCACAAACCTTTATTTTTTCTTCTATACCAAATACCCCATTAGTTCCTATTGTTTTAATTCCTCTCTCTTTACAGTAGTTTATGATTGCCTTTGTTGTTGGGATTGTATCTCCACCAGCTATACATATCACTGCTACATCTCCCTTAATTAAATGAAGATTATCTTTAGTTATATTTTCTCTAAATGCCTCAACTCTATTTCCAAAAAATCTCTTTATAAAATCTACTTTGTATTCCCCAACCTTTCCCCCTAATCTTCTATGGACAATATCATTTTCTTCTATTTTGGCATTATCAAAAACATAAACTTTTTCTACCCCACCTCTATGAACTTCTAATAAATCAAAAGCTACTCTAACACCCAATCTTCCGCATCCAATTATTGAAACTTCTCCTTTTGGCTTTAATTTTCTCTCCATCTCTTCAACGTTCATAAATATCCCATCCAAACAGAACTTTTTTAGTAAGAAAGTATAATAGTTTTTTGCAAAGTTATTAAAATTTATTAAGGAACATTGAACGCCTTCAAAGAAGGCGTTCATTATTATGCTTTACTAATATAAGACATTTTGCAAAAAACTATTTATTTAAGAAAATTTTAATGTTGTTCTATATATAAAAACTTATCAGGGGGGATTATTTTGATTTATGTTACTTTTACACCTTATGGAGCTTTTGGAGTTAAAGATAATAAAGAAGTTAGCGGATTGGAAGATATAGAGTATAAAAAATTGTTTAATGAGGAAGAAATTCCAGATATAATGTTTAAATTAAAAACTCAGCCAAATAAAATAGCAGATGAGTTAAAAGAGGAATGGGGAGATGAGATTAAATTAGAAACACTTAGCACTGAACCATTCAATATAGGGGAGTTTTTAAGAAACAACTTATTTAAAGTTGGAAAAGAATTGGGATACTTCAACAACTATGATGAATTTAGAAAGAAGATGCATTATTGGAGCACTGAGCTAACAAAGAAAGTTATAAAGAGCTATGCTCAACAAAAGGATAAAATCATTATTCAAGTTGCAGAGGCAATATCTGATTTGGATAAAACTCTAAACTTGTTATCTGAGAGATTGAGAGAGTGGTATTCCCTCTACTTCCCAGAGTTAGACCACTTAGTTAATAAACATGAAGTTTATGCTAACCTAATAACAAAATTAGGAAAAAGGAAAAACTTTACCAAGAGTCAGCTAAAAAAAATCCTTCCTTCAAAATTAGCTGGGAAAATTGCTGAAGCCGCAAAAAATTCAATGGGAGGAGAATTGGAAGATTATGATTTAGATGTTATTGTTAAATTTGCTGAGGAAATAAATCACCTATATGAAAAAAGGAAGGAGCTATATAACTATTTAGAAAAATTGATGAACGAAGAAGCTCCAAATATTACAAAACTTGCTGGTGTTTCCTTAGGAGCGAGATTAATAGGTTTAGCTGGAGGATTGGAGAAATTGGCTAAGATGCCTGCTTCAACAATACAAGTTTTAGGTGCTGAGAAGGCTTTATTTGCCCATTTAAGGATGGGTGTGGAGCCTCCAAAACATGGTATAATATATAATCACCCTTTAATTCAAGGTTCTCCACACTGGCAAAGAGGGAAAATAGCAAGAGCTTTAGCATGTAAATTGGCTATAGCTGCAAGAGCTGATTATGTTGGGGATTATATTGCAGATGAACTTTTAGAAAAGTTAAATAAGAGAGTTGAAGAGATTAGAAGAAAGTATCCAAAACCACCAAAGAAAAAGAAGAAAGAGAAACCTAAAGCAAAGAAAAAAGAAAAGAAAGGTAAGAAAGAAAAATCAAAGAAAAAAAAGGATAAGAAAAAAGATAAAAAAGGTAAAAAAGAAAGGAAAGTTATAGGAAAAACAAAGAGTAGGAAATAATTACTTTTTACGATTTTTATTTTTTTCACGATAATGGACATACAGAACATACAATAATGCATCTATAACTACAATAGCAGTTGATATAATCCACATTTTATCCATATTCTCCCATTATTTTTGTCTTAGATGCTTTTCTATTATACCTTCAAGCTCTTCATCATATCTTAGGTAAATGTCTCTTACAAATATCAATCTAATTATTAATGGAAATTTGCTAATTAATCTTATATATTTGTCTTCTATTTTATAGCCTTTAAATTCATCCCATTTATAAAAAGAAAATCCACATTCAATTCCATTCTCATAAATATTAATTTTAACATTAATTAAAGAGTCAAAAATATCAAAAAGTGCGAGTTCTTCAAATGCTAAAACTTTCATAATAAAATTTGGAATAAATAAAAAGCTTTTTCCAAATCTAAATTCCCATAAGTTCATTTAAGCTTTTTAGTAATTTTCCTCTATTAATTGATAAAAATTTTATAAAATCCCAAAATCCAAAGACAATCAATCCCATGAGATAAATTAAAGTTATTGCTAAAATACATAACAAAAAATTCATGCTTTATCCCTAAATTTTTCTATCTGGTTTTTAATGATGTTTTCAATTTCTTCATCATATTTTAAATAAATTCTTTGAAGTAAGTAAAGTTTTCGTCCTAATATTTTCTTTTTCTTTCCGAACAATACGATAAACCCATCATCTTTTTTAACATTCTCAATATTTTTCCAACTTATAAATTTATTACTATAATAAATTCCATCATCACACAAATAGACAGAAATTTCTTTGTTAAATGCTTTCCATATAATAATCATTGATATAATAATAAGAATTTCTGCAATTATTGAAGTTATTGAAACTGGACAATTATAAACCACATACAATAAAATATTAAAGGAAATTAAAGCAATAATCATAAATCCAAACAATATAGGCATTGCTTTCTTATCAAACTCTGCCTTTTTACCTTCAATCAAATTAAGATAGTGCATTTTAACTCTTTTAAAAATCCTACTTTTAATTTTTGGTTGCATATTTGTTATTTTATAGGAGATAAAGCTATTAATTAAAAATGCAATTGCAATAAATAGTATAGACTCCACAATACCACCATATATGCATATAAGTTATTATTTATATTGCATTAGATTTATTATTTTTTGGTGATAAAATGGAAGACATTAAAATCAAAGAGATTTTTGAAAACATCTATGAAGTTGATTTAGGAGATGGCTTAAAAAGAATAGCAACAAAATCTATTGTTAAGGGAAAAAAAGTATATGATGAAAAAATAATAAAAATTGGAGATGAAGAGTATAGAATTTGGAATCCAAATAAAAGTAAGTTGGCAGCTGCAATAATTAAAGGTTTAAAGGTTATGCCAATAAAAAGAGATTCAAAAATCTTATACTTAGGAGCTTCAGCTGGAACTACACCATCTCACGTTGCAGATATTGCTGATAAAGGCATTGTATATGCCATAGAGTATGCACCAAGGATTATGAGAGAGCTTTTAGATGCATGTGCTGAGAGGGAAAACATAATCCCAATTTTAGGAGATGCAAATAAACCTCAAGAATATGCAAATATTGTTGAAAAGGTAGATGTTATCTATGAGGATGTTGCTCAGCCAAATCAAGCGGAGATTTTAATTAAAAATGCTAAGTGGTTTTTAAAGAAAGGCGGTTATGGAATGATAGCAATAAAGGCAAGGAGTATAGATGTTACAAAAGACCCAAAAGAGATTTTTAAAGAACAAAAAGAAATTTTAGAGGCAGGAGGTTTTAAAATAGTTGATGAGGTAGATATTGAGCCGTTTGAAAAAGACCACGTCATGTTTGTAGGTATTTGGGAGGGAAAATAACATAAAATTGGACATTAATTGGGGCTAAAAGCCCCAACTTAATGGACGGGAGGTATCCCAATAGGAGGTCTCCTCCTATGGTTGGAGAAAGACCACATATTATGTTTGTTGGAGTTTGGGAAGGATAAAGCTTTTTTAGATAAATTTAAAATTATTTTTTAGTAAAAATGTTTGGTGGGAATATGAGGATTTTTGAAGTAATGAGGGAAACAAAAGAGACTAATATTTACCTAAAAATAAACATTGATGGAACTGGAAAATATAAAATAGACACGGGTATTCCATTTTTTGACCATTTGTTGGCATCTTTTGCTAAACATGGATGTTTTGATTTGATTGTTAAGGCAAGAGGGGATTTGGAGATAGATGACCACCACACTGTTGAAGATGTTGGAATTTGCTTAGGTTTAGCCTTAAATCAGATTGAAAAGAGGAATATTTTTAGATTCGGCTGGGCTATAATTCCAATGGACGATGCAAGGGCTACTGTAGCGATAGATTTAAGTGGAAGGAGTTATTGTGTAGGAAATTATGAGCCAAAAAGAGAGTTTGTTGGAGACTTAGCAACTGAGAATATAAATCACTTTTTTGAGTCAGTTGCAAGTTATGGAATGCTAAATATCCATTATGAAGTTATTGGAAAGAATGAGCATCACAAGGCAGAGGCTTTGTTTAAGGCTTTTGGAGTAGCTTTAGATTTAGCTACAAAAATTGATGAAAGGAAGGGAGTTATAAGCACTAAGGGAGAGGTTAAGCTATAAAAATTCTTTTTTATCATCTCTAAAAAAATATTTTTAAATCTCTAAAAGAATGTAATTTTAATTATTCAACAAATTTTAACCTTATCTATTTGAATATTCTATCCATAACAGTCTAATTTTACTGATGAAAATAGATTAGATATACAAAAACTTCGTTTCCATCCTCCAAGAGGTCTGATTTTAATCTCGGAGACATATTCGACCTATGGAGAGCAGACACTAACTTTCCATCCTCCAAGAGGTCTGATTTTAATAGGAGACTTATCCACAATATAATTTATACGACTCTCCTAATATTTAAGCTTTTCCATACCTTATTTTTCTAAGGTTAAATAACCATCTTATAATATAAACCTTTTAGTATTTAAATCTTTTCTCCCTTTAATAAAACAGAGTATTTTTATCTTTCTAAATTCAAAAATTTAACTTATTTGTTAGAGAAATTTTATTTACTTGCCTAATTAATCTTAATTTTTAAAAATCCAAATAATTTAATTAAGTTAAATATTCTAAACAATCAAACCAGCAAACCCTTAGAAATTAAATTTAAAACCTCTAAATAAATAAATAATTCCTAAATACTCTCATTTCTAAATTCCAAACTTATACAACAAGACAATCCATAAACCAAATAACAAAATTAAAAATCCTAAAACCCTAATAATAAATTATAAACAAATATTCTATAAATGTCTTATTCTTCATTTTCCATTAAGCTAAAATCTACAACATCTCCCTTTTCACATCTTGTAACTACAGAAGCAATAATATTCTTTGAAAACAAAATGGCATTTGTTGGTTTTATAAAGGTAAAGACAGCTTTAAAGCCCTCATCTACTAAACCAACATTCTCAAGCTTTAATATCTTTGCGTTGTTTATTGTTGCCATTCTCAAGATATCCTTTGGTTCTATGTGGTAGAGCTTATAAATGAAGTCCATTTCTTTAAATATTGAAGGAGAGTTTGCCATAAAGTTATCTGTTCCAATCCCAACCAATAAGTTGTCGTTAAGCTCATTCAACTTTGGCATTCCTACATTAAAGGATAGATTAGCTCTTACACAAGCAACAACTGGAATATTATTTTCTTTTAATAGCTCTAAGTCATTATCTGTTAAATGTGTCCCATGAACAATAAAATCTGGTTTTATTTTTAAATCTATTAATCTCTCAACCTCTGTCATACCATATTTGTTTAAGCTGTATTCCACAGCCCCCCTATGCTCAGCTGCGTGTATGGCAAATAATTTCTTATCATCTTTTTCTTTAAACTTCTTAAAGATTTTAAAAATCAATTTTAGCTCATCATCTTTAAACTCATTAGCCCCACTTAGCCCTAAACCATTAGAGACTTTTAAAACTTCTTCAATCTCATCTTTATCAACCTTTATAGGCCTTCCTAAGATTATTGCCTTTGGATAATCATAGCATTTTAAAGCTTTATTTAATAGACTAATCCCTCTTACTCCATTTTCTCTAAAATCACAAAAATATTTTATTCCATGCTCTCTCATATCTCCTAAACCAAGTTTCATGCCTTCAGCTAATAAATCATCGCTACACTCAGTCAAATATCTATGCTTTAAACCATTTGGGGGTTTCACCAACTCATCCAAAGTTTTATTAATCCCTATGTCCTTTATACTATTATCAGCTATGTGGGTGTGGGCATTTATAAGGGAAGGAATAACAAGCCCTTTAAATTCAATAACTTCTCTCTCATTATGTTCATCCGTGAAACCTTTTATTATGCCTTCTTCAATAATTAAAGTTCCTTTTCTTAGCTTAAAGTCCTCCCCATATAGAAATTGGCTTTTTAATAGCAAAAAGACCACCATTGGGGTTTAATTTATGATTGATAATAAACTAAAATTAGTAATAAAAGTTGTATTGTTAATATTTCTCTTACACTCTCTTATGTCAATTTTTAATTTAGAGACGTATATTAAGATACTTGCCAAATATCAAAATCAAATAATGATTATAGCTATCATCATCTTATCTGGACTTATTATCGTAGATATTGCATCGGAGGTATTTAAAAAGTATGCAAGAACGAGAGAGGAGAAAGCTGGGGAATATTTAACCTTAAACTATATCTTCAAATATCTTGTTTATGTTTGTGTTACTTTAATGATTTTTGGCGTTATCTACCAAAATGTCTCATCATTAGTAGTTTCAGTTGGTTTAATTGGTGCTGCTGTAACATACGCTTTACAAAAGCCAATTTTAAACTTTGCTGGATGGATTATCATCCTATATACAAGAACAATAAAGATAGGAGATAGAATTTTTATTAAAAATATGGGAGCTGGGGATGTATTTGATATAGATACTCAACACATTTACTTAAGTGAATTAACAACAGACACCTTTGAACCAACAGGAAGGGTCTTAATTATTCCAAATTCTTATATATTCACCGCCTCAATAGAAAACCTTACAAAAGGGTCTCCATATATTTGGGATAACATAGTTGTGCATTTTACACTAAATAGCAATATAAACAAGGCAGAAAAAATTGTTTTTGAATCAGCAGATGAAGTTATTGGAAATTTAATGAGAGAACTTTATGAAAAATGGTCTAAGAGAAAATATCTCATTTCAAGGAAGTTATCTGATAAACCAGTTGTAAGAGTTGGA
Organism: Methanocaldococcus jannaschii DSM 2661; assembly: GCF_000091665.1. Taxonomy (NCBI): domain Archaea; kingdom Methanobacteriati; phylum Methanobacteriota; class Methanococci; order Methanococcales; family Methanocaldococcaceae; genus Methanocaldococcus; species Methanocaldococcus jannaschii. Next base: position 626,642 of record NC_000909.1, read on the forward strand.
ATTACAAGGAGTTCTTTTTATATAAAAGCACTTTATCTTGTGAATGTTTATGAGAAAGCAAAAATTAGAAGTGAAATTAACAAGAGAATTTTAGAAAAAGTAAATAAAGAAAATGATGTAAAATTGGCTTATCCACACATTAAAGCGGTTATTGAAACAGAAAACAAATTTAAAAACACGTGATTATTATGCTTTCAGAATACTTGGAGGAGTTTAAAGAGTATTTAGAAAGATTTAAAAATATAGACATCAATTTCTCAGATGTATTAAAAATGTCAAAAAAATTTATTATTTGGAGATTGAAGCAGATTTTTGGAGATAGTTCAACGATTTTTACAAATATTAGTTCAGAAATAACCATATTTGATAAGATTTTTCAAATGATTGATTATGATATTGATGGAGAAGTTGAGAAGAGATTACCCAAAGATGAAAGTAGATTTATGATTGGAGTTAGAAGGGAAAAGGAGATTGAAATAAAAAAAGAAATAATTACAAATCTTTTAGATTTCCTTTTAATTATATTATTATCCCATACTCCATATTTTAATGCCTTTGTAAGAAAATATGCAGAAATAAAAAAAATTAAAGTTATTAAAAAACTTCCAAATAAAATCTCTGTCTGGGAATTTATAAAAATTGCTTCAAGGTCAAGAATCAACGATTTACACTTGGAGAGATTAGATTTAGAAAATGGTTTTGTAGATATAACTAAAATTAAAGAAATTTTTGCAAAAGAAATTATTAGAGTAGAGCTAATGAAACTTGGGGAAAATATAAAAAAAAGAAAATTACCAGATGATAGTGTAGTAAAAGAATTATTAAATGAAATTAGTGATTATCTAAAAGACAAGGTTAAATATGAACAAATAAGTGGTATTAAAGCATTAAACTATAAAGGAAATATCCCGTTAGAATGGCACCCTCCATGCATCAGAGGAATTTTAAATGACATTTTAAGTGGTGGCTCACCCTCACATTACGCAAGGAGGAGCTTTGTTGTATATTGGTTTTGCGCTAAATTCAACCCTAACTTAAGACCTTTAGATAAAAATGGGAATTTGGTTAATGTTTCAGCTACAGACATCGCCTCTGAGGAAGAGATTGAGAGGTTTATAGATGAACTTATTGAGATGTTGTTTAAAAATGTTGAGGACTTTGATGAGAAAAAGACAAGATACTATATTATGCACAATATTGGCTATAAGGTAGGGCATGGAAGATTAACTCACTGTGAATACTGCAAAAACTGGCAAGATGATGGTGGAAAGGGATTAAGTTATTATTGTAAGCCAGACGAATTGTGCAAGAAGAAATTTATCATTCATCCATTGGATTATCTCTGCTACAATATAAATAAACATTTGAAGAAAGAGAGATTTAAGAAGATAAAGAAGGAGGATAAAAATGGAGATAATAAATAAATTCTTAGATTTAGAGGCTTTATTATCACCAACTGTTTATGAAAAGTTAAAAAATTTTGATGAAGAAAAATTAAAAAGACTAATTCAAAAAATTAGAGAATTTAAAAAATATAACAACGCTTTTATTTTGTTAGATGAGAAGTTTTTAGACATCTTTTTACAAAAAGATTTGGATGAAATAATAAATGAATATAAGGATTTTGACTTTATATTTTACTACACTGGAGAAGAAGAAAAAGAAAAACCTAAAGAAGTAAAAAAAGAGATTAAAAAAGAAACTGAAGAGAAAATAGAAAAAGAAAAAATAGAATTTGTTAAGAAAGAAGAAAAAGAACAATTTATAAAAAAATCTGATGAAGATGTTGAAGAGAAATTAAAACAACTAATTTCCAAAGAAGAGAAAAAAGAAGATTTCGATGCTGAGAGGGCTAAAAGATATGAACACATAACAAAAATAAAAGAGAGTGTAAATAGTAGAATAAAATGGATAGCTAAAGACATCGATGCCGTGATTGAGATATATGAAGATTCAGACGTGTCTGGAAAATCCACATGCACTGGAACTATTGAGGACTTCGTTAAATACTTTAGAGACAGATTTGAAAGATTAAAGGTTTTTATTGAGAGAAAAGCTCAAAGAAAGGGATATCCTCTAAAAGATATAAAGAAAATGAAAGGACAGAAGGATATTTTTGTCGTAGGAATCGTTAGTGATGTTGATAGTACAAGAAATGGGAACTTGATAGTTAGGATTGAAGACACCGAAGATGAAGCAACGTTAATTCTGCCAAAAGAAAAAATCGAAGCTGGAAAAATACCTGACGATATTTTGTTAGATGAAGTTATTGGAGCTATTGGGACTGTTAGCAAATCTGGAAGTTCAATATACGTTGATGAAATTATACGTCCAGCATTACCACCAAAAGAACCAAAGAGAATTGATGAAGAGATATATATGGCATTTTTATCTGATATTCACGTTGGAAGTAAGGAGTTTTTGCATAAAGAGTTTGAAAAATTCATCAGATTTTTAAATGGAGATGTTGATAATGAATTAGAGGAAAAGGTCGTTAGCAGATTAAAATACATCTGCATAGCTGGGGATTTAGTTGATGGGGTTGGTGTCTATCCAGGGCAGGAAGAGGATTTGTATGAGGTAGATATTATTGAGCAGTATAGAGAAATAGCAATGTATTTAGATCAGATTCCAGAGCATATAAGCATAATCATCTCCCCAGGAAACCACGATGCTGTTAGACCAGCAGAACCTCAACCAAAACTGCCAGAGAAAATAACTAAGCTATTTAATAGAGATAACATCTACTTCGTTGGAAACCCATGCACTCTCAACATCCATGGCTTTGATACTCTATTATATCACGGCAGAAGCTTTGACGACTTAGTTGGACAAATAAGGGCTGCAAGTTATGAAAATCCAGTAACTATTATGAAGGAGTTGATAAAAAGAAGGCTATTATGTCCAACTTATGGAGGAAGATGTCCTATAGCTCCAGAACATAAAGATTACTTGGTTATAGATAGGGATATTGATATTTTACACACTGGGCATATACACATCAACGGTTATGGAATTTATAGAGGAGTTGTTATGGTTAATAGCGGGACATTCCAAGAGCAAACAGATTTCCAGAAGAGGATGGGTATTAGCCCAACACCTGCAATAGTTCCAATAATAAACATGGCTAAGGTTGGGGAGAAGGGGCATTATTTAGAATGGGATAGGGGAGTTTTAGAGGTTAGATATTAATAAATAATAATTTAGAGGGAAACTATGAAAATAATCCCAGTCATTGATTTAAAAGACAAAATAGCTGTGCATGGAAAGAGTGGAAATAGAGATGAATATAAGCCATTAGAGTCAGTTATCTGCAAATCATCAAATCCTATTGAAGTAGCAAAAGCCTACAAAGAAAGAGGAGCTAAAACTATCTATATTGCTGACTTAAACTTTATAATGGGCAATGGAGATAATTTTGATATTATAAAAGAGATAGATTTTATAAACAAGATTGTTGATATTGGAGTAAAGAGTAGAGAGGATTTAGAAACTATCAAAAAAGTTTTAAATAAAGATGATAGGGCAATTGTAGCAACAGAGACATTAAAAGATATTGAATTGCTTAAAGAAAAAGATATAGTTGTTAGCTTAGATTTTAAGAATGGGAATCTTTTAAACTACAGCTTGGATGAGATTTTATCTTGTGTTAGAGATGATACACCACTAATAATCTTAGATATCTCTTCAGTTGGAACTCAAAGAGGGGTTAATGCAGAGCTTATAAAATATGTTTTAGATAAAACTAACAATCCGGTGTATGTTGGTGGTGGAATTAAAGGAATGGAAGATTTAGAGCTATGCTATAACTTAGGAGTTGATGCTGTTTTAATAGCAACGGCAATACATAAAGGGGTTTTAGATTTAGAGGAGATTATTAATAAGTTTGGTGATTAATAAAGTTCTATCAGTTGATGAATTCAATCTAATGAAAAAATAAACACTACTTTTTACAGAAACATATTTAAAAGATGGTGTTATAGTTGGATGAAGTTGAGGTATAGAACTATTTTATTATTTTTTTGGTGGGTAATATGAATATTAGAGATAAAATTAAAAGCATTAAAAATTGGATTAACTTTATTAAACCAATAATTACAATCGTTGGTATTGTTATCAGTGCCGTTGCATTTACAATTTCAATTTTATGGGGTATGTTATTTTTAATTCTGTTTTTAATATTAATTACTTTTTCTAAAACCATTAGAAAAATATTAAGTAAAAAAGAACGTTCATATCAAGGTCTTATATTATCAATAATTGGGTCCATAATTATTATATCAATTATCGTATATTCACACTGTTATATAGAGTTTAAGCTATTAATATAATTAAAAAAATTATTATAACTACAATATTCACATTATTTGTAGGAGATTTTAATAAATGGATATCTATTCTCTTAATTGCTTATGCTTTTCTTTACATGTTTGCATTTGAAGGTTTTAAATGGGAAATTGTTGAAATATTTGATTGGAAAGGGCTTAAAAAATTGCAAACAACTTTTCAAAACTATCTTCTCATTCTCTCTATGATTGTGTCTATAGCAGTGGTTGTTGCAATAAAAAATTATGATTCATTATGGTCTTTAATAACCAATAGCAGTGACAGCAGTAATTTCCTTACAGTAGGGAGTATTTTAGCAACTATCTCAGCACTACTTGTATCAATATCTTGGGTTATTATTCAGACATCATCAGATAGATTAAGTAATATCTTAATGTGGATATGGGTTAGAGATGTAAGATTTTTAACTTTTGTAGTAATTTCTTTCACAACTGTGTTTTTATTTATTCTTATTTCATTAACACATGTTCAATTGCATGTAATTGACTATGGAATTATTTATTACGTTATAATGTTAAATTTCTTAATGTATGCTTTATATATAAAAGCATTTGCAAATGTTATAAATCCAAAATATGCAGTCGATTTAATTTTGAGAGATAAAGATATAGGAGATAAATCAGGAGGCTATGGTGATTTAACTGATGCTGAATCGAGATTATTCGCAGTCTATGAAATTATTGAGAAGAGAATTAAAGTGGGAGATGTTTATGCAGTAATAAAATGCTTAAATATGATTAACAAAAACTTTAATAAATACTGGATGTTTATTAAAGATGAAAAACGTGAAAAATATCTTAGGGATTTTTTAAGAATTCTTAGTAAATTAAGAGTTGAATATAGAAAAAATTGTTTAAATAGGAAAAATAAGCCATACTCTAAAAAAGGTTTGGAAGCTTTTAAGAAAACAGAATTTATAGTTTCATTTTACAAAACTATCGAAGAAAAAATTAAAACAAGAGACATTAATAGTATTAATAAATTTTTAAGTGAAACATACAACAACATTAGCAATTATGAGATGTTCAACGATAAAACATACCTTGAAATATTTGTGCATCATTTAAAAGAATTATTAGAGAAATATGAAAAAGAAAAGAATGAGAATAAGTTAGATGAAGAGATATTCAACGAACTAAAAGATGAACTCGAAAAACTAATTAATAAATGCAATAATAAACTAAGAGAACTTGAATCACAAAATAACAACTAAACTAATCTGGTGATAAAATGGAAAATTATAATGACATCCTTGAAAAAATGTTAAATGGAGAAATAAAGCCATATCAATTAGATAAAATGTTTGGTTCAAAAATAGCAACTGAAATTAGAAGAAAATTTATTGAAAAAAAGGTTGGGATTGAATTTAAGCATATATGCAATTACTCAATAGATGAAGAAATGGCTATGAAGAAGAATATAGAAAATATGATTGGAGCTATACAGATTCCATTGGGTTTTGCTGGGCCTTTAAAGATAAATGGGGAATATGCAAAGGGAGAGTTTTACATCCCATTGGCAACAACTGAAGGAGCTTTGGTGGCATCGGTTAATAGGGGTTGCTCAATAATAACAAAATGTGGGGGGGCAACTGTTAGGGTTATAGATGATAAGATGACAAGAGCCCCTTGCTTAAAAACAAAGAGTGTTGTAGATGCAATAAAAGTCAGAGATTGGATTAGAGAAAACTTTGAGAGGATAAAGGAAGTTGCTGAATCAACAACAAGGCATGGAAAGCTAATAAAGATAGAGCCAATTTTAATCGTTGGAAGAAATCTATATCCAAGATTTGTATTTAAAACTGGAGATGCCATGGGCATGAATATGGTTACAATTGCAACAGAGAAGGCATGTAATTTTATAGAGGGGGAATTAAAAAAAGAAGGCATATTTGTTAAAACAGTTGCTGTCAGTGGAAATGCATGTGTAGATAAAAAGCCTAGTGGAATGAACTTAATTAATGGTAGAGGGAAATCTATTGTAGCAGAGGTATTTTTAACTGAGAAGGAAGTTAATAAATACCTAAAAACCACTTCCCAAGCTATAGCTGAAGTAAATAGGTTAAAGAATTATATAGGTTCAGCAATAAGCAATTCAATGGGATTCAATGCCCATTATGCAAATATCATTGGGGCAATATTCTTAGCTACTGGGCAAGATGAGGCACATATAGTTGAGGGTAGTTTAGGAATTACAATGGCTGAAGTTGAAGATGATGGATTATATTTTTCAGTAACTCTCCCAGATGTTCCTATTGGGACTGTTGGAGGAGGAACAAGGGTTGAAACACAAAAAGAGTGCTTAGAGATGCTTGGTTGCTACGGAGATAATAAAGCTTTAAAATTTGCTGAAATTGTTGGAGCTGCAGTTTTAGCTGGGGAGTTATCTTTATTAGGAGCTTTAGCAGCTGGACATTTAGGAAAAGCTCATCAAGAACTCGGTAGATAATTATGAGAGATGCTTATTTAATGATGGTGCTAATGGACGCATTGAAAGAGATATTTGATTTAAAAGAAATTCTAAAAAGCCCTATAAGAAATAAGAAAGTTATTTTATTTGTTAGTTTGGTTTTTATCTTATCTTTAGTATTATTATATATTTTGGTAGTTAATATAAAGTATTTCTCATATTTAGGAGATATCATCTTCCAAAATTTTCAAAAACATGTTGAAAATCTAAAAATTACGTTAAATGAGGATAACTTACATATAATATTAGCAATTTGGAAAAATAACCTAACCGTATGTATTTTAAACTATATCCTTGGGATTTTTTCACTATTTGTTATTGCAGTTAATTCCTATATCTTATCATACGTGCTTTACAAATTTGGTGCTGAAAGCTTTATCTATTTAGTTTTACCACATGGAATCATTGAAATTCCAGCTTTAATACTTTCAGCATCAGGTGGGGTTTTATTTAACATGGGATTAGTTAATTTCTTAATAAATATCAAATTTGGAACTAAAAGAGAGGTTTTATATTACATAAAAGAGTCTTTAAAGTTGCTCATACTCTCTATAATACTATTCATAGTTGCTGGAATTGTTGAAGGGACTATAACCTTTAAAATAGCCAAAATCATGTTTTCTTAATTGAGTTTTAAGATATAAAAAAGAATAAACAAAAAGTAGCTCGCTTATCCTCTTGGTTCTTTTGCTTTTGGTCTTAAACCTTTGTATCCACACTTTCTACACTTTGTAGCTCTCCAAGGGTTTCTTGCATTACATCTCATACAAATCTTTTTCATAAATAACCTTTTCATTGCTTCTTCAAATGGCATTCTCTCACCTACAGATTTTTAATAAACATATTAAAACTTTTTAAAACTTTTTATATGTTTTTATGTTTTTTGACAGATTTAAATTTTAGTTATATATTTTACTTTTGGAACTTTAGATGCCCTTTAGGCAGCAATAATCAATAGAATATTTATTTCCTGAGAAAGTCCTGCTGAATTTCCACAACTTCCATTGAATTTTTAGCATTTGAGTATCTTTCTAATAATTCATAATTAACCTTTATAAATGTTTCTGCCCATTTAAAACAGGAGGTTAAATCCCAAGCTTCATCCTTAAAGTTAGTTATATATAAAGCGGCAATAAAAGCTTCCAATGTTGAAAGCATGCATGGCTTTCCATAATTTATAGGGTTGCATGCAACTAAAAACGGTAGAGACCTTTGATTTTTAAATTTAAATTTCTTAAACATTAACTCCGCTTCTTTCCATGAACAATCTAAAGCAGTTATTCCAAACTTTTCCACTATCTCTTTATCTTCTGGAGATAGAGCTTTTTCAGCGTAAGGATTCAGTATTAAAGAGTTTTTTGGAACTTTATAAGGATTTTTTAACAAAATGGCTTTATTCATCTTAGCCATTTTTAAGGATGTGCATTTTTTTGGATTGCACTGATTTGCATGATATATGAAAAGCTTCGGCATTGTTATCACAATTTTGTGAAATGGTAAAGAAAATTAAGTTGTATAAGTAGTATTTATTTTTTACTGTTATTGTGGTGATAGACGATGAAAAATGTTGAAATATTGTTGGATGACCCAAAAAAAGCAGTAATTGAAGTATCAAAGCCAATAATTGTTGCTACATTCATTGAATCAATCTATAGCTTAGTTGATAGTATCTGGGTTTCTGGATTGGGGGCAGATGCATTAGCTGCTGTGGGAGCGAGTTTTCCAATATTAATTAGCATATATGCAGTTAGTTGGGGTTTGAGTATTGGGATTAGCTCTGGAATAGCAAGAAGAGTTGGAGCAAAAAATAAAGAAGAAGCTGATAAAGTAGCAAATCATGCAATTATTTTAGCTTTAATTGCTGGAATTTTGTATATTATAGCTGTATATCCAAATCTTGATACGCTATTTAGCTTAATGGGAACCTATGGAGATTGTAAGTCATTAGCTATAAAATACTCCAGCATACTGGTTTTAGGAACTGTTATATTTACAATCTGCGATGCGTTATATGGGATATTTAGGGGGGAGGGAAATACAAAGATAGTTATGATAGCAAGCGTTATAGGCACTTTAACAAACATCATCTTAGACCCGATATTCATCTATATGCTAAATTTAGGGATAAGTGGGGCAAGTTATGCTACTTTGATAGCTATAATTATATCTCTCTTAATTTTAGCTTATGAGCTGTTTATAAAAAAATCATGTTATGTTACAGTTAAATTATCAAAATTTAAACCTGATTTAAAGATTATAGCCGATTTAATTAGAGTTGGAATTCCTTCAGCATTGATAGAGATTACTGTTGCAGTATCATTTTTTATAATGACTTCAATAATTATGATGGTTGGAGATAGTAGAGGTTTAGCTGTCTATACTGGAGCTTTAAGAATAACAGAGTTTGGCTTTATTCCAATGTTAGGTTTGGCAAGTGGAGCTACTTCAGTTATAGGAGCCACTTACGGAGCAAGGAGTTTTGAAAAATTAAAAACAGCTTATTTTTACACAATAAAAATTGGGGTTTTAATGGAAATTATTATAGTTGCTTTAATAATGCTCTTATCCCCAATCTTAGCTTATCTATTTACTTACACAAAAACCTCAATGGGAATTCATGAAGAACTTGTTAAAGCTTTAAGAATAGTTCCATTATATTTACTATTTACACCATTTATTTTAACAACATCCGCAATGTTCCAAGGAATTGGTAAAGGAGAAAAATCATTAATAATTTCCATATTTAGGTCGCTAATATGTCATATATCCTATGCTTATCTATTTGCAGTAATATTGGGATTAGGAATGTTTGGAATATATAGCGGCTTAGTGGTTGGAGAATTTACAGCTGGAATTTTTGCATTTCTATTTGGAGTTTTAGCTATAAAAGCATTAATAAAATCTAAATAAAATTAAAAATATTTTGAGGGGTAATTATGATTGGATATGTTTTAAATGGAGAGCATGAAGAAATCCCTTATGGAGAACTTATGGCATTATTAGAAATTTTTAATTACAATGGAAGTGTTGAGAGATTAAAAAGATACGTTATAACTGAAGATAGTCCTGCCAAAGATATCGTTAAAAGAAGTGGGTATATAGATGAGGGGCATAGGATAATATTTAGATACAATTTAGAAGAAAAAAGTGTAGATTTAGTAGATAAAATTGTCAATGATTTTATAAACTCATTTAAAGATTTTGTAGCAAATATTGATTATCCAGATATTGATGAGAGTAAATCTTATGCCGTTAGAGTTTTAAAACTTCATAAAGATGAATTTACAAAATCTATAGACTCATTAAGAATTGAGAAGGAAATTGGAGGGATTATAAAATTAAAAACCAATGCAAAAGTAAATTTAACAAAACCAGATATATTAGTTAGAGTTGTTATTTTAGAAAACACATTTTTTATTTCCAATGTATTAGAGATGAGAGATAGGGAATACTTCCAAAAGAATAGGCCACATTTAAGAAAATACTTCCATCCGGGTTGTATGCTTCCAAAACTTGCAAGAGCTATGGTAAATCTAGCAAGAGTTAAAGAAGGAGATATTGTCTTAGACCCATTCTGTGGGACTGGAGGGTTTTTAATTGAGGCTGGTTTAATCGGAGCTAAGCTTATTGGTTGTGATATAGATTGGAGAATGGCTTCTGGAACTTTAATCAACCTTGAAGAATACAACCTATTAGATAAAGTGATAAAAGTTAAAAGATTAGATGCCAAATACGTAAAAGAGTTTTTAAATGAACTAAATATAGAAAAAGTCGATGCCATTGTAACAGACCCGCCTTATGGAATATCTACAGCAAAAAAGGGAGAGATTGAAAAGATATTAGAAACTCTTCCAGAGGTCATTAAAGATAACGGCTACTTTGTTTTTGCATACCCAAAAAAGATAGAGCTTGATATGGAATTAGAGGGACTCTACAAGGTATATATCCATAAAGGGCTGATTAGACACATCCATGTTTATAAGAAAATCTAATATTATTACATTTACTAAAAATATTTATGAAAATTTATGAAAAATTAATTAAATTGTAAGTCAAATATTTAAATACCTAACCGAAAAGTTTATATACCTGAAATGTAATGCATAATTATGCAAACATTTGGGTGCCGCGGTAGTTCAGCCTGGGAGAACGCTGGACTGAAGATCCAGTTGTCGGGTGTTCAAATCACCCCCGCGGCACCATTGATGTGCCCCCATAGCTCAGATGGTAGAGCGACGGACTGTTAATCCGTAGGTCGCAGGTTCGAGTCCTGCTGGGGGCGCCATTAATTTTTTATTTTTTTATACCCAATATGGGCCCGTAGCTCAGCCTGGTCAGAGCGCTCGGCTCATAACCGAGTGGTCAAGGGTTCAAATCCCTTCGGGCCCACCATATTAAAATCACTAATTAGCTCCGGTGGTGTAGTCCGGCCAATCATGCGGGCCTTTCGAGCCCGCGACCCGGGTTCAAATCCCGGCCGGAGCATCATTCGTCCTATTTTAAGATAATTAAGAATATATATGTGCAGGGGTCGCCAAGCCTGGCCAAAGGCGCTGGGCCTAGGACCCAGTCCCGTAGGGGTTCCAGGGTTCAAATCCCTGCCCCTGCACCATAGGTAAAGTGGCCGGGGTGGGGTAGTGGCCATCCTGGGGGACTGTGGATCCCCTGACCCGGGTTCAATTCCCGGTCCCGGCCCTTTTTTATTTTTTTTCAACCTTAATTGTTCTATTCCTAAAAACGTTGCATGTAACAACCTCCTGTTATTGGATGCACTTGAAATAGGGCTTACGCGGGTAAGTTTCCTATTGGAATAAATGATGCCCTTTAGGGCTTCAAAATTCCAAATTCAATAAAATAATGCGTAAGCCCTATTTAAGGATGCGTCCCCAATCCGAAGGGTTGGGGCTGAGGCAAGCCCACGACTGGTGGTGAAACCCCGCAGCAACCAGCCGCAAGAAAGGTTTATCCTTTCTTGCGACCGTACCTCCCACTTAATTCCGGTTGATCCTGCCGGAGGCCACTGCTATCGGGGTCCGACTAAGCCATGCGAGTCAAGGGGCTCCCTTCGGGGAGCACCGGCGCACGGCTCAGTAACACGTGGCTAACCTACCCTCGGGTGGGGGATAACCTCGGGAAACTGAGGCTAATCCCCCATAGGGGAGGAGGTCTGGAATGATCCCTCCCCGAAAGGCGTAAGCCGCCCGAGGATGGGGCTGCGGCGGATTAGGTAGTTGGTGGGGTAACGGCCCACCAAGCCTACGATCCGTACGGGCCCTGAGAGGGGGAGCCCGGAGATGGACACTGAGACACGGGTCCAGGCCCTACGGGGCGCAGCAGGCGCGAAACCTCCGCAATGCGCGAAAGCGCGACGGGGGGACCCCGAGTGCCCACGCCCTGCGTGGGCTTTTCCGGAGTGTAAACAGCTCCGGGAATAAGGGCTGGGCAAGTCCGGTGCCAGCAGCCGCGGTAATACCGGCGGCCCAAGTGGTGGCCACTGTTATTGGGCCTAAAGCGTCCGTAGCCGGCCCGGTAAGTCTCTGCTTAAATCCTGCGGCTCAACCGCAGGGCTGGCAGAGATACTGCCGGGCTTGGGACCGGGAGAGGCCGGGGGTACCCCAGGGGTAGCGGTGAAATGCGTTGATCCCTGGGGGACCACCTGTGGCGAAGGCGCCCGGCTGGAACGGGTCCGACGGTGAGGGACGAAGGCCAGGGGAGCAAACCGGATTAGATACCCGGGTAGTCCTGGCTGTAAACTCTGCGGACTAGGTGTCGCGTCGGCTTCGGGCCGACGCGGTGCCGAAGGGAAGCCGTTAAGTCCGCCGCCTGGGGAGTACGGTCGCAAGACTGAAACTTAAAGGAATTGGCGGGGGAGCACTACAACGGGTGGAGCCTGCGGTTTAATTGGATTCAACGCCGGGCATCTTACCAGGGGCGACGGCAGGATGAAGGCCAGGTTGACGACCTTGCCAGACGCGCCGAGAGGTGGTGCATGGCCGTCGTCAGCTCGTACCGTGAGGCGTCCTGTTAAGTCAGGTAACGAGCGAGACCCGTGCCCCATGTTGCTACCTCCTCCTCCGGGAGGAGGGCACTCATGGGGGACCGCCGGCGCTAAGCCGGAGGAAGGTGCGGGCAACGACAGGTCCGCATGCCCCGAATCCCCTGGGCTACACGCGGGCTACAATGGCCGGGACAATGGGACGCGACCCCGAAAGGGGGAGCGAATCCCCTAAACCCGGTCGTAGTCCGGATCGAGGGCTGTAACTCGCCCTCGTGAAGCCGGAATCCGTAGTAATCGCGCCTCACCATGGCGCGGTGAATGCGTCCCTGCTCCTTGCACACACCGCCCGTCACGCCACCCGAGTTGAGCCCAAGTGAGGCCCTGTCCGCAAGGGCAGGGTCGAACTTGGGTTCAGCGAGGGGGGCGAAGTCGTAACAAGGTAGCCGTAGGGGAACCTGCGGCTGGATCACCTCCTGAGAAAAAAGCGCTGGTTGCTGCGGGGCACCAAACCAGTCGTGGGCTTGCCTCATAGGGAAAGTGGGCCCGTAGCTCAGCTGGGAGAGCGCCGGCCTTGCAAGCCGGAGGCCGTGGGTTCAAATCCCACCGGGTCCACTATATATGCAGCCTGCAACTCCAAAGAGTTGCAGGTGAAGGGCCTGATACGGGACTTTCGCAGGAAATAATTTTTATTTGGTAATTGATGCTTTCAGCATCTCACTACCTTATAAATATTACAAACTGCGAAAGTCCCGTAAAAACATGAGGGCCATGCATAGGCTTCCACATCCCGGTGAAATCTGGATACTCTGCCGGGCCACCAGCCCACCTGGTGGATGGCTCGGCTCGGGGCGCCGAGGAAGGGCGTGGCAAGCTGCGATAAGCCCGGGGGAGGCGCAGGCAGCCGTGGAACCCGGGATCCCCGAATGGGACTTCCTGCCCCATTTGGGGCGCTCCCGTTAGGGAGCGGGAACGCGGGGAAAAGAAGCATCCGAGTACCCGCAGGAAAAGAAACCAACAGGGATGCCGGGAGTAGGGGCGACCGAAACCGGCACAGGGCAAACCGAATCCCTATCCGTAAGGGTAGGGAGATGTGGAGTTGCAGGGCCCCCAATATAGACCCCCACTGGGAAGCCGAAGTCCCCTGGAATGGGGCGCCATAGAGGGTGAAAGCCCCGTAGGCGTAACCAGTTGGGGGTCTGGGGTGTCCCTGAGTACCGCGCGTTGGATATCGCGCGGGAAGCTGGGAGACATTAGGCTTCCAACCCTAAATACGTCCCGAGACCGATAGCGAACTAGTACCGTGAGGGAAAGCTGAAAAGCACCCCTTGCGGGGGGTGAAAAGAGCCTGAAACCAGGTGGGTACGGAATGGCACGGCCCGAAAGGTAACCACCCCGAAGGAAACTCCCGCGAGGGAGGAGTACGAGGGGTGGCATGCCGGGGTCGTGCCGTCCGTTTCGAAAAACGGGCCGGGGAGTGTACGGGTGTGGCGAGCCTAAGGGGTTCAACCCCGGAGGCGTAGGGAAACCGACATGCCCGCAACCCTTATGGGTGAGGGGCGGGGTCTTAATGGGCCCGGAGTCACACCCGTACGACCCGAAACCGGGCGATCTAGGCCGGGGTAGGGTGAAGCCCCTCGCCAGAGGGGTGGAGGCCCGCAGGGGTGTTACCGCGCAAAGTGCTCCTCTGACCCCGGTCTAGGGGTGAAAAGCCAATCGAGCCCGGAGATAGCTGGTTCCCCCCGAAATAACTCGCAGGTTAGCCGGGGGTTAGGTAGATGGCGGGGTAGAGCCACGGATAGGGTGTTTAGGGGGCGAGAGCCCTCGGCACCCTGTCAAACTCCGAACCCGTCATCGCCGTAGCCCCCGAGTGAGGGCATACGGGTAAGCCGTATGTCCGAGAGGGGAACAACCCGGACCCGGGTTAAGGCCCCTAAGTGCCGGCTAAGTGTAAATGAGAAGGGAGTCCCTGGCCTAAGACAGCGGGGAGGTTGGCTTAGAAGCAGCCATCCTTTAAAGAGTGCGTAACAGCTCACCCGTCGAGGTCAGGGGCCCCGAAGATAACGGGGGCTAAGCCGGCCGCCGAGACCCGGGGGGGCTGAAAAGCCATCCGGTAGGGGGGCGTCCCGCGGGGGTAGAAGCTCGGCCGTGAGGTCGGGTGGACCCCGTGGGAACGAGAATCCCGGCAGTAGTAACAGCAAAGTGGGGTGAGAATCCCCACCGCCGAAGGGGCCAGGTTTCCACAGCAACGGTCGTCAGCTGTGGGTTAGCCGGTCCTAACCCCCGGGGTAATTCCCTGGGGGGGAAAGGGAAGCGGGTTAATATTCCCGCGCCACCGGGGTACGTGCGGCAACGCAAGGCCAGCTCCTGACGCTTCGGGGTAGGCCGACCACCCCCGTCGGGGTGGCCAAGCGCATAAGCCCGGGGAGTGCCGTAATGGCGAGAACCGGGCAAAAGCGTGATGGGCCCTCCGTTAGGAGGGTTCGGCTGAGCCCTGGAGCCCGTGAAAAGGGAGCTGGCAAGGATCCCCGGTGACCGTACCCAGAACCGACACAGGTGCCCCTAGGCGAGTATCCTAAGGCGTGTCGGGAGAATCCGGCCCAGGGAAGTCGGCAAATTGGCCCCGTAACTTCGGGAGAAGGGGTGCCTGCGGTCTTCTCTAAGTGAGGGGACCGCAGGTCGCAGTGGCCAGGGGGGTCCGACTGTTTAATAAAAACACAGGTCTTGGCTAGCCCGTAAGGGTGTGTACCAAGGCCGACGCCTGCCCAGTGCCGGTACGTGAAACCCGGGTACAACCGGGCGAAGCGCCGGTAAACGGCGGGGGTAACTATAACCCTCTTAAGGTAGCGAAATTCCTTGTCGGGTAAGTTCCGACCTGCATGAATGGCGTAACGAGACCCCCACTGTCCCGGGCCGGAACCCGGTGAACCTACCATTCCGGTGCAAAGGCCGGAGACCCCCAGTGGGAAGCGAAGACCCCGTGGAGCTTTACTGCAGCCTGTCGTTGGGGCATGGCCGTGGGTGCACAGCGTAGGTGGGAGCCGTCGAAGCCACCCCTCCGGGGGTGGTGGAGGCGCCCATGGGACACCACCCACCCATGGCCATGTCCCTAACCCCGTAAAGGGGGACACCGGCAGGTGGGCAGTTTGGCTGGGGCGGCACCCCCCTGAAAAGGCATCAGGGGGGCCCAAAGGTCGGCTCAGGCGGGTCAGAACTCCGCCGTGGAGTGCAAGGGCAAAAGCCGGCCTGACTTGGTCGGTAAAAGAGGCCGACCAAGAGGCGAAAGCCGGGCCTAGCGAACCCCTGTGCCTCACCGATGGGGGCCAGGGATAACAGAAAAGCTACCCCGGGGATAACAGAGTTGTCGCGGGCAAGAGCCCATATCGACCCCGCGGCTTGCTACATCGATGTCGGTTCTTCCCATCCTGGGCCTGCAGCAGGGCCCAAGGGTGGGGCTGTTCGCCCATTAAAGGGGATCGTGAGCTGGGTTTAAACCGTCGTGAGACAGGTTGGTTGCTATCTGCTGGGGGTGTTGGCCGCCTGAGGGGAAGGTGGCTCTAGTACGAGAGGAACGAGCCGCCGGCGCCTCTGGTCTACCGGTTGTCCGACAGGGCATTGCCGGGCAGCTACGCGCTAAGGGATAAGGGCTGAAGGCATCTAAGCCCGAAACCCTCCCCGAAAATAGGCGGCCAGTCCCTTCGGGGACGAGGGCTCTCCTATAAGAGGAGGTTGATAGGCCGGGGGTGTAAGCGCCGAGGGCTTTGCCCGAGGCGTTCAGCCCGCCGGTACTAATCGCCCAAGGGCCCGGCAGGGTATCCAGACACTAAGCGGATGTGGAAGCCTATGCATGGCCCAAAAAAAGGCACCATTTATTTCTTGGTACGGCGGTCATAGCGGGGGGGCCACACCCGAACCCATCCCGAACTCGGAAGTTAAGCCCCCCAGCGATGCCCCGAGTACTGCCATCTGGCGGGAAAGGGGCGACACCGCCGGCCACTTTTTATTATTTTAGAAAATAACATTTATATATTCAAATCTTAAAGTTAAGCGGGTAAGGGGGCTGGTGACTTTCCCCTCTTTAAGAGGGGAGGAAGTTCCGCCCACCCCATTTATGGGCAGCGTCCCCTGAGAAGGGGCGGGAGATGCAGCAGAAACGACACGGCTCCGGAAGAGATGACGATGATAGTGAAAGTTGAGGACTTCCGGAGAACCGGTGAAACGGGCATCTCCCCTGCCCGGGGTGCAAGCCGGTTTCGGCGCTTAGCCGAATGTCACCGAAATTACAGAAGGCGGGCTATAGCCCCCATACCCGCACTATTTTTTATAGAATTTTCGCAGTTTTATATTAACTTCGTGGAATTTAGATGCTCAAAGGGCATCAATTTTCTCTAAAATTTTATTCCTGCAAAAGTTCTATATTTTTTTAATTATTAATCAATGAACTTAAATTAATAAATATAAATTATTTTATCTAAATTAAAGGTTTTTATATATCAAAAAGTAAAATTAAATTTAAAAAAGAGATTAAAAATTGGGAGAAAATGGATAGTGTTCTAAGTGGTAAGATTGTTCAAATACTTGTGGGGTATTTAAAAGAAAATATCTATTCTGAACAAATGATAAAACTTAGGATGAAGAGAATTTGTAGCTATGAGGAGTTTTTACCAACATACTCTTTAATAGAAAGGATTACTGAAGAAAGTAAAGAGATAGCAATAAAAGTATATGAAAAGAACATTATCGTAGAGATTGTTAAAGATTTTAAAAATAAGGATTTAATAGAACTATTTGAACTTAAAGAAGAGCTATTTGATGAAGCTTTAAGCTATTTAAAAAAATATAATGCAGATAAATTCTTAGAGAGCTACACTTTATACTGCTTTAGTGAGTATTCAGACCCTGACTCATTTATCAAGGAAAATAAGAGTATATTAACAAAACTTCTTAGAAATCAGTATGAAGAAGTTCCAGAGGAATATATAAATGAATTATTAAAAAGCAAAATAAAGTATTCAACAAAAGATTTAATAATTTTGGATTGGGATAATGGAATAATCTTAGATAAAAATGAAGATTTCTGGGAAGAAGTTGATATTATCGAACTTGCCTGTATTAGAGTTTTGAATTTAAGAGTATTTGACAGTATGCTAAGTGAAGCAATACAATATTTCACAAGATTACAGTGGGAAAAACTTGGATATTTTAAGCTAAAAAAACTATCTAAGGATTTATATCTACAAAGAATCAGCTATATATCATATTTTGATAGCATTGAAAATGTCCTTATGTTGTATGGAGACAGATATTATGCTGAGTTGTATGAAAGATTATGTAAAATATTCTACGTCTCAGAATGGATTAAAAGAGTAGAGAAAAAAATGGAAATGATTAGTGATATATACACAATGACAAGGCAACATTTAACTGAGTTTTATGGATTATTGTTGGAAGGAACAATTGTTGCTTTAATACTATTGGAGATAATTTTAGCTTTAGCAAAGATTGTTTAAATAACTCCTGTTTCTTCAGCCAGTTTCCTTGCCTCTTCTCTACTTAACCCATCTCTTAATATAGTCCATCTATTTCTTATTTTATGAGCCATAGTTAATGCCTCAATAATGATATCTTCATCAAATCCAAGTTCTTTGGCAGTTGTTGGAGCATCAACCTTTTTTAAACTCATTTTAATCTTTTCATGTAATCCAGATAACTTTTTATTCTCTTTCTCATGTAGATAGCTCATCATTATTGTTCCTATTCCACACTGTTCTCCATGTAAGGAATTTATATTTAAGTTATACTCCTCTTTTAACTTATCCAAAGCATGAGAGAAGAGATGCTCACTTCCGGAGGCGGGTCTTGAAGAATTTGCTATAGCTATCGCTATACCACTCCCAACTAATGCTTTTACAAGTTTATTATGATACTCTGACAAATCTGAATTTAAAACATAACTTATTAATTCTTTAGCTATTGTTTTTGAAAATATAGCAGAGCTCTCACTGTATTTTTCCCCTTTCTCTTTATAAGCCAATTTCCAATCTAAAACAGCTGTTATATTTGAAACAATATCCCCCATTCCTGCACTTAACAATCTCCTTGGAGATTTTTTTATTATCTCTGTATCAGCAATTATGGCTATTGGGGCATCAACCATAAATGAGGGTTGTCTTATAGAAACAATTGGTGAGGCAATGCCATCATTTGACGCAGTTGTGGGCACACTAATAAATGGAATACCTAATTTATAAGCTAAATATTTACCAGTATCTATTGATCTTCCTCCTCCAATACCAATTACACAATCATAGGCAGTATATTTTTTAAGTTCAATTTCAAGATTGTTTAAAATTTCATCATAATATACAATATCATAGAAAAATCTACAGTATTTTTTTGTATTTTTTCCGGTAATCACTAATGGATTTTTTAAGTTGAGTTTTTTCAAAATTTCCTCTATTTTATTAATTGCTCCATCTTCTATAATTGTATATCTTGGTGTGACTATAATCATCCTACCCCTCTTTTAAAATATAAGCTATTCCTTGTCCAAAACTAATCCCGCCCCATAGGGCTCTGCCTATTGGGATACCCGTTATCCATTAAGTTGGGGCTTTCAGCCCCAATTAATATCCATTTTTTAAGATATAGGCAACACCTTGCCCAAAACTAATTCCCCCATCTCCATTAGGAACTCTTTGATGATAAATAAAATTAAAACCCTCCCTTTTTGCATTATTCATAATTCTTTCAGTTATTATTTTGTTATATGAGACTCCTCCAGTAATGCCTATAGTATTTATTCCAAATTTATTCGATATTTTCTTAGCAATCTCAAATAATCCATCTGCTATATAAATATGGGCAAAATGTGCTATTTTTTCTTTATTTTCGTTATTTAATAGCATCTCATAAGATTTGTAAATAAGTTCTGTAGTATTTAAGATGTTATTTTTTATTTTTGGCTCTATATTAATATCTCCTTTAAACCTATTTGCCACTGGCTCTAATCTTATACTCGGCTCTCCATCGTAAGTTTTTTCAAAGCAAATTCCTAATAAAGCTGAAACAGCATCTAAAACTCTACCAGTGGATGTAGTTATTGGACAGTTAAGTTTTTTCTCAAGTTGGAATTTTAATAATCTAAGTTCTTTTTCTGAGAAGAAATTATATCTTTTTATAAAATCAAATGCCTCCTCACCAATGGCTTTATATAATATAGAAAGTAGCATCCTCAAAGGATACTTAGTTGCTAAGTCCCCTCCTAACTGATACTGTTCCTCCAAATGCCCTACTCTCTCCATCTTGCCATCTTTAAATAACAAAACCTCCCCTCCCCAAATATTCCCATCCAATCCATAACCTACCCCATCCAACGACAAAATTATTGCATCATCGAAATAGTTGTTGTCCCCTAATAAGCTATAAGCATGTGCAAAATGATGCTGAACTCTAAAAATCTCAGCCCCAAATTTTTCTGATAATTCCTCAGCTAATTTTGTTGAATTAAACTGAGGATGCAAGTCACAAACAATAGCATCAATTTTATTTGTGTTTGTTAATCTTAAAATGTTGTTTATCGCATCTCTTAGATAGCAGAATGTCTCATACTTTGAGGTATTTCCTATATACTGGGTTAGATAAAACTTATCTCTCTTTACAATACAAGCGGTTGAGTTTAGCTCAGCCCCAACACATAGGATATTTTTATTATTGTTTATATTAACCTTTACAGGCTCTGGAGCAAATCCCCTTGACCTCCTTAAAAAAACTAATCTATCAGCTACCTTTTTAACAACACTGTCATCACATCTATTCACTATCCTTCTATTATGCAATAAGAAGTAGTCAGCAATACCGTTAAGTTTTTTTAATATCTCATCATTATCCTTAACCATTGGTAATCCTGGCAGATTAGCAGAGGTCATAACATAAGCAATCTCTTTATCAAATAAGAGATAATGCAACCCACTGTATGGAAACATAACTCCAATAGTGTCTAAATTAGAAACATACTTTGAAAAATATTTATCATAATCTTGGCTCTTTTTTAAAACAACTATTGGTCTTCTTAAAGATAACAAAGCATTTTTTTCATCTTCGTCAAATTCAGCAAACAGCTCTGTATATTCTATTTTACTCATTACTGCAAATGGTTGAGTTGGTCTTCCCAATCTCTTCCTTAATTCTAAAACTACATCATCCTCTCCTACTTTACAAGCTAAGTGAGTCCCTCCAATTCCTTTTATAGCTAATATATGACCCTCTTCCAATAATTTAACTGTTTCTCTAATTGCTTCATCTTTTTCAGCTATAATCTCTTTTCCATCACTCAAAAATACCTTAGGACCGCAAATTGGGCAACAAGTGGCTTGAGCATGAAATCTCCTATCTAAAGGATTTTTATATTCCTCCAAGCACTTTTCACATAAAGGAAAATCTCTCATTGATGTATTTTCTCTATCATAGGGAAGTTTTTCAACTATTGTAAATCTCGGCCCACAATTTGTGCATGCAATAAATGGGTATCTGTATCTCCTATCATTTTTATCAAGCATTTCTTTTAAGCAGTCGTCACATATTGCTACATCAGCTGGTATAGTGCCTTCTTCCTCATCTTTAGCGTTTTCACTCTTTATAATATAGAAGTCATCAAATTCTTCAATTCCTTTAATTTCCTCAATATCCAATTTATCAATTCTTGACAATGGCGGTTTCTTATTTTTTAAATCATTGATAAAATTTCTTATATCCTCTTTTTTTCCTTCAATAAGAATTTCCACATAATTCCCCATGTTTTTTACATAGCCCTTTAAATTATTTTTTTTAGCTATTCTATAAACAAAAGGTCTAAACCCTACACCTTGAACTATACCTTTAACTTTAATTCTTACCTTCATTTTAACACCAAAAAATAATATCTCCATTTAATTTTAAATTTGATTATTATTTAATTTTTTAATATGTAGTTTTGAAAATCTAATTGATATTATTAAAATTTTTAATATACATATTAAATTTTATGATAAAGTTTATATAAAACAAATTCAAACATAATTAAACGTAAAAAATTTTGGTGGAGAGTATGATTGACAGAGTTTTATTAGAGCTAAATAGAACCGATGGAGTTAAAGGTTCAATGGTTGTTGGGAAGGATGGGTTAGTTATAGCCTCTCAATTGCCAGGAAATGTAGATGCTGAATTAGTTGGGGCTATGGCTTCAGCAGCATTTGGGGCTGCTGAGAGAACCTCTTCCGAGATTGGGTTAAGTGGTTTAGAACAAACAATGATTGAAGGAGAGCATGGGAAAACATTAATGGTCGATGCAGGAGAGGGAATTTTAGTAGTCTTAACTGACGCAAAAGTTAATTTGGGTTTAATTAGAATAACAATGAAAAGAGCGGCAGATAAGATAAAAGCAATGTTTTAAATAAATTCTAATCCTTCAAAATTTACAATGAGGGATTTGGAATGAAAATATCAATATATGGAGCTGGGAATCAGAGGCTTTATTTAGAACAGTTGAAAGTTCCAGAAAAGTTTGGTGGGGAGCCACCTTATGGAGGAGCTGGAATGGCTATTGAATTTGCTAAGGCAGGACATGATGTTGTTTTATCTGAACCAAATAGGGATGTTATGAGTGATGATTTATGGAAGAAGGTTGAGGATGCTGGAGTTAAGGTTGTTAGTGATGATATCGAAGCTGCAAAGCATGGGGAAATTCATGTTTTATTTACACCATTCGGAAGAATAACATTAAACATTGCAAATACAATTATTGAACATGTTCCAGAGAATGCAATTATTTGTAACACTTGTACTATCCCAACTCCTGTTTTGTATAGGTCGTTGGAGGGAATTTTAAGATTAAAGAGGAGAGATGTTGGTATTAGCTCAATGCACCCAACAGGAGTTCCTGGAACTCCTTCTCAAAAATATTACACAATTGCAGGAAAAGCTTTGGAAGGAAAAGAGTATGCAACAGAAGATCAGATAAATAAATTAGTTGAATTGGTAAAAAGCGTTGGAAAGATTCCTTATGTAACTCCTGCAGATGTTGTTCCTGCAGTTGCGGATATGGGGGCTTTAGTCACTGCAGTTGCCTTAGTTGGAGTTTTGGATTATTATAGGGTTGGAACGCAGATTATCAACGCTCCAAAGGATATGATAGAAAAGCAAATATTGATATCTTTACAAACAATTGCTTCAATTATTGAAACTTCTGGAATGGAGGGATTAATGAAAGTATTTAACAAAGACGCTTTACTTTCATCTGCAAAGAACATGTTAATTGATGAAAGACAGGAGGATTTAAATTTAGCTTTAAAGATTATTGAAGAGTTTGATAAATCAACTATTGGAGAGAAAGATATCAGCCAGACCTATTTAGTAGCTCCACAGGCGCTAATAAAAGAGGCAGTATCATTAATTGGAAAGAGTGCTGTTGAGGGGATGATTAGAAGAAGTTCAAATAAATTATTCAAATAATCATAATAAAGTAATACTTATACTGAATATTCGAAATTATTATTTTGGAATTTTACAATATAGGTGATATTATGGCATTAAAATTCACCATTGAAGAGTTATCAAATCAAAAAAGAGATACATTAGGAAGAAATATTGACGTAACTGTTTTTAGATTAATAAGATTTATGGATTTGGAAAGATATTTAGGAAGAGGGGCTCATGGAGTTATTTACGAATGTGGAAGAGAGCTTGGACTGGCATTAAATCCAAAAACTGTTGAAGATGTAGTTAAGTTTTGTGAGGAATATAAAATTGGAAAGGTGGAGATAGTTAATAAAGAGCCATTGTAAATTAGGGTTTATGAATGTATCTCTTGTTCTGGACTTCCTGAGGTTGGAGAGACATTATGTTGGTTTGAAGGAGGCTTTATTGCTGGATGCTTAGAAAAAATATTAAACAAGAGAGTTAGAGTGAAAGAAACTCACTGTGCAGGTTTGGGGCATGATTTCTGTCAGTTTGAGGTAAAAGTCCTTTAATGATATTTTTTCATCTCATTTATTATATATTCTAAAGCTTCAAAACCCTCTTTTCTATGTCTTGCAAAAACGGCTATTGAAGCAATCCTCTCCCCAATACTTAAAAATCCAGTGTTGTGGTAAAATAAGATATCAATAACATCAAACTTATTTTTTGCCTCCTCAATAACTAACTTCAACTTTTCTAAGATGTCTTCATCTATCTTCATTCCTTTTGATGGAACTTTTTCTCCATCTTTTAAATCATACTCCCTAACAAATCCATTGAAAGTTACAATACATCCAAATTTCCCTTTGTATTTTTCAATACATTCATCCATCTTTTTGCAAAACTCTTCATACTCGTTAAAAATCATTTTCTCACCTAAAAATGTTTTATAATATTAAATATCCCAAAACTAAGCTTAGTAATACAACTAATAACATATTATATTTTTTATACAACAATAGAAATGATACAATAAATATTATTAATGCCTGTATTGACCAATCAACTAAGAGTGCAAATCTTATAGTTACTGCTACCAGCAAGCCAACGAATGATACTAATATCATATGTAAAATATTCTTGAAAATGGTATTATGTTTTAAACTGTCAAATATTGGAATTGAAGATAACAATATTATGAACGAAGGTGTAAAAACGCTTATAGTAGAAATAATACTTCCAATAAAACCTCCAACAATATATCCTACAAATGTGGCAGTTATTACTATGGGTCCTGGCGTTATTTGCCCTAATGCAATTCCATCCATAAAGGTTTTAGCATCCATTAGATTGTATTTATCTACAACCTCATGCAACATAAAGGGAACTGACCCATATCCCCCACCAAAAGCAAAAACATCAACTTTCATCATAAGTGTTGAAAGTAGGAATAATTTTGAATCAATCATATAAAGAATTAAATTAAATAAAAACACTCCAAATAACAGATAAGCCACATATTTATATATTCTTAACTTTTCTCTTGGTATATCTATCTTTAATGAAAGTTTTGTAATATCACGCCTATACATTAAAAATCCAATAAATATCGATACAAAGATAACAATAAACGGACTAAATTTTAAAATAAATAATAATGCCGATATTAAAAGTAAAAAAACATCCCCGATAGTTCTAATATTTTTTTTACTAAAGTTTAGTGTTCCATTAGCAGCTAATGATACCACAATAATTCTTAAAGCCTCAAAAATTGAAACAGTTTTTGGCAAAGATTTAACATGCATATATATAATTGTTAAAAATAACATGATTAAAAACGCAGGCAATGCATAAGCCATAAAAGCAGCAAAAGCTCCTACAATCCCTCTAAGATAAAACCCAACATAAGCCGCTACTTGCATCACAGAAGCTCCAGGAATTATTTGAGCTAAAGCAACTCCATTATTAAAACTTTTTTCATCCATCCATTTTTTCTCATCTACTACCATTTCTCTGACATAGGCAATTGCTGTTGGTCCCCCAAATGCTACCATCCCAAGTTTTAAAAAAGACATAAAAATATTTAAAGCAGAAGGATTATTCCTTTTTTCCATTTTATCCCTTTTATTAGTTTTATTCATTGGATGCATCATCATCGCTTCGCTCGATGATGCCTCTTAGTTATTCATCAACATAATAATACTCTCCTTTTTCCTTCTGCATAATATCTCTTTGACTTCCTTCTTTATTAGCTCTTGGCCTTCCTGTCTCTGGGTCTCTTCTAAATGTAATTTGCATTTCTTTTAAGAATTTGTTAGCTCCATCTCTCTTATTCATTGGACTACTACCAACTCCAAACTTCCCTGGCTCTCCACTGAATACAATAAATCTATCTGAAATGTAGTCTTGGAATAGTATGTCGTGGTCAACAACAAACATTCCAGCCTCTTTTTCATCTGCAATTCTTCTTATTACTTTTGAAACTCTCAATCTCTGCTCAACATCTAAAAATGCAGATGGCTCATCCAATAAATAGATATCAGCGTCTCTACTTAAGCAGGCAGCAATAGCAACCCTCTGCAACTCTCCACCTGACAACTCTCTAACTTCCCTATCCAATAGCTTCTCTAACTGTAAAGGATTAATTATCTCTGATTTGTAGTAGGAAGTGTGTATATTGGTTATTGAACTCAATAAATCTTCAACTGTTCCATCATAATCTGGAGTAATATATTGAGGTTTGTATGAAACTTTTATATCTCCTTCTTTGATAACCTCTCCTTCATCTGGCTTAATTACTCCAGCCAATAACTTAACAAATGTTGTTTTTCCAATACCATTAGGCCCTAAAATACCAATAACCTCTCCTTTGTAAATAGTTCCTCCACTAACCTCTAATTTAAAATCTCCCAAAGTCTTTTTCATTGAGGAATAGCTCAACAAAATTGGCCTATTTTTAAAGTCAATAACTGCCCTCTTCTCAAATATAATTGGCTCTTTTCTAAATCTTATATTCTCTTCCCTCAACTCCCCATAGAGATATTCATTAATTCCCACTCTAACACTCTTTGGCATTGAGACAATACCATAAGCTGATGGAACCCCATACATAATATGGATATAATCAGATAAGTAATCCAAAACAATTAAATCGTGTTCAACTACAACAACTTTATTTAATTCTCTAATTAATCTTGCGGCATTAAACCTCTGCCTAATATCTAACCATGAAGATGGTTCGTCAAAGAAGTATATATCTCCATTTCTTAAATATGCTGCAGCAATAGCTACTCTCTGCAGCTCTCCTCCAGATAACTGGCTTAACTCTCTATCTAAGATATTCTTTAGCTCTAACTTCTCAACAACCTCATCAAATTTGCCCTTTTCATCAACTTTCTTTAATAAATCTCCAACCTTTCCTTTAACAACCTTTGGTAGTATATCAACATACTGAACTTTATGGATAGCCTTTACTCCTTTATTTTTTAATTTTTCAAAGTATTCTTGCAGTTCAGTCCCTCTAAAGTATTTTATAACATCGTCATAGTTTGGCTCTTTATCATGTTTTCCTAAATTAGGAATTAACTCTCCAGCTAAAATTCTTAAGACAGTGGATTTACCAATCCCATTCTGCCCAATAATCCCTACAACCCCATCTCTTGGGATAACCAAACCAAATAACTTAAATCTATTCTGCCCATAGGAATGAACTATCTTATCCTCACTCAGCTCTTCAGGCAATCCAATAATTGATATTGCCTTAAATGGACATCTCTTAACACATATTCCACAGCCAGAACATAAAACTTCTGATATTACTGGCTTTCCTGTGTTTTCATCAATCTCTATTGTCTTTTCTCCCATTCTAACTCCTGGACAGTATTTCATACATTCCATAGAACATTTCTTTGGCTGACATCTATCATAATCAATGATGGCCAATCTCATAAAATCACCTCCTAATAAATAAAAACCTAATTTCATTTTAAATTTTTAAAATAAAAGAATAGAAAAGCTTTCTAAAGAAAAATAGATTAATTTATTCTTCTCTTACTCTTTTAGCTACTTCTTCAGCCATTTCAAATGTATTTAAATTACCTCCTAAGTCAGGTGTTGTTAAACCTAAAGCTAAAACTTCCTCCAATGCTTTTTCAACTTTATCTGCAGCTTCATACTCTCCTAAGTATCTAAGCATTAAAACAGCACTTAATATTGTAGCTGTTGGATTAGCTATCTTTTTTCCAGCAATATCTGGAGCTGAACCATGAACCGGCTCAAATAATCCATGTTCATCTCCTATATTCGCTGAAGGAGCTAAACCTAATCCCCCAACAGTTCCAGCAGCTCCATCTGATAAAATATCTCCAAATAAGTTGGAAGTAACTACAACATCAAATACTTGCGGTTTTGTTATGATATACATATTCATTGCATCTATGTAATAATCTTCTGCTTTTATATCGTCATATTCCTCTGCAACTTTATAAAATATCTTTTTAAATAACCCATCAGTTAATTTTAAGACATTTGCTTTGTGAGCACATGTAACCTTTCCTTCTTTGCCCATCTTCTTTCTTTCCCTTGCTAAGTTAAAAGCAAATCTAAATATTCTCTCACATGCTTTTTCTGTTATAACTCTTGTAGCTATTGTAATTCCTTCATCAATCTCTGCCTCTATTCCTTTATAAAGCCCTTCAGTGTTTTCCCTAACTATAACGTAATCAATATCTGGCCTTAGGCACTTAACTCCTTTGTATGCTTTAACTGGTCTAATGTTTGCATAAGTATCCAATATATGCCTCAATTTAACAATAACATCTGCCGCTGTTTCTCCAGCCGCTCCAAATAAAACAGCATCACAGTCTAAGGCAGTTTCAATTGTTTCTTCTGGTAATGCCTTACCAGTTCTTTTATAAACCTCATCCCCTGCCTCAGCATAGACAAACTCAAATGGCAAACCAGTAGCTTCTAAAACTTGAATTGTTGCTGGAACAACCTCTTTACCAATTCCATCTCCTTCTATAACACATATTTTATGCATACTTATCACCAAAAAGATTAATTATAGCAATATTAATAAAAATACTTTCACATAAAAATGTTTTGTTGGTGACTTAAACCATATCAAAAATGATTAAAATACTCAACAAAAAACAACACAAAATATAAATACTTATAATGCATTACTTCCCTTAAAAGTTTTATTTTTAATTTTAAAATCATTTTGGTGATTAAATGAGCCAAGAGAATTGGATAGATTTAGAGAAAAAATACCATCTCCAAATCTACGGAAGATTACCAGTTGTTTTAGTTGAAGGTAAAGGAATGGAAGTTTATGATATTGATGGAAAGAAATATCTTGATTTCTTAGCTGGAATTGGAGTTAATAATGTAGGGCATTGTCATCCAAAGGTTGTTGAAGCAATAAAAAAACAGGCTGAAACTTTAATCCATACCTCCAACATATATTACACAATCCCTCAAATAAAATTAGCTAAAAAGTTAGTTGAGCTAAGTGGTTTGGATAGAGCATTTTTCTGCAACAGTGGAGCTGAAGCTAACGAAGGAGCTATAAAGTTTGCAAGGAAGTATGTATCAAAAGTATTAGGAAGAGAAGGAGGAGAAATAATCAGCATGTATAACGCATTTCATGGTAGAACTTTAACAACACTGGCAGCAACACCAAAACCAAAGTATCAGGATGGGTTTTATCCTCTACCTCCTGGATTTAAGTATGTTCCATTCAACGATATAGAGGCGTTAAAGGAGGCTATAACAGACAAAACCGCTGCTATAATGATTGAGCCTGTTCAGGGAGAAGGAGGAATTCATGTAGCTGATAAAGATTATTTAAAGGCCGTTAGGGATTTATGTGATGATAAAAATATCGTCTTAATCTTTGATGAAGTGCAGTGTGGAATGGGGAGAACTGGAAGGATGTTTGCCTTTGAGCATTATGGTGTTGAGCCAGATATTTTAACATTGGCAAAAGCCCTTGGAGGGGGGGTCCCAATAGGAGCTGTTGTTTTAAAGGAAGAGATTGCAAAGGCATTGAGTTATGGAGACCATGGAACAACGTTTGGAGGAAATCCATTGGCTTGCTCTGCCGCTTTGGCGTCAGTTGAAGTTATAGAGGAATTGATTAAAGATGATAAAGTTATAGAGAAAGGTAAATATTTCATTCGAAAACTCGAAAACCTTATAGAGAAATACAACTTCATAAAAGAGGTTAGGGGATTAGGATTAATGATTGGAGCAGAGCTTGAATTTAATGGAGCTGATATTGTTAAGAAAATGCTTGAGAAAGGATTTTTAATCAACTGTACTTCTGACACAGTTTTAAGATTTTTACCTCCATTAATTGTAGAGAAAGAGCATATAGATGCTTTAATTAATGCATTGGATGAAGTATTTACTGAGATAAAAAAATAATTACTTTTTATTTTTATTTTCATCTTTCTTTTTTGGTTTAACCACTTTAATTAATATTGCATTTGTAGGGCATCTACCAGCACAAAACTTACAGTTGTGGCAGTATTCTACATCATAGGCATAGTATTTTCCGTTTTCATCTTTTGTCCATATTAACGGCCCTTTTGGACATACATCATAACATCTTCCACATCCAATGCATTTCTCCCTATCTACAATTATCTCAACCGCCATTTTCTTCCTCCAAAATTTTTATATATTTCAACTAAATACATATAGTTCATTGCAAAATGATTAAAATTAAATATGAAAATTGAACGCCTTCTTATAGAAGGCGTTCATTATAATTCCTTTTTATACCTTATATTTTGCAATGAACTATAATTGTTAGGTTATATTAATATTATTAATCATCCGAAATTCGGTGATATTATGGACGAAAAAGACCTAAAAATTATCGAAATTCTTATGAGAGATGGAAGAAAATCATACACAGATATAGCAAGGGAGTTAGGAACAAGTGAAAGCTCCATAAGAAAGAGGGTCAAAAAATTGGAAGAGGAAGGAGTTATTAAGGGCTATACTGCAATAATAGATCCATCAAAGATTGGTTATAATGTCGTTGCCTTAACAGGATTTGATACAGAGCCTGATAAATTTTTAAATGTTGCAAAGGAACTCTGTAAGTTTCCAGAAGTTAAGAAGGTATTTACATCAACAGGAGACCACATGATTATGACAGAAATCTGGGCTAAAGATGGAAAAGAGTTCTCTGACTTAATATTTAACAAAATTGGAAAGATTGAAGGAATAAAAAAGATTTGCCCAGCAATTATTTTAGAGCAAATGAAATAAACTTATTGTTTTTATTTTAAAACTTTTCCTGTCCTTAAATACCAGATATACAAATCCAATTCAGAGAGTTTTAAATTAACCTCTTCTCCAATGTCTCTCAATATATTTTCAATCTCTAAGTATTTTCTCCTACTCAATGTCTTTGGAATCTCATCAATGTAGTTGTTTTCATAGAGTTCCCTCAATATATGCCTATCTATTATAGCAACATCATCATAACCAACATTCCTCAAAAAGTGGCTCGCCTCTTTATATCCAATCCCCTTTATGTTTCTTACTAAAAACTCTCTTGCTACTTTCTCGTTTTCAAAACTCTCAACAATATCTTTAATGTTTTTAAATCTCCTTGCTAAAACAATATACTCTGCTCTCTTTCTATAGAATCTGTGACCTAAATTTTTTAATTTCTCTTCTAACTCTTCTCTTGGGAGTGTTAAAAACCCATCTCCTATTTCTTTCTGAATTCTTATTCCTCCTTCAGCTGTAAAATTAGCTGTTAAGATGCAAAAACACAGCTCTTTAAACCACTCCTCATTAGATTTATTTTTAAAAGATTTAAATTCCTGGATTCTTTTGTCAATAATATCTTTAATTTCTGAGTTTTTTAATTCTTCAATCTTTTTAATTAGCATCATATCACCACTAAAGTTATAAAAAACAGAAAAATTTTATTAAAAACTAAATTCATATCTCTTACGGTTAGATTTCAAAAATAAAAAAGCATTATATTTTAAAACAGAGCTGGACACACAGCAAAGTATGCAGAGCATTTGTTAATCTCTTCGTTTTTCTTCTTAATGTTTTCCAATTTTTCAATTGCTTTAATATCAACTGTTTCTTTAACTTCAATTAATCCCTTCTCAGCCATCTCATTTATTATGTCCTCAACCATCTTGTTTCTAACAATTACTGTGTTCCAGCCATCTTCACTTCCAACACTTCCAACTGATACATCTGCGTATTTAGCTGAGAAGTCAGTGCAAACCCTACATCCTAAGTTGCAGAGTTTTTCAATCTCTTTTATTGGAATTTCATAAACAACTTTTTCAGTTCCAGCAAAGCCTTTTTTCTTCAGTGTTTCAACGACAAATTTTCCTTTTGTAATGTTCATTTTAGCTACTTCATCAATATTAACTCCAAATCTCTCCTTTATAATGCTTTTTATTGTATCATAGTAGAAGTTTTTAGTGCAGAATAAACCAACCTTTAAAGTTAAATCAAACTGCAATCCTCCCAATATATGGCAAGGCAAACCAACCAATCCAACTTTATCATAGTTTTCTGTTGCATACTCCAACAACTTGTTGTTTGGTGATATTGAGTATTTGCTTTTTGTTGATTTTAGTAATTCAGTTGGTGTAGTAGCTAAGTAAGCTACTGGCTTCCAATTCTTATCTCCAACAACCACTACTGCATCCAATATACCATTTTCTAAGCAGTAACTTAACAATGTTGTTGTAAATCCACCATCTTGGGCATCAATATTTAGTTTTGATTTTGCTGAAAGATATTTCATTATACATCACCTCAAACTTTTAAATTATGCAAAAATTAATTATAAAGCTTCTTTTACCCTTATACAGTTGAAGAAGCAAGTTCCTACACCATAGGAGGATACCTCCTATTGGGATACCACGGATGCATTGCCTCGCTACGCTCGGCAATGCCTCTTAGAATTTTAAATTTACGGCAATAATGCTTCCTTTACCCTTATACAGTTGAAGAAGCAAGTTCCGCATTTAATACACTTGCTTATATTGACCTTTGGCTTTTCATCAATTGTTAAAGCGTTTGCTGGACACTTAGCAACGCATGTTCCACAACCAGTACAGAACTCATCATTTATTGGCTTATCATCACATCCTAAACATAACTCTTTATTTGAAGTTAATAAAACGTCATTAACTTTCATATAGGCATCAATAATTGGTTTTCCAGCAATAACTTCATAAGGTTTTAGTATTAAGTATGAATCAACGATTTCCTTGTCTTTTTCAATAACTGCCTTAACTATTCTTTCAACCTCTTCTTCATCTGGTGGGCAGCCAATTATTGCATAATCTACCTTAACAACATCTCCTATTCTAACAAATCTTTGTGGGAAGCCATTCTCTAAACCAATAAGCATTCTTTGGAAACCCCCACTTACAGCACAGCTACCAACTGCTATCAATACTTTTGAGTTTTTTCTAATTTCCATTATTTTTTTAACTTCTTCCTCATCATCCAAATTAACAGCTCCTCCAACCAAAACAATGTCCTTTTCTTTTAATTGGTTATAATACTTCTTTTCAATGTTTTTGATAATCTTACCACAAGAACCGCATCCGGTCATAAAATCACCCTCAACCTTTTAGTAAAAGCTTGACCAAAACGTGTCCATTAAGTTAGGGCTTTCAACCCTAATTAATGTCCATTAGTTCAAATTATCCCCTATTTTCGTAGTTATCTAATTAGCTTATAAATAGTAGCATCTTTCACAGAGCTGAATGATTCTTTTTGCTTCATCATTATCTACACTATCCAAAACTGCTTTGTTGAAGTTCTCACTTGTTAATATTGTGTAATCCAAAATCTCTCTTCCAAGTAACTCAACTTTGTGATAAACGATTCCCTCTCCTCCTTCTATAACAGCCTCCCCAATTGCCTTTCCATCTTTTATAATTGGCTCCATGTATGGGTGTGTTAATTTTAATTTGTTTAAGAGTTCTATAATTTTATTTAAGCAGAATTCTATCTCAATCATTCTTGAAGATAACACATCCCATAAGTTTTTTGAATTTATTAAGCCCTCCTTATACATTCTTGCCAAAGACCCACTATAAACTACCTTTCCATCATAAAGGGCTGTTTTTGGTAAGCCGTTTGTTTCCACTTTATTAGCATCAAAGTTATAAGCATCAATCAACTCAACATCTGGCAATGGAATCTTTGCCTTTCTCTCATCAACTAACTTAACAAAATCTTTATCAACTAAGTTTAATCCCTCTTTTGCCAAATTAATTAATTTTTCTTTTCTTTTATCACTTATATTTTCTAAAACTCCACCAACAGCCAAATATTTAGCCTTTTTTCCTAACACAGATTTTATTTTGTTTCCAATATCTGCTAAATCATCTGTATTTTTAAATTCTCTCAACTTAATTGCATCTACTTCAACAATCTCCCCCAATCTTGCAATCTCCCTCAAATACTGCCCTTCATTTGGAACTGTTATGTTATAAGCTTTCTCAACAGCCATAACTCCTGCTAAAGCATGGGAGATTTCATTTAAACAGCATAACCTTGTCATAGCTGGGGGAATAAAATCTATATCTTTCCCCATCATTGAGCTTTCAAACCCTCTAATTTTCATAATTCCACCTTTTTAAAATGTTTTAAAAGTTTAAAAAGAATTTAATTAGATTCCAAGTTTTTTCCTCTTCTCCATGATTGTTTGCTCCAATAAATCAGCTGCCTTGTATGGGTTTGGTTCTGGGATTAATTTACCCCCTGTTAAGCCCTCAACTGCTTCAGTTAAAACCTTTGTTACTAACTCACTGCCAGTAACGAATGGAACTGGTGAAACATGGACAGTAAAGCCCATATCAACTGCGTAGGTTGCATCTGCCAATGCCTGCTCTTCCAACCACTGTGGTGCTGAGGCAGCAACTGGTAAATCTGGAATATCAACTCCCAACTCTTCAGCAATTGCAACTGCAACCTGCTCAATTCTTGCAATACTCAAACATGCTCCGAAGTTTAAGACTGGTGGGATTCCTAAGCTCTTACAGACTTCTTTTAAGTTCTCTCCAGCTAACTCAGCACTTGCAGGGTCAAAGAGACCTGCGTGTTTCAATGGGCTGTTTACACAACCTCCTGCTAAGACTAAGATATCTCTTTTAATGAGCTCTTTTGTTAATGTGACAATTATGTTGTCGTGTCCTCCACTTGCCAAGTTTGAACATCCAACGACTCCAACAACCCCTTTGATTTTACCACTTGCAATCAATTCAATTAATGGCTTGACACTTCCTCCTAAGAACTCAACCAATGATTCCTCTCCAACTCCAACAACTGATTTAACTTTCTCATCGTAGTAATCCTTCTGCATTCCTTTTCTCTCTTTGAATGCCTCAATTGCTTTCTTAATTATCTCTCTTGCCTTTTCTTTAGCATTCTCTGGCTCCCATGGGATGTATTCAGCTCCCTCAACGTAAGCCATGTCATCAATACAGATTAATTTTGTCTTAGTTTTTTCAGCGACAAATTTCAATCCGTGGAATGTACAGTTGAATTCAGAGACAACAGCATCAATTAAACCAGTTGCAACCAATGGCTCTGTTGTGAAGTTGTTTGCTATGTAACCAACGAAGCTTTCTGGTAAGTGGGCAATTCTTGTTTCCATATCTTGTCCGTTACATGTAGCTCCAATAATCTTAATCTCATCAGCTCCAGCTTCTTTTGCCATTTTTATTAAGTCTTCCTCCATTGCAGCCTCACATAATGGCTGGATTAAAGCGTGCTGGTGTCCAGTAATCATGATATTAACGTTGTTTGGCTTAACTGAACTGAATCCATTCTCAACTACTGTAATCTTTGGTGAACCAAATAAGATGTCGTTTAACCAGCAAGTCATTAAAAGCCCTGTAAATCCTGCGTGCAATCCTAATCTAAGGCAGTGAACCAATAAGTCCATTGGATTGCTGTTTAAGTTTGTTGAAGTCTTTGTTAATGCATCAACAATCTCTCCCTTAGCCCCTCCTGGAAGGATATCTAACTTCTCAAATACTTCTAATCTCTTCTCTGGACAGAGTTTTGGAACTAATTCACTCTTCTCCCATCTTGGTTTGTACATATCATCTAATATGAACTCAGCAACTTCAACAGCCAACTGCTTAGCATCTTTATTTGCATCAAAGCCAAGTTTTTTCGCTAAAAACTTTAATTTTTTCTCGTTTCTTATTTCATAGCTTCCTTCTCCTTTACCTGCTGATAATAAAGCTCTTGCAGCGTTTTCAGCACAATGGACATAACATGATGTTCCAGCAGCAACCGCTCTGCAGAGGTTTCTTGCTACAATAACATCTGCTGTTGCTCCACAAACACCGTAAGGAGTTTTTTCTGTTATTCTACAAGGTCCATTAGCACATAATATGCAATAAACCCCTTTTAACCCGTAAGGACACTTTGGGAATTGATTTGGGAATCTTGTGTGAGGAGTTTCTATACCCTTTAACTTTGCCTTTTCAACCATTTCCTTAACTTCTGGAATAGCAGCGATGCAGTTTTTCATACCTATCACCAAACATATTTTTAACTTGTTTTACGATAATCATTAATATATTAACGAATAAATAACATTAACGGTTTGGAAATCGTCTTTAAGTTTTGCAATGAAAACGATATTCACATTAAAATAGAAGATTTGAATTAATAAATTATAAAATACAATAGCAAAATTTTTGCATGAAAAAATAATTATAGAATTATTGAGCAGTAATATCAAACGGAGATGATGATAATGAAAGTTAAAGAAGTTATGAACAAAGATTTTATAAAAATCTCCCCAAATGATATTGGAGGAGAAGTTGTTCAAACTCTCTACAAAGAAAAGAAAAATTATGCTCCAGTTATAGAAGATGGAAAATTAGTTGGATGGATTACTGCCTTAGATTTGCTTATAGGCTGTAAGCATTCAAAAATAGAGGATTTAATGTTACTTATTGATGAGATAAAGATTTTAAAAGAGAATGATGAAGTAACTGATGAATTAATAGATGAGATAATAAAAAACGAAGACATTGCCTACCCTGTTATTAATGATAGAGATGAGGTTGTTGGAACTTTAAGTGTGTTTGATTTGCTAAAATATTATAAAAATAGATAGCTTATTGCTGTTTTTTCACCTCTATGTGCTTTAAAATAACCTTCTCTATATCTTCTGGTTTATCTAAAACCTCAATTCCCTCCATTCTTCTAAGTCTCTCAACATTTTCAACATCAACATCTCTCATATATAGGGTTAATTTCTTATTCCCTGGCAGAATTGTCTCTACAGTTCCTTTTTTGTTATCTGGTGGAAAGATATAAACTGGTACTTTTGCCTTCATTGCTTGAGCAACTGAATTAGTTATTAAAGTATCGGCAATACCATAAGCTATTTTTGCAGTTGTGTTTGCCGTTGCTGGAGCTACTAAAAACAAATCATATTTTCCAGTTTGCAACTTCCCAACTAAGAATGGAGCGTTTGCATTAACCTCAACCCTTAAATCATAAAACTCATCCTCCAAAACCTGCCAGAGTTTATACCACTTTACAACAATCTTTGCATTTTTTGAGAGATAGATATCTACATCCAAATTATATTTATTTTTTAGCTTTTTCATTATTTCAACAACTTCTGGCAGTTTATCTCCACATCCGGTTATTCCCCATGCAATTTTTAGCATACTACCCCTCTTTATAACCCCCTCTTTTCTTTTAAAACCTCATAAAATCTATTAAGTGTCTTTCTTAAAACTCTCAATCCCTCCTCATCCTCCTCAACTCCTTTCTTCCCTCTATCCTTAGACCAAAATGTAGCCCCTAAATTAGCTCCAAAAGAACCCCCTCCCACAGGAATCATTTCATTTATTATAAAAAAGTCATGAATAGTTCTTAAAGCAATCTCCTGCCCCCCATTTCTATCTCCACCAACAGCAATAGCCATTCCAACTCTACCCCTCAAAACCTTTGGATTTTTTGCCAGTATAGCTCTGCATCTATCCATCAATGTCTTTAGCTGCCCTGTTACATTCCCCTGATAAACTGGAGTTCCTATTATCACTCCATCAGCCCAAATAAGGTTTTCATAAACCTCTTCCATATCATCCTTATGTATGCATCCCTCTTTTTTCTTTATACAGTAATCACAGTGAAGACAGAAGTTTATCTTCTTTCTACTAACTGAAAAATATCTCACCTCTGCCCCTTTCTCTTTCAAATAATTTAAAGCATAATTTACTGCAAAATGAGTCCCTTGCAATCTTGGACTTCCACTTATCCCAAAGACTTTCATTATTCCACCTTAAAAAAATAAAATTTAAATAATAAAAATATATATCAGAAGCCAATATCTGCTAATCTTTTACCAAATTCATAACATTTTTTTAGATGTTCCTCTTTTGGAGCAAATCTTACTGTTAAACATTCATCATCAACTATCTTAAAGCCCAGGTTTTTGAATATCTCTTTAATTTTTTCAGTTGCGCATTCCATCCAACCATAAGAACCAAAGGCAACACCGATCTTGTCGAGTGGTCTAATGCAATCCATGTATGCAAGGAACTTACCAACTTCTGGGTAGAGATTTCTATTTACAGTTGGTGAGCCAACTAAAACATACTTTGCATCTAAGATTTCTGTCATTATTCTACTTAGAGAGGTTTCACAAACTCTATAAATTTTTACTTCTACTCCTTTCTCCATTAAACCTTCAGCAATCGCATGAGCCATTTTTTTGGTCGAGTTATACATTGTATCATAGACAATAACTGCCTTATTCTTTGTTTTGTTCATTGCCCATTCGTTATATTTTTCAATTATTTCGTTTATGTATTCCTTCCAAATTACTCCATGAGAAGGGCAAATAAGCTCAATATCTAAGTTTTTAACGGCTTTTATTGCATCAGGAATAAGCATTTTATAGGGCATCAATATATTAGCGAAATAATCCTTTGCATGTTCAAAAATTCCTTCTCCTATCTCGTAATCAAATCTCTCAGAACTTGCTATATGCTGTCCAAATGCATCGTTTGAGAATAAAATTTTCTCTTCTTTACAGTAAGTTAGCATATTATCTGGCCAGTGGAGCATTGGAGTTCTTATGAACTTTAGAGTTCTGTCTCCTATGTTTATCTCATCTCCAGTATCTACAATGATAAAATCCCAATCTTTTGTATCGTAGTAGAGAGATAAATGCTCCTTTCCCTTTTCATTAGTTATTATTGTGGCATTGCTGATCTCAACCAATTTATCAACACAACCACTGTGGTCTTTTTCTACGTGATTAACTATAATATAATCGAGATCTTTGGGATCTATAAATTTTGATATGCCATAAATAAGTTCATTGAACATGTAATCCTTTGCAGTGTCTATTAAAACATTTTTCTTATCTTTTATCAAATAAGAGTTATAGGTTGATCCGTAGGGAGTTCCATAGCCATGAAAATCTCTAATTTCCCAATCAATCACTCCAACCCAGTATATTCCATTTTTTATTTCTAATACCATTAAGATCACCTTTTGAGTAGTGGTAAATAATATAAAAATAAATATAGAATAAATATAGATAGGATAAATATAAAAACAGATTAGTAATTAGAGCTCAATTATTCTATATCCACCATCTAAATATTTCTTTAAGCTTACATGTCCAAATAAATCATTTTCTAATTTTAATTTGCCTTTAATTTCTTCTTTAACATTAAACATACTTGCACATGCTTCACATACAACAAAATCATCTTTTACTTTTTCAAAGTGGCTTTTTAATGGATGATTTTCACTTAACAGATCTTTTGCCCATAAAACTGCTTCTCCTTCCAATATAATCTTTACTTCATCTCCCTTTTCTTTTAATTCATTTGCAAATAGTAATGTATGCATCATAACGGGCATATTTGGCTGATTTTTGTGAAAGTAAGAAAATATTAAGAAGGCAACTTTCATAAACCCCCACCTCATTTATAATTTGTTTTAATTGATTAAATTAATTAAATTTAATATTTTTCACATTTAACTTCAAAGTATTTCCTTGGATGACTGCAAGAAGGACACTTCTCTGGTGGTT